>NSHO01000004.1 GCA_002737105.1 Flavobacteriales bacterium | reverse complement strand
AGGTGACTATTGCGCCAACTAATAATACAATTAAAACGATACTACTATCCATTATTTTACATCTCGAATTATAAATACATAAACTAAAAACCCAACCATTCCGAATATAAATGCGAATAAATACACACCAATATTACCATTTTGAATTTTCTTTCCTTTTAAAGATAATGCATATGTGGCACCACCTAATCCTATAACTGCATTTGAAATAAATTTCTCTACATAATTTTTAGCAAAACTGGAAATCGAATAGATTGGTTTTACTATTATAGCCATATAAATTTCATCTAAATAATATTTGTTAGATAAAACTTTATGTAAACCTTGCACTTCAGAATCTGCCACTGGGATTTCTTTTTTCTTAAGATATTTAGAATAAGCTATTGCAATTCCTAACAAGGCGCCAAGAGTTGCCACCGCCATTAAAGTATATTCTGTAGTTCCTAAAGCATGTGCTTCGTGAGATTTGTGTGCAAATAATGGTGCTAAATAATGATTTAACCAACTGTTTTCTGGTAAGCTAATGGCACCACCAATGGCAGCCAATGTTGCTAAAATTACTAATGGAATAGTAATTAAAGCAGGACTTTCATGTAAATGATGTTTTTGTTCTTCAGTGCCTCTAAAGTTGTTGAAGAAAGTTAAATACATCAATCGGAACATATAAAAAGCAGTCATAATAGAAGCAATCGAACCCACAATCCATAAAGGGATATTATTGTGAAAAGCCGTCATTAAAATTTCATCTTTAGACCAAAATCCAGAGAAAGGAAAAATACCTGAAATGGCTAAAGTGGAAATCATCATCGTCCAGAACGTAATTGGCATTACTTTTCTTAAACCACCCATATTTTTCATATCTTGTTCACCGTGCAAAGCGTGAATTACAGAACCTGAACCTAAGAACAAACAAGCTTTAAAGAAAGCGTGCGTAATTACGTGAAAAACAGCAACTTCATAAGCACCTAAACCTAAAGCTAAAAACATTAAACCCAATTGCGAAACGGTAGAATAAGCCAATACTTTTTTAATATCGTTTTGAACCAAACCTATCGATGCAGCTACAATAGCTGTAATAGCACCAACAATTGCAATTATGTTTTGAATTTCAGGAGTAAAATCGAATAAGAAATTCATTCTGGTAATCATAAATATACCCGCCGTTACCATGGTTGCTGCGTGAATTAATGCAGAAACTGGTGTTGGTCCAGCCATTGCGTCTGGTAACCAAGTGGCTAAAGGTAATTGTGCTGATTTACCGCAAGCACCTATGAATAAGCATAAAGCTGCGATTGATAATAGGCTAGGAGTGATTAAATCTTTTCCTAATAAGTCTTTTATTTCTAAAAATTCTAAAGTCTGAAAATGGAAACCTAAAATAAAAATTCCAATTAAGAAACCTAAATCTCCAATACGGTTCATAATGAACGCTTTTTTCGCAGCATCATTATAATCTTGGTTTTTATACCAAAATCCGATTAGTAAATAAGAACATAAACCTACGCCTTCCCAACCAATAAACATAATTAATAAGTTACTTCCAGCTACTAACGTAATCATGAAGAATACAAACAAATTTAAATAGGAGAAAAATTTGTGCATATTTTCATCTTCGTGCATGTAACTAATCGAATACAAATGAATTAAAGCGCCAATTCCAGTTACGAACAACAACCATAAAACAGATAATTGATCGAATAAAAAGGAGAAGTTTACTTGGATTGAACCAATTGAAAACCAATCCGCTAAATGAAAAGTTATTTCTTTTCCGTCGGTATTAATTTGAGAAAATAATGAAATGGTACATAAGAAAGATACAACGATTGCAGTTGTTCCTATTACACCAGAAATTGTTTTTCCTAATGATTTGCCGAAAAATGTGTTGATTAAAAAACCAACTAACGGCGCAAATAATAAGAGTAATATAGTAGTATTCATTTCAGAATTATCCTTTTAGATTTTTTAAATTATCGATGTCAATATTTCCAATATTTCTAAATACCGAAACTAATATAGCTAATCCTACAGCTACTTCAGCTGCAGCAACCGCCATGGTGAAAAATACAAAAACTTGGCCTGATGGATCTTCATGATACGAAGAAAAAGCAACTAAAAGTAAGTTGACTGCATTTAACATAATTTCAATAGACATAAACATGATTATGGCATTTCTTCTGTATAAAAGCCCAAACGCACCAATACAAAACAGCAAAGCTGAAAGTGTAATGTAGTTTTCAATACCAACTTGTTCTAGTATGTTCATAATTAAATTTTTTCTTCTTTTTTAGAAATTAAAACGGCACCAATCATAGATACTAAAAGTAAAACCGAAGCAAATTCGAAAGGCACTTGGTATTCGTTTAACAATACATTTCCTAAAACTTTAATAGATTGATAATCTACCCCAGAATTTACATATTCTATATTTTCTGGCTGTGCTTTACGAAGTGCTGCAATTAAAACCAATCCTAAAATTCCAGCTGAAAAAACGGCTGCAAGTTTTGCAAATAAAGGTTTTGATGTTTCGTCTTCTTTGTCTAAATTCATAAGCATTAAGGTAAATAATAAAAGTACCATAATAGCTCCTGCATATACAATAATATGTACGATGGCCAAAAATTGCGCATTAAAAAGTAAGTAATGACCTGCTAATGAGAAAAAGCAAACCACTAAATAAATGGCACTATGTATGGCGTTTTTAGTGAAAACAGTTAAAAATGCCGTTCCTAATGTTATAGCTGATAATATATAAAAAACAATTTCTATCATAATTAATTTACGGTATTAGTTTGCGTATTTTTAATAGCCATGTCTAACGGCATCACTAATTTGTCTTTTCCGTAGATAAATTCTTCTCTTTCGTAACCCGATTTCACAATTTTTTTAGAAGTAGTTAAGTAAATAGCTTCCTTTGGACACGCTTCTTCACATAAACCACAAAAAATACAACGCAGCATATTTATTTCATAAATTTCCGCATATTTTTCTTCTCTATACAAATGCTTTTCGTCTGCTTTTCTTTCTCCAGCTTTCATAGTAATGGCTTCTGCAGGACATGACAAAGCGCACAATCCGCAAGCGGTGCATCTTTCTCTGCCTTGGTCGTCGCGCATTAACATGTGTTGCAAACGAGCAATTGGACTCATTTCGCGTACTTCTTCTGGATATTTTATGGTCACTTTTCTTCTAAACAAATGTTGAATAGTGGTCCATAATCCTTTCAGAATCGTCCAAACGTAAATTCGTTCTAAGAATGTCATTTCCTTATTGGAAACTTCCATTTTTCTTCCTGATAATGATATTTGTTGTACTGACATTATTTATAACCTATTTTTTTTCTTGGTTCTGTATTTTCTTGTTTTTCCATTAATTCATCTAAATAATTAAAGACCAATTCAATGTTTTTATCGTGATTGTTTAATTTTTTTCTTATTTCTTCAATTTCATTTTTTAAACTTAAATTTTGAATAAGATATTCTCTCATTTCTATAAACACTTCAATAATTTTTATACTAAAAGTTATTGCTCTTTCGCTATTTAAAACATTGCTTAACATTAATATGCCATGTTCAGAAAAAGCATAAGGTAACGACTTTGAAAACTTTAAATTTTTGAGGTGGTCGCAATTTGCGACCAGTTCATTCTTTTCAAATTCAGTCAATTGAAACATAAAATGATTTGTAAATCTATTTATATTTCTTTTAACTTGTTCGTTTAATCTTTTTGTAGGAATTGCAAATAATTCTGCTAAATCCCTATCAATCATTACTTTTTGATTTCTTATAAAATAAATTTTATTAGAAATTGTTTCATTCGGAATAATTGAATTTTCCATACTTTTGGCGGTTAAAATTAATTTTGGCGTATATATTTTTATGCTTTAACTTGCTGTGTTTATTAAATTTTAAGTTTTTTTAAAGGTATCACATTTTACGATTCCTTGGTATTACATTATATTTTAGTTTCCAAATAAAACCATTACAATTCCTGTAATAATAATATTAATAACCGCTAATGGTATTAATATTTTCCAACCTAAATGCATTAATTGATCATATCTGAAACGTGGAATTGTCCATCTTACCCACATATAGAAAAAGATGAAGAAACATATTTTTGCAAATAAGGTTAAAAATCCTAATAATGCACCAATATTTATACCCCAATTTTCATTTACCCAAGCCATTCCTGGAAAGTGGTAACCACCTAAAAACACGATAGCTAAAATAGTTGACGAAATAAACATATTCGCATATTCAGCAAATAAATAGAATCCCATTTTCATGGAGGAATATTCTGTGTGATAGCCACCAATTAATTCTGATTCACATTCTGCTAAATCAAAAGGCGTTCTGTTGGTTTCTGCAAATGAACAAATTAAGAAAATTAAGAAAGCTAAAGGCTGATAGAAAATATTCCATCCATCGTTGGCTTGCATTACAGTAATGTCTTTTAAAGACAATGAACCCGACATCATTAAAATGGAAATCATGGCTAATCCCATCGCAACTTCATAAGAAATCATTTGAGAAGAAGCACGAACAGCGGACATTAAGGAATATTTATTGTTAGATGCCCAAGCACCAATCATAATTCCGTAAACTCCGATTGATAATACACCGAAAATATATAATATTGACACATCAATATCTGTTGCTTGAAGTACTACATCTCTTCCGAAAACGTGAATTTTATCTCCCCAAGGGATAACAGCACTTGTAATTAAGGCTGTACTCATAGCTATTGCTGGTCCTAAAATAAATAAAAATCTATTAGGTGTATTTGGAAAAAATTCTTCTTTTGTAAATAATTTAGCACCATCTGCTAGTGGTTGTAATAAGCCACCCCAACCTGCACGGTTTGGTCCAACACGGTCTTGTAAAAATGCGGCAACTTTACGTTCTGCCCAAGTTGAATACATTGCCATTAGCATTGTTAATGCAAAAACAACAAATATGATGACACTTTTTTCTATGATAAATGCACTATCCATTATAATTGAGTATTTTTTAATGGAACACCTGACATACTGATTCTTACTTGGTCTTGTTTTCTGCCTTCTAAAATAAAATCTTCAGTTTCAATAATTACTTTTTCTAAAGGATGAATATAATTATTTTGATTAATAACCGAATCTTTATTGAATTGTTTTGGCCCTTCAATTGTCCAGTCTGACACTTCTTTTTTATCAAAACGACAGGTATTACAAATAAATTCTTCTACTTCGCCATATTGGTCTTTTCTTCCAGTTACTCTTTGAATTTCATTTCCGAACATCCAAACCGTAGTTTTACCACAACAAGTAGTACATTCTCTATGTGCATTGAACGGTTTGTTAAACCAAACCCTACTTTTAAAACGGAAGGTTTTGTCTGTTAAAGCGCCAACAGGGCAAACATCAATCATGTTGCCAGAAAATTCATTATCAATCGCAGCAGATACACATGTTGAAATTTGCGCATGGTCTCCACGGTTTAAAACACCATGAACTCTATTATCTGTTAATTGGTCTGCTAAAGTGGTGCAACGTTGACATAAAATACAACGGTTCATGTGTAATTGAATTTTATCACCAATATTTTCTGGTTCAAAAGTTCTTTTTTCTTCTATGAAACGTGTTTCTGATTTTCCGTGTTCGAAACTTAAATTTTGTAATTCACATTCTCCAGCTTGGTCGCAAACTGGGCAATCCAATGGGTGGTTGATTAATAAAAATTCTGTTACAGATTTTCTGGCTTCCGTTACTCTATCCGAATTTTTACTATTTACTTCCATACCATCCATACATCCTGTAACGCATGATGCCATTAATTTCGGCATGGGTCTTGGATCTGCTTCGCTACCTTTAGCTACTTCTACTAAACAGCAACGACATTTTCCACCGCTTTCTTTTAATTTAGAATAATAACACATGGCTGGTGGCACTAAATCGCCTCCAATCATACGCGCAGCTTGCAGGATCGTTGTTCCTGGTTCTACTTCAACGCTTTGTCCGTCTATGGTTACTTTCATGTTATAAATGTTTGATTCCTAGCGGAATCATTTTTGAATTTTTATTAAACAGTTTGTTTGCTTATTAAATGTTGCACTTTCGAAAAAGGTTCTGCAACAAAATGGTTTCTATCTTTAATTTTTTCTGGGAATCTTACATGGTATTCAAATTCTTCTCTGAAGTGACGAATAGCAGCAGCTACTGGCCATGAAGCAGCATCGCCTAAAGGACAAATGGTGTTTCCTTCAATTTTAGATTGAATGTTCCATAGTAAGTCGATGTCTTCCTCGCGACCTTGACCGTTTTCGATTCTCCATAATATTTTTTCTAACCAACCTGTTCCTTCTCGGCAAGGCGTACATTGTCCGCAACTTTCATGATGATAGAAACGGGAAAAATTCCAAGTATTTCTTACGATACAAGTCGTATCATTATAAACAATAAAACCTCCAGAACCTAACATGGAACCTGTTGCGAAACCTCCGTCTGATAGGGATTCGTAGGTCATTAATCGGTCTGTTCCAGCCGCAGTTTTGTATATTAAATGTGCTGGTAAAATTGGCACAGATGAACCTCCAGGAACTAAAGCCTTTAAAGGTCTGTCGTCAATCATACCACCACAGTATTCGTCAGAATTCATAAATTCTTCTACTGTAATTCCCATTTCAATTTCGTAAACACCCGGATTTTTAATATGTCCAGAAGCAGAAATTAATTTGGTACCTGTAGAACGTTCTATACCAATTTTTGCATATTCGGCACCAGAATTCATTACAATCCATGGCACAGCAGCAATTGATTCTACATTATTTACCACAGTTGGGTTGGCCCATAATCCTGAGATGGCAGGAAACGGTGGTTTGATACGAGGATTTCCTCTTTTTCCTTCTAAAGATTCTAATAATGCAGTTTCTTCTCCACAAATATAAGCTCCTGCACCAACGTGAACATATAAATCTAAATCGTATCCAGAACCTTTTATGTTTTTACCTAACCAACCAGCAGCATAAGCTTCTTTGATTGCTTTTTCTAAAATTTTGTAAATCCACATGTATTCTCCTCTAATATATATATAAGACAGATTAGCGCCAAGTGCGAAACTTGAAGTAATCATCCCTTCAATTAAAAGGTGAGGAATGTATTCCATTAAATAACGGTCTTTGAAAGTACCTGGTTCAGATTCGTCTGCATTGCAAACTAAATGCCTCGGGTTTCCTGATTTTTTATCAATAAAACTCCATTTCATTCCCATTGGAAAACCGGCGCCACCACGACCACGAAGTCCTGAAGCTTTTACTTCATCAGTAATATCGTCTGGTTGCATGGTTAGTGCTTTTTCCACTGATTTATAACCGCCATTTTCGCGATATACCTCATAGGTTTTTATGCCTGGAATATTTATTTTGTCTAATAATATTTTCTTTCCCATGATATTATTTATCGTGTAAAGTTATTTTTTCTGCTTTGCAATCTTCAATTAACGTATCAAAGGACTTCTTTGATAATTTTTCGTGATAAAAATCGCCTAATTGCAACATGGGTGCATATCCACAAGCACCTAAACATTCCACGCCAACTACTTGAAACAATCCATCTGAAGTAATTTCTCCTTCTTTCACGCCCAATTTAGAACAGGCGTAATCCATTAAATCCTCAACACCTCGAGTAGCGCAACAAGATGTTCTACAAAACTCGAACATATATTTAGCCACAGGTTTTGTGTTAAACATTGTATAAAATGTTACCACTTCATATACTTCAATTGGAAGAATATCCAAAATTTCAGCTACTTTTTGTTGCAATTCTACACTTAACCAATTGTCATGAGCATCTTGTACTTCATGTAAAACTGGAAGCAATGCCGATTTTTTTTTATCTGCAGGATAATGACTAATTAATTCGTTAATTCGAGTCATTAACGCTTCAGTTATGTGTATCTCTTGTTTAATATTTGATATTTCCATTTTTTTTATTTTGAATTTTATAATTTAAAATTCATCATTTATAATTTATTATGCGTCTAATTCTCCAGCAATTACATTTAAACTTGATAAGATTACAATAGCATCTGATAACATTGCTCCTTTAATCATTTCAGGGTATGCTTGATAATAGATGAAACTTGGTCTTCTAAAATGTAATCTATAAGGTGTTCTGCTTCCGTCTGTAATTAAATAAAAGCCTAATTCACCATTACCGCCTTCAACCGGTTGGTACACTTCTGCAACAGGAATAGGAATTTCTCCCATTACAATTTTAAAGTGATAAATTAAAGCTTCCATATTATGGTACACGTCTTCTTTTGGTGGAAGATAATAATCTGGAACTTCAGCATGGAATTCATTTCCTTCTGGCATTTTTTCTAATGCTTGACGAATAATGCTCAAACTTTCCCAAACTTCAGCGTTTCTTACACAAAATCTGTCGTAAGTATCACCAGATTTTCCAACAGGAATATTAAATTCAAAATCTTCATAAGAAGAATAAGGTTGTGCGACACGAACATCATAATCTACACCAGCGGCTCTTAAATTTGGACCAGTAAATCCGTAATCCATTGCCATTTCTGGAGTGATGGCACCTACATTTACCGTTCTGTCAATAAAAATTCTATTTCTTGTAAATAAATCTTCAAATTCTTTCCAAGCTACTGGGAAGTCTTTTAAGAATGTATCTAATAATTCAAATGCTTTTGGCGACCAATCTCTTTCGAATCCACCGATTCTTCCCATATTTGTGGTTAAACGAGCGCCACAAATTTCTTCGTAAATTTCATATACCTTTTCGCGAAATTGAAAAACGTATAGAAAACCTGTGTAGGCACCAGTATCAACTCCTAAAATAGAGTTGCAAATTAAGTGGTCTGTTATACGCGCTAATTCCATTACAATCACACGTAAATATTGTGCACGTTTTGGAACTTCGATATCCAATAATTTTTCTATAGTCAACCACCAAGCCATATTATTTATTGGTGATGAACAATAATTCATTCGATCTGTAAGTGGTGTAATTTGATAAAACGGACGATTTTCTGCGATTTTTTCAAAAGCCCTGTGAATATATCCTATAGTTGGTTCTGCGTCTAAAATTCTTTCCCCATCCATTAATAAGATGTTTTGAAAAATTCCGTGAGTGGCAGGGTGAGTTGGTCCTAAGTTTAAGATAGCTAATTCGCTTCCGTCTTCGTTGTGACGCTCCTCAATATATTTGTAATATCTATGATCTGCAGGTAATGCTAATGTTCCCATCTTAAATTGTTGAATTATTAATGGTTCTACCGAAGAAACGGTCGTCTTTATCTGTTCTTCCTGAATCTTCCATTGGAAATTCTTTTCTCATTGGAAAAGAAGTCATTTCGTCCATATTTAAAATTCGTACTAAATTTGGGTGTCCGTGAAAAATAATTCCATAGAAATCGAATGTTTCACGTTCCATCCAGTTGGCACAATTAAATAACGAAGTGATTGATTTTACTTCAGGTTTTGTTCCGTTTAAAAATGTTTTTACTCGTATTCTTTTGTTTTCGTACCAATTATGTAAATGATAAACTACGCAAAATTGTTCATTTATATCGCTATCTGGATAATGAATTCCGCATAAATCAGTTAAAAAACTAAAGTTTAATGCAGGTTCTTCTTTTAAAAATTTTATTACGTTGTACACTACATCTTCATCAGCTTCTAGAACAAACATGTCGTATTCTGTTCTAAAATACTTTACGTTGTCTCCAAAAGTTTCTTGCAATTTGCTTTGTATGTCTACTGATTCTAAAGCCATTATTATTCTATGTTATAGGAAGCTAACAATTCTTTATATTCTGCAGAATGTCTTCTTCTTTGAGATTCACTTTTTACTAATTCTTGTAGTTGCATTACGCCGTCTACTATTTGTTCTGGTCGTGGTGGGCAACCTGGCACATAAACGTCAACAGGAATTACTTTATCAATACCTTGTAAAACAGAATAGGTGTCAAAAATTCCACCTGAAGAAGCACAAGCTCCAACTGCAATTACCCAACGAGGTTCTGACATTTGTTCATAAACTTGGCGTAAAATAGGTGCCATTTTTTTAGAGATTGTTCCCATTACAAGAAGCATATCTGCCTGACGTGGAGAAAAACTTACACGTTCTGATCCAAAACGAGCCAAATCATAATGCGATGCCATTGTAGCCATAAATTCGATACCACAACATGAAGTAGCAAATGGTAATGGCCATAATGAATTGGCACGAGCCAAACCAACAACTTGGTCTAGTTTCGTAGCAAAGAATCCTTCACCTGCATGCCCTTCGGGCGCATCAACCATATTTATATTTTTACTCATATTATTTTGAATTTCGAATTAAAAATTTTGAATGAAATTAAAATTCATCATTTAAAATTTATACTTATTTTATTATTCCCAAACCAATGCTTTCTTCTTAATAACATAGAAGAAACCGATTAATAATAAAATCATAAAAATACTCATCTTGATTAATCCTTCTACACCCATTTCTTTAAAATTTACAGCCCAAGGATACATGAAAATAACTTCCACATCAAAAAGAACGAATAAAATAGCTACTAAAAAATATTTTACAGAAAAAGGAATACGGGCGTTTCCAACAGATTCGATTCCGCATTCGAAACTCTTGTCTTTATTAGCAGATGATCTTTTAGGACCTAATAAGCTTGAGCCAAAAATTGTTAGAGCAACAAACCCTACAGCAAGAAATACTTGCATTAGAATAGGTATAAAATCAATTTGAGAATTATGCATTTTAATGTTATTTTTAAAATTGCCACAAAATTAATTTGTATTGCGGTATTATCAAAATTTAAACCACATTAAGAATGGTGATTTTATGAAAAAGAATGTATTTATAATCATTCTAAATAAAAAATAAAGCACAAAAAAAACGCTCCGTTTTCGGGAGCGTTTTTAGACGGTAATAAATTAATCGTTTAATATTACAACTTTAGTTGCTACAATTCCTTTTCTTCCTTCTTCTTCTTCATAACTAACGCGGTCTCCCTCGTTTAAGTTTTCAACATTGATTCCTGTAGCGTGAACAAAAATGTCCTTACCTGTATCTTCGTTAGTGATAAAACCAAAACCTTTAGTTTCATTGAAGAATTTTACTGTTCCTGTTTGCATTATATGCGTATTTAATTATTAATAATGAGCAAATATATAAATTAATTTAACACAAGCAAGAAAATTGTGTTTTTATTTTGAAAAATTTATTTTTATACTCAATTCTTCCAGTTGTTTATCATCAATTTTAGACGGCGCATCAATCATTACATCTCTTCCAGAATTATTTTTTGGGAAGGCAATAAAATCTCTAATAGTTTCTTGACCGCCAAGGATTGCTACTAATCTGTCTAATCCAAAAGCCAAGCCGCCGTGAGGTGGTGCACCATATTGAAAGGCATTTAATAGAAATCCAAATTGGTTTTCCGCTTCTTCTTTTGTAAATCCTAATAATTCAAACATTCGTTCTTGTAAATTCCTATCATGAATACGAATAGATCCTCCACCAATTTCGTTTCCGTTCAAGACCATGTCGTAGGCATTGGCTCTAATTTTTCCTGGTTCGGTAGTAATTAAATGCATGTCTTCTGGTTTTGGAGAAGTAAATGGATGGTGCATCGCATGAAATCTTTCGGTTTCTTCATCCCATTCTAATAATGGAAAATCTAAAACCCAAAGTGGCGCAAATTCATCAGGATTTCTTAAACCTAAACGCGTTGCTAATTCCATTCGCAATGCAGAAAGTTGAGTTCTTGTTTTGTCGGTATTTCCACATAAAACAAAAATCATATCGCCAGGTTTCGCTCCAGTAATTTCTGCCCATTTTTTTAAATCTTCTTGATCGAAAAATTTATCTACAGATGATTTTAAACTTCCGTCTAACTCGTATTTACAATAAATCATTCCGGTTGCGCCAATTTGTGGGCGTTTTACCCAATCAATTAACGCATCGATTTCTTTTCTTGTGAAAGCGGCGCAACCTGGAGCTGCGATGCCAACTACAAATTCTGCAGCATTAAATACTGGAAATTCCTTGTATTTTGTTACTTCGTTTAACTCGCCAAATTCCATTCCAAAACGAATATCTGGTTTGTCATTTCCGTACGTTTTCATAGCGTAATCGTAAGTAATACGAGGAAATTTATCTATTTCAACACCTTTTACTTCTTTAAGTAAATGACGTGTTAAGCCTTCAAATTGATTTAAAATATCTTCTTGTTCTACAAAGGCCATTTCGCAGTCAATTTGTGTAAATTCTGGTTGTCTATCTGCGCGTAAGTCTTCATCACGGAAGCATTTTACAATTTGAAAATACTTGTCCATTCCGCCCACCATCAATAATTGTTTGAATGTTTGTGGCGATTGTGGCAATGCATAAAATTGTCCTTCGTTCATTCTACTTGGCACTACAAAATCGCGTGCTCCTTCTGGGGTAGATTTGATTAAATAAGGTGTTTCTACTTCGCAAAATCCTTGATTAGACAAATAATTTCTTACTTCTTGTGCTACTTTATGTCGGAATATCAAACTATTTTTAACTGGATTTCTACGAATATCTAAATAACGGTATTTCATTCGGATATCTTCACCACCGTCTGTTTCATCTTCAATGGTGAATGGCGGAGTTAATGAGTCGTTTAGAATAGTCAATTCAGTAACTAAAATTTCAATGTCACCCGTTGGAATATTTTTATTTTTAGATTCTCTTTCTATAACAGTTCCTTTTACTTGAACCACAAATTCGCGCCCTAAAGATTTTGCGGAATCAAAAATGGCTTTGTCCGTTCTGGTTTCGTCTAAAATTAATTGCGTAATTCCATATCGGTCTCGCAAATCAATCCAAATCATAAAACCTTTATCACGCGTTTTTTGAACCCAACCCGCTAACGTAACTTCCTGATTTATATGTTTGGCGTTAAGTTCACCACAATTATGACTTCTATACATTAGTATTTGTTTTTTGCAAAAGTATAATAATTTTAAATTTTATTTTAGTTTAACAATTAATAATCTTAACATTTTTTTTGTAATTTATTTTTTTAATTCTGTTATATTTACACATTATAAATTAAATTTCTCAAAATGACAAACCACAAAACATTTTTATTAGGCGTTGTAGCAGGTGTTTTTTCTTTAACAGCAAGTGCTCAAGTTAAATTTTCAGCTAAAATTGCAAATAAACCATCAGATACCATTTATATAAAATCAAGAGGTTTTAATCAAATGATTGTGGCGGATAAAAAAGGCGATTTTAAGGCAACTTTTAATGTTACAGACGGCATGTTTAAACTTGAAGTTGCTGATCAATATGGCGATTTGTATCTAACTAACACTTCAGATTTAGAAGTAACTTTAGATTATAAAGATTTTGACAACACCATTTCCTTTAAAGGAAAAGGAGCAAAGGAAAATATGTTTTTAGCTGCTGAAATGCTAAAACAACAAGATCAATCTGCTATTGAACCATTGATGAAAGCGGAAAACTTAGAAACTTTAACTGCGGAAGTAGCCAAATACAAAGAAACTATTTTTGCTGCTATGCCTCAAGATTTAGATGCTGGTTTTGTAGCTAAATACAAAGGAGATGTTGAAAATGGCATGAAAGGTATGATTCAATATTTATCTGGTGCTTTTGAATTAAAAAAATTAAACGGAACGGCTTTACCAACATTTAAGTATGAAAACCATAAAGGTGGTGTTACTTCTTTAGAAGATTTAAAAGGGAAATATGTATATGTAGATGTTTGGGCAACTTGGTGTGGACCATGTCGTCAGGAGATTCCTTTTTTACAAAAAACAGAAGTTGCCTATCACGGGAAAAACATCGAATTTGTAAGTATTTCTATTGATGTAATTAAAGACAGAGAAAAATGGAGCAAATTTGTAACAGAAAAAAACTTAGGAGGTATTCAATTATTAGCAGATAAAGATTGGAAATCAGATTTTGTAAAAGGTTATAAAATAGACGGAATTCCAAGATTTATATTAATTAGTCCGGAAGGGAAAATTGTAAACGCTGATGCACCAAGACCTTCGTCACCTGAATTAGTCACTTTATTAGATTCGTTAGTAAAATAAATTTTCTGAACACATATTGATATAGTTTTTTCTAAAAAAGAGAAAACTATGTTTTTAAGTGTTTATTTTTTAATTTTGCATTTTAAACAAATAAACAAATGAAAGTAGCCGTTGTTGGAGCCACTGGAATGGTAGGAGAAGTAATGCTTCAAATATTAAAAGAGAGAAATTTTCCTATAACGGAATTAATTCCTGTTGCCTCAGAAAAATCTGTAGGTAAAGAAATTGAATTTAACGGGAAAACATATAAAGTTGTGGGTTTACAAACCGCAGTTGAAATGAAAGCAGATATTGCATTATTTTCAGCTGGTGGAGAAACTTCATTAACTTGGGCACCAAAATTTGCAGCTGCTGGCACAACGGTAATTGATAATTCTTCAGCATGGAGAATGGATGAAACTAAGAAACTGGTTGTTCCAGAAATTAATGCTGATATTTTAACTGCAGCCGACAAAATTATTCCAAACGCAAATTGTTCTACGATTCAATTAGTAATGGCATTAGCGCCATTGCACAAAAAATATAAAATTAAACGTATTATCGTTTCTACATACCAATCTATTACCGGAACAGGAGTAAAAGGCGTGCAACAATTAGAAAACGAATATGCCGGCGTTAAGGGCGAAATGGCTTACAAATACCAAATTCATAGAAATGCGATTCCACAATGTGATGTTTTTGAAACCAATGATTACACCAAAGAAGAAATGAAATTGGTTCGTGAAACGCAGAAAATATTAAACGACAAAACCATTGGTATTACCGCAACTGCGGTAAGAATTCCAGTTGTAGGCGGACATAGTGAAGCGGTAAATGTGGAGTTTCATAACGATTTTGATATCAATGAAGTGCGATCACTTTTACACAACACACCAGGAATCACGGTTCAAGATAATTTAGATACATTTACTTATCCTATGCCATTTTACGCAGAAGGTAAAGATGATGTTTTTGTGGGACGAATCCGTAGAGATGAAAGTCAACCAAACACATTAAATATGTGGATTGTTGCTGATAATTTACGTAAAGGTGCCGCCACAAATACTGTACAAATAGCCGAATATTTAGTGGCAAATAAATTGGTATAATGCAAAAAAAATATGTAAAATATAATGTTCTGATGGCATTGGCACTACTTTTTGCCCTATGCTATCAGTCGTTACATATTTTTACAGATGAAGCCCATCATTTGAATGATGAGGTTACTCAAGAAAACACTTCTAAAACGCATTTTTCAAAAGGGAATCATAACGATTGTCCGGTTTGTGATTATGAATTTGCTGCCTTTTTAGCAGAAGCTTTTTTTATTTTTGAATTTAAAAATCTAAATCATACCTTTCATTATTCTTCTGTTTACGAATCCTTCGTAAAAGAAAATGAATTTTTATATTTTTTTTATCGAGGACCGCCAGCAGTTTAATATTTTAGAATAAAAGCCTTTCTATACGGGCTTGTTTGTAAATTTAAACTATTAAAATGCGATTTATTTTTAGCTTTTTATTTGGTTTGGTTTCTCTTTTTGCATACTCTCAGTTTCAAGTTTCTGGTAAAGTTGTAAATAAGTTTAATGAACCAATGGAAAATATTCATGTACACACACATGGTAAAACAACTTCTACAGATGTAAATGGTAATTATACCATTTATAATTTGAAGGAAGGAAACCATATCATTGAATTTTCTTTTTCAGGATACTTATCTTTTAAACAGAAGTATTTTTTAAAAAGTAATTTGATAATCAATGCTGTTATGATAATAAACGAAACCCAAATTGAAGAAGTTGCCATACAATCAAAAAATTCAAATGTAACCAAATCACAAAAAGAAAATGTGATTTCAAAAAGTACTATTGAAAGATATGGTAGTCAAAATTTAGGTGATGTCTTAAAAGAAATTGCAGGTGTTAGTGCTTTAAAAACAGGAAATTCAATCGTAAAACCTATTATTAATGGTTTGCATAGTAATAGAGTGGTGACTTTAAATCAAGGGATTCGTATTGAAGATCAACAATGGGGTATCGAACATGCTCCAAATATTGACATCAATTCCATTCAAAAAATTAAAGTTATAAAAGGTGCTGCGGCATTACAATTTGGAGGTGATGCCATTGGTGGTGTAGTATTACTAGAACCCAATCTGATTAAAACGGATACGTTAATTGGTAAAACAATGTTTTCGTTACATTCTAATGGAAGAGGCGGAAGTGCGGCTACTAGTTTGTTTCGAGCTAAAGAAAAAGGTTTAAATTGGAATTTTAATGCTTCAATGAAATATTTTGGCGACAGAGAAACTAAAAATTATGTTTTGAGTAATTCAGGAAATAGAGAACAAAATTTTTCTGGTGGATTATCGTATCAATTAGCAAAACATTCTTTGTCTATGTATTATAGTTTGTATAATTCTCAAGTTGGAATTTTAAAAGCTTCTCACATTGGAAATACTAACGATTTGTACAATGCAATTGTGAATTTTCTACCAGCGGTTATTGAGGACTTTACCTATAATTTAGCGCATCCAAAACAAGAAGCTACACATCATTTTTTGAAGTTTCAAGATCATATTTCTTTAACTGATTTTTCAAGTTTAGATGTAGTGTATTCTTTTCAATGGAATAACAGAAAAGAATTTGATGTTAGAAGAAACAGTCAAAATACCAATGCGGCTTTAGATTTAGATTTGAAAACACATATTTTTAAAGTAGATTTTCAAACTCAAAAAGGAAAATTTGAACTTAAAAATGGAGTGAATTTATTTTTGCAAAATAATGAAGCTAATCCGTTTACAGGTGTTCGACCTTTAATTCCAACTTTTTCTAAGAACGAAATTGGTTTTTATGGGGTTACTAACTATAATTTCAGTGAAACATTAGTTTTTGAGTTAGGCGAAAGACTTGATTTCAGTACTATTGAAGCGTCAAAATATTATTTAAAATCAAGATGGAATGAACGCAACTACGATGAAGAATTTAGTTCTTTTATTCAAAGTGAAGTAGGAAATCAGTATTTCACAAAACCAAAATTTAATTATGTTAATTTTTCTGGTAATATTGGATTTAAGAAAACGTTTCATCACAATTATGTTTGGTATTTTAATATGAACTTCGCATCAAGAAATCCAAATGTTTCGGAGTTGTTTAGTGATGGTTTACATCATTCTAACGGACAAATTGAATTAGGTGATATGAGAATTCAGCAAGAAAAATCGTTTAAAATTGCCTCAACAATTACAAAATATTGGCAGCAAACTGGTTTTGAAATTCATCCATATTTAAATTTTATAAACGATTTTATTTTTTTAAAGCCTAAGGGATTTGAAACTACAATTAGAGGTGCATTTCCTGTTTGGTCATTTGAACAAACCAATGCTGTTTTATCTGGAATAGATATTGCTTTTAATGCTGTTATTTTAAAAAAATGGACGTATAATTTAGGGGCTGCCTATGTGAATGGCTGGGATGCATCTAACCACAAACATTTAATAGATGTGCCACCTTTAAAAATTATGAATGGTTTCAAATGGCATGAAAAAAATTGGTGCAATTTTAAAGCGGAAGTAAAAAATGAATGGGTTTTTACTCAAAATCAATTTCCTAATTATAATTTTTCAGCTAATATTATTCAAAATAATCAATTAGTTGCTATAGAAGTTCCTATTAGTGAACCGCCAAAAGGTTATAATTTATGGCATTTTTATTCGGAAATACAATTTGAAACCTCTAAAAAAACCAATTTAGTTATCGCATTTAGTATAGATAATTTAACAAACGAAGCGTATAGAGATTACCTAAATAGACAACGTTTTTTTGTTGACGAAATGGGTAGAAATTTTCAAGTACAAATAAAATTTAATTATTAAAACAAATTATGAAAAATTTAAAAAATGTCAGTTTAGCTTTATTAGGATTATTAGTAATTTCATGTAACAATGATGAGGTCGTTGTGCCACCAGTTACTAATGAAGAAGAATTAATTACAACGGTAAAAGTAACTTTAACTAATGGTAGTAATTCTATTGTTTTACAATCTAAAGATTTAGATGGAGATGGACCAAATGCGCCAGTTGTGACTGGAGTTGGAAATTTAATTGCGAATACTACCTATGTGGGTTCCATACAATTTTTAAATGAAAGTGTAAATCCAGCAGATAACATTACCGAAGAGATTTTAGCAGAAGACGAAGACCATCAAATTTTTTATCAGTTATCATCTGGATTAGGTACAATTACATATACGGATAACGATTCAAATAATAAACCAGTTGGTTTAGGTTTTACTTATCAAACTAATGCTGCGGGAACAGGGAATTTAGTTGTTACTTTGAGACATTTGCCAAGTAAATCCGCCCCCGGTGTAGCTTCTGGAAATATTGCCAATGCAGGCGGGAGTACCGATGCTGAGGTAACTTTACCAATCACAATACAATAATATTGTTTAGTGTAAAAGTCCCGAATTTATTCGGGATTTTTTATATTTGTAACTTAATAAAAAATAAAAATATGAAAGCAATATTTATTTTTACAACTTTAATTTTCTCATTCGGTAGTATGGCTCAAAATAAAATCACCTATCCTGAAACGAAAAAAATCGACCACGTTGACACCTATTTTGGTAAAAACAGTAACGACCCTTATCGTTGGTTAGAAGACGACCGAAGTGCCGAAACCGAAGCTTGGGTAAAAGCTCAAAATGTAGTAACCTATGATTATTTAGCCCAAATTCCTTACCTAAATCAGCTAAAAACCAGAATGGAGCAATTATGGAATTATGAAAAAATTTCGGCGCCATTTAAAGAAGGTGATTTCACCTATTATTATAAAAATAATGGGCTTCAAAATCAATCGGTGTTGTATCGAAAAGATAAAAATGGAAAAGAAGAACTTTTTTTAGATCCAAATACCTTTTCTAAAGACGGTACGACTTCGCTTGGCGGAATTAACTTTAGTAAAGACGGAAGTTTAGTAGCTTATTCTATTTCTGAAGGAGGAAGCGATTGGCGTAAAGTCATCGTAATGGAAGCTAAAACTAAAAAAATTATTAGCGATACGATTGTAGATGTAAAGTTTAGTGGCGTGTCTTGGTACAAAAACGAAGGCTTTTACTATTCAAGTTATGACAAACCTTTAGGAAGTGAATTATCGGCAAAAACCGACCAACACAAATTGTATTACCACAAATTAAACACTTCGCAAAAAACAGATAAATTAATTTATGGTGGCGATGTAAAAAGAAGGTATGTTGGTGGTGGTGTTTCGGAAGATGAAAACTATTTATTTATTACTGCTGCAAATTCAACCTCTGGAAACGAGTTGTATTACTTAGATTTATCAAAACTAAATAGTAAAATCGTAACATTAATTGATAATTACGAAAACGACAATGATGTTTTAGACAACAAAGGATCGAAAATTTATTTAGTAACCAATTATAAAGCGCCAAACAAACGCTTGGTGACTTTTGATTTAGCAAATCCGGCTAAAGAAAATTGGAAAGATTGCATCGCAGAAACCAAAAATGTATTGTCGCCTAACACGGGAAGTGGTTATATTTTTGCAAGTTATATGAAAGACGCTGTTTCGTTCATCAAACAATATGATTACAACGGAAAATTAGTTAGAGATATTGAATTACCAGGTGTTGGATCGGCTGGAGGGTTTGGCGGAAAAGAAAAAGAAACTACATTATATTTTTCGTTTACGAATTATGTAACGCCAAACACCATTTATACATTTGATCCAAAAACTGGAAAATCTCAAATATATCAAAAACCTAAAGTAGATTTCAATTCGGCAAATTACGAATCGAAACAAGTATTTTATACCTCTAAAGATGGTACAAAAGTTCCGATGATTATTACCTATAAAAAAGGAACTTCGTTAAACGGGAAAAACCCTACAATTTTATATGGTTATGGTGGATTTAATGTAAGTTTAACTCCTGCATTTAGTATTTCAAATGCAGTTTGGTTAGAAAACGGTGGGATTTACGCTGTCGCGAATTTACGTGGAGGTGGCGAATATGGCAAAGAATGGCACGATGCCGGAACCCAATTTAAAAAACAAAACGTATTTGATGATTTCATTGCTGCAGCCGATTATCTAATCAAAGATAACTATACCTCATCTGATTATTTAGCTATAAAAGGCGGTTCTAATGGTGGATTATTAGTAGGTGCTGTAATGACGCAACGCCCTGATTTAATAAAGGTTGCATTACCTGCAGTTGGTGTTTTAGACATGTTACGTTATCACACATTTACAGCTGGTGCTGGTTGGGCTTACGACTATGGAACAGCTGACCAAAGTGCCGAAATGTTTGAATACATTAATGGGTATTCGCCTGTACATAATGTAAAAGCGGGAACAAAATATCCTGCTACTTTAGTTACTACTGGCGATCATGACGACCGTGTAGTGCCAGCGCATAGTTTCAAGTTTGCAGCCGAGTTACAAGCGAAACAATCTGGAGACAATCCAGTTTTAATTCGTATTGAAGTAAACGCAGGGCATGGAGCAGGAAAATCAGTAGCAGCAACCATTCAAGAAAATGTAGATATGCAAGTATTTACGTTGTTCAATATGGGAATCAAAAAAATATAAATAGAAAAAGCCCTTTAGAACTTCCTGAAGGGCTTTTTTATTTATTCAAAGTAAATTTTCTGATGATATAGTTAAATATTTTGTAACCCATTACACGTCTTAAAATTCGCATTATATTAGCATCAAAACCTATTGTATATCTTCTAAAATTTTTATTTGGTTTTTCGGCAATTTTAAATAATTTTTCAACAATCTGTTGCGGTAAATCTTCGTTTTTACCGGATTTATCTAAAAGTAATTTCGAAATTTTATCCATCAATTTATTGTAAGAAACTATTTCTGTTTTTTTACTTTTTGTCACATTTTTTTGAAAAGAAGTGGGCGCATTTCCAAATTGTACAGTAGCTACACTTACATTGAAATCTACCAGTTCATAAGCCATACATTCAGAAAAACTTTCTACTGCTTGTTTGGTTGCATGGTAAAAGTTGCCTAGCGGCAAATTTACCAATCCAGCAACAGAGGTTATATTTATAAACTGTCCATATTTTTGTTGCCTAAATGTTGGGATAAATGCCCTGCATACTTTTACAACGCTAAGCCAATTTAAATTTACAATATCATCAATTTTTTTGTCTTCAGAAAGTTCTACAAAACTTCTGTAGCCCATTCCGGCATTATTAATAATCGTATCAATTTTTGGATGATTCTCCAAAATAATTTTAGTAGCCGATGCAATACTCTCCGTCGATGTTACATCCATTTCGTAACAAAAAACAGAGGGATAATCTTTAAAATCATTACCTTCAGTACTATGTAGTACCGTAGCAATAACGGTCCAGTTGTTTTTAGTAAAATACAAAGCAGTTTGTTTGCCAATTCCTCCACCAGCACCAGTTATTAATACAGTTTTCATGTTACTTGTTTATTAATACTTCAATTTTGTCATTAAAATATAGCGGGCTATTCTACTTTGTTTTCTGCTGATGTAGGCAGAACCATTAGGACTAAATCTTCTTGGGTTTGGCAAAATTGCAGCAATTCCGGCGGCTTGCATACGGGTTAAACTTTTGCAATCTTTTTTGTACCAATGTTCCGTAGCGGCTTCAGCACCATAAATGCCATCGCCCATTTCAATACTATTCAGGTACACTTCAAGTATGCGCTCTTTGCCCCAAATTAATTCAATTAATACCGTATAATAAGCTTCTAATGCTTTTCGGAAATAGCTTCTTCCTTGCCAAAGAAATACATTTTTTGCGGTTTGTTGTGTAATGGTACTTCCGCCTTTTAGTTTTTTACCTTTAAAATTTCCTACAGCCGCTTTTTGCATCGCAGAAAAATCCAATCCATAATGTTCAAAAAATCTGCCATCTTCACTGGCAATAACTGCTTTTTGTAGGTTTTTAGAAATATTTTCTAACGGTACCCAATGGTGCTTGGTTTCGATATCTTTTCCTGCAGATTTATTTTCAAAATACCTGATTACCATAAGAGGCGTATAAGGCACGGGTACAAATTTATAAAGCACAACAAAAAACAAACTAATTATATTGAACCAAATAATTAGCTTCCAAAAGAAACGCATTAAGTGGCCGAAAAATCCTTTTTTTCTAGTGTTTTTTGTTTTTATTGCTGCCATTTTATACTAAATCTGCTACTTCTTTCCCAATTAAACTTCCTATGGCAACCCCCATTCCGCCCATTCTAACGCCGCAATATAAATGGTTGCTTAGTTGTTGTACAATTGGATTTTTAGAATTTCCAATACCCATAATACCACTCCAACTGTGTTCAATTTCAAAAGGGGTGTCAGGCAAAATTACATTTTTTAGTAAATCTTGCAAGCGATTTTGAATTTTTTCGGTAGTTGCTAATGAAGTGGTGGTTTCCCCTTCAAAATCTAAGTTTCTGCCACCGCCAAAAAGTACTCTATTATTTATATTTCTGAAATAATAATACCCTTGGTCTAAATGAAAAGTGCCTTTAATGTGTAAATTCTCAATTGGTTTGGTAATTAAAACTTGCGCTCTTGCGGGTTTGACTTCATTTTTTGTTAATTCGGAAGCAAAACCATTTGTAGTAAAAATTAGTTTTTTGGTTTTAAAAGTAACTTCGTTGGTTACCACTTCTACACTATCATTTGTTTCTTGATAATCAGAAACGTTTTGATGGTTTAAAATATGAATATCATGTAAAGCAGCTTTTTTTAGTAAAGCTTGCATCATATTTCCGGTGTCAATTTGACCTTCAAAAGCGTTAAAAATCAAATGCTCAAACGTGTTTTTAAATTTAAAACTATCGTTTACTTTAGTATACACATCCGATTTAAATAAGGGTCGAACGACATCGTTTATAAAAGGAATTTTGGATATACAATCACTATAAAACGCTTCGTCTTCTTTCAGAAACAATTCGTAACCGCCTAAAGGTTGGTAAGCTATGGCGGCATCACCTAGGTTTTTACGAAGCAGTTGCAAACCAGCATATCTTTTTTGAATCAATTGGATGACTTCTTCTTCGGTGTGTGTTTTTAAATCGTCAAGAATTTCGGAAACACTACCAAAACAGGCAAAACCAGCGTTTTTGGTACTAGCGCCTTGAGGCAAAACCCCTTTTTCTAAAACTAAAATTTTGGCTTTTGGAAACCGTTCTCTCAACCTAATGGCAGTGTGCAAACCTACAATGCCGCTGCCTACTATGGTAAAATCCACGTTGGAGAACCAATTTTTTATTTCCCAATAGCTCAGTTGCATACTTTATTTTCTATAAAATTAGCCTTATTTACTCATCACCAGACCCATCTACTTTCCCTAATTTTCTTGCTTTAATGGCTTTCATTACTAAAGGAAATGTAGTTAAAGCCACTAATATAAATATGATTTTTTCGATATGATGTTTTAAATCAATATCAAATTTTTCTAAAAATAAGCCGTATAAATAATGTCCTGCATACACCAAAATAAACGACCATAAAATAGAACTTATAATATTATACAACATGAATTTGCTTTTTTTCATGTGCACAATACCAGCAATAATAGGTACAAAAGTTCTTACAATGGGTAAAAATCGTGCAAAAACTATGGCAACTCCGCCATGCTTTTGAAAGAAACTTTCGGAGTGATCTAGGTATTTTCTCTTAAAGAAAAAACCATCCTTTTTTTGATATAAATTTTTCCCGTAAACAGACCCAAACCAATAGCCAAAAATATTACCAATTATTCCAGAAAGTGCAATTAATGTCGCAACCACAAAAACAGGCGAATAACCTTGAGGTAAAAAAGTTAAAGGATGTGCCAAAGATTCACAATAAATTCCAGACAAAAACAGCAAACTATCACCAGGAAGAAAAAACCCTACAAACAAACCGGTTTCGGCAAATACAATAAATAAAACCATATAAATTCCGATAGGAACACCACCTAATTCCAAATTAATGTAAAATTCGGGATTAAAAAGTTGGGTCCATTTAAATTCAGAGTCAATTTCTTGGACTTGTATTAATAGGTTTGAAGTAATATTTTTAAATAATTCTAAGATAAATTTCATGGAGCTTTATTTTATTTTTTAGCGAGAATCATTACTTACTTCCAATTTCTTGTGCGGCTTCGTGTTTAGATTCCCATTTGTCAATAGCTGCTGTAGAAAGCGCGTTTCCTAAAACATTGGTCATACTTCTGGCCATATCGCAAAAATGGTCAATTGGCAAAATCAAAGCAATTCCTTCAGGTGGAATGCCGAACATGGCACAAGTTGCAACTACTACAATTAATGAAGCTCTTGGCACACCGGCAACGCCTTTACTAGTTAACATCAACACTAAAAGCATGGTAAGTTGTTCTGGTAAACTCATTTCTATACCATAAACTTGCGCGATGAAAATACTAGCAAAAGTCATGTACATCATACTTCCGTCAAGGTTAAAAGAATAACCAAGAGGCAATGTGAAAGATACAATTTTTGGTTGGCACCCAAAACGCTCTAATTCTTCTACCATTTTTGGAAAAACAGCTTCAGAACTTGTAGTAGAAAAAGCAATTAATAACGGACTTTTAATGCGTTGCAACAACACAAATAAACGTTTTCCTAAAATGATATAACCAACAGTTAGTAGGATTAACCAAAGTAATAGAATTCCTACAAAAAACGCCCCTAAATATTTGGCATAAAGTGTAAATACTTCAAAACCGTGTTTGGCAATAGCACTTGCCACAGCGCCTAAAACGCCCAACGGCGCCGTCCACATAATAAAAGTTACCATTTTTAAAATTACGTGCGAAACCGAATCTAATAATTTAATTATTGGTTTGGCTTCTTTTTTACTAAATGCTGCTAAAGCCACACCAAATAAAATAGAAAAAATTACAATTTGTAAAATTTCGTTAGTGGCTAAAGCTTCAAATAAACTTTTAGGGATAACATGTTTTACAAATTCTTCTAATGAAAATCCTTTTGAGTTTTCTAACAATTCGGATGCACTTGAAGCGTCATCTAATTTAATTGTGGTGCCTTTTCCAGGTTCGAAAAAATTCACTAAAACCATTCCTAACAACAAGGAAATTAAGGAAGCAGAAATAAACCAAGCCATGGCTTTTCCGCCTACTCGTCCTACCATTTTCATGTCGCCCATTTTGGCAATTCCAACCACTAAAGTAGAAAAAACTAAGGGTGCAATAATCATTTGAACCAATCGAATGAAAATAGTTCCTAGTAATTTTATATTTTTCGAGAATGTATCAATAGCTTCAGGAAATTGGTAATGTACCAAACCTCCTAAGGCAATACCAATAACCAAGGAAATGATGATTAATAGGAATAGTTTATTGTTTTTCATTTTTTCATTTTTATTTTAGACCGTGAAAATAGTTATATTTTTTCAAAAAAGTGCTACTTTTAACCTCGTTTTAAGTTTTATCCGAATGAAAATATATATTTTTCTCATTTTCAGTGTACTAAGTAAGAGCTCAAATGTGGAAGAAATTACAACGTAAGAAAAGTCATTGCAATTAGCCAATTAAAAAAAATAATTTCAGACCTGACAGGTTTCAAAAACCTGTCAGGTCTGAAAAATTAACCAGTAACTATTCCTCCCCTTAATAAGGATTATAATAAAAACTTCAAATGCAACAATTTAACATCATAATTATAGGCGGTGGCGCAGCCGGTTTCTTTGCAGCGATAAATATTGCAGAGAAAAATCCGCAACTTAGTGTAGCCATTCTCGAAAGAGGAAAAGACTGCTTAACTAAGGTTAAAATATCTGGTGGTGGGCGTTGCAATGTCACGCACGCGTGTTTTGTCCCTAATGATTTAGTCAAGTTTTATCCTCGTGGTGAAAGAGAATTAAAAGGGCCATTTTCGCAATTTTGTTCTGGTGATACAATTGAATGGTTCGAGAAAAGAGCCATCGAATTAAAAATTGAAGAAGACGGAAGAATGTTTCCAATTACAGATGATTCTCAAACTATAATTGATTGTTTTGAAAAAGAGGTAAAGAAATTTGGCATCAAAGTCTTTACTTCACAAAGCGTGCAATCTTTATATTTTAATAATAACGAACAATGGAAAATGGAGACCCAACACGATGTTTTTGTTGCCGATAAAATTGTAATCGCCACAGGAAGCAATCCTAAAATTTGGGAAATGATGCATCAAATGGGACATGAAATTGTATCACCCGTTCCGTCATTGTTTACTTTCAATATTACCGATAAAAGAATTAAAGATTTAATGGGACTTTCGGCGCAAGCCAGTATCAAAATAAAAAATTCCAAATTAGCGTCTTCAGGGCCACTTTTAATTACTCACTGGGGACTTTCAGGCCCAGGGATTTTGAGACTTTCCTCTTGGGGTGCAAGAGAGTTATTTGACAAAAAATATTGTTTTGCTTTGCTTGTCAATTGGTTAGATGAGGTATCTTTTGAGGAAGCCATCGAACAATTAAAAGCAATTAGAGAAACAAATAATAAGAAACTAATTGGCAAGTTTTGTCCGTTTGATTTTCCAAAACGATTGTGGGAAAATATTGTAACTGCTTCAGACATTGCATTAGATTATAAATGGGCTGAAGTAACGAATAAGCAAATAAATAGTTTGGCCAATCAGTTGACACAAGCCGAATTTCAGGTAAATGGGAAAAGCACTTTTAAAGAAGAATTTGTAACTGCTGGTGGCATCGATTTAAAAGAAATTAATTTTAAAACCATGCAAAGCAAAATTTTACCAAACGTTTATTTTGCTGGCGAAGTGGTAAATGTTGATGCCATTACTGGTGGTTTTAATTTTCAAAACGCTTGGACAAGCGGTTTTATAGTTGCCGAGAACATTTAATTTAAATAAAAAATACTAAAAGTCAATAGTGTTGCAAAAGAAACCCAAGCGATGTAAGGAATGAATAATTTTGCTGCGGTTGCGTTTATCGGCTTAAATAATTTGTAACATTCAAACATAACCAAAAGCAGTAAAATAATTTCAATTGAGGCTAATAAAACATTATTCAAACCAAAAAATAAATAAGACCATAAAGCATTTAATCCCAATTGAAAAATAAAATATTGTAACGCTATTTTAACTTCTTTTGGTTTATTTTCAATTTCATTCCAAATTAATCCTGCGGCAATTCCCATAAAAATGTATAACATAGTCCATACGGGTGCAAAAATCCAATTAGGCGGATTAAACAATGGTTTTATAAGAGTAGGATACCAGGTGGTTATAGACGATTGTGTTATTTTTCCGGAGAAATAGCCTACGGTTAAGCAAATAATTATACAATACGATATTCTTAAATACTTTTTCATCTTGATAATTTTATTCAAAGATATTTAAAACTTATGACATCTGACAACTAAGTTTTCACTTGCTTTTCTATCTTTGTGAAAAATATTTTTATGTATTCTGATTTAGACTTTATTCTTACAAATTATAATTCAGTTGAAACGGCTTCTTTTTGTTGGAGTGCGCCAAGTAATATTGCTTTGGTGAAATATTGGGGAAAAAAAGAAATTGGCAATCAAATACCAGCCAATCCGTCAATTAGTTTTACCTTGAAAAATTGTAAAACCATTACATCAGTAAGTATTTCTTCCAAAGTTGAAAAAGATAATTTTTCATTTGATTTATTATTTGAAGGCCAACCAAAAGAAGATTTTAAACCAAAAATTCAAAAGTTTTTTGAAAGAATTTACCAATATTGCCCGTATTTAAAAGAATATGATTTTACAATTGACACCCAAAACACCTTTCCGCATAGTTCTGGGATTGCGTCTTCAGCTTCAGGAATGGCAGCACTTGCCATGAATATTATGAGTTTAGAAAAGGTGTTAAAACCTGAAATTTCCGATGATTATTTTTATGCAAAAGCTTCTTTTTTAGCAAGATTAGGTTCAGGAAGTGCTTGCAGAAGTATAATTGGAAACGTGGTGTCTTGGGGAAAAAACGAAACCATAAAAACTAGTTCGGATTTATTTGGCGTAGCATTCAATAATATACATTCGAATTTTCACAATTTTCAAGATACAATTTTGTTAGTTGATAAAGGTGAAAAACAAGTTTCAAGTACTGTCGGACATAATTTAATGCACAACCATCCATTTGCTAATCAACGTTTTGACCAAGCACATGACAATATTGCTAAAATTGTTACGTTATTAGAAACTGGAAATATAAAGGAATTTATGAGTTTGGTAGAAAGTGAAGCTTTGACTTTACACGCTATGATGATGACGTCGATGCCTTATTTTATATTAATGAAACCAAATACATTGGAAATTATTAATGCCATTTGGAAGTTCAGAAATGAAACTCAAATTCCGGTTTGTTTTACATTAGATGCGGGTGCCAATGTACATGTTTTGTATCCGTCAACGGTTAAAGAAAAAGTTTTGCAATTTATTCAGGACGAATTAGTTGGCTATTGTCAAAATGGTCAGTATATTTGTGATGAAATTGGAAATGGCGCACAAGATTTGAAATAAATTTTTATCTTTACTAAAATTTCTGATTACTAAATACTGTTAACTGAGCACTAAATTATGAAAGGACCACTTTTTTACTCAAAAATATTACTTTTCGGAGAATATGGAATCATTGAAGATTCTAAAGGACTTTCAATACCATATAATTTTTACAAAGGCGCACTGAAGTCAGACGAAAACCCGACAGACGAAACCAAAAAATCTAACCTAAATTTAGTAAAGTTTGTTGCTTATTTAAAACAATTGCAAATAGAACAGCCAGCTTTGATAACGTTTAATATTGAGTTGTTACAAAATGATGTAAATAACGGAATGTATTTTGATTCTAGTATTCCGCAAGGTTACGGAGTAGGAAGTAGCGGTGCTTTAGTAGCGGCTATTTACGATAAATATGCAACGAATAAAATTACCGTTTTAGAAAACTTAACTAGAGAAAAATTATTACAATTAAAAGCGATTTTTTCTAACATGGAATCGTTTTTCCATGGAAAAAGTTCAGGTTTAGATCCATTAAATAGTTATTTAAGTTTACCAATTCTTATCAATTCTAAAAATAATATCGAAGCTGCTGGAATTCCAAGTCAATCAACAACTGGAAAAGGCGCAGTTTTCTTGTTAGATTCAGGAATTGTTGGAGAAACGGCTCCAATGGTAAATATTTTCATGGAAAATTTAAAGGACCAAGGTTTTAGAAAAATGCTAAAATCGCAATTTATAAAATATACCGATTCTTGTGTAGAAAACTTCCTACAAGGCGATATGAAAGCGTTATTTAAAAACACCAAAGAATTATCAAAAGTAGTTTTAAGTAATTTCAAACCGATGATTCCAGAACAATTTCACCAAATATGGCAAAACGGGATTGAAACCAACGACTATTATTTAAAATTGTGTGGTTCTGGTGGTGGTGGCTATATTTTAGGTTTTACCCAAGATTTTGAAAAAGCTAAAAAATCTTTAAAAGATTATAAATTAGAAATGGTTTATCAATTTTAAAACAGGTACAAGGAATAGGGCCTAAGGTTTAAGGAGAAAAACCCAACACCTAACACCTAAACCTAATACCTTAAAAAAGATGCTAAGTCGGAACTCTAAAATAATACTCACCAAAATTTTCAGTTTCTTTTCTGTGGTTCGAGGTTATAACGTATTTGTAATTGCGCTTGCACAATATTTATCAGCTGTTTTTATTTTGGCTCCAGAAAAAAGAGCGTTAGATGTTATTTTGGATTGGAGATTATTTCTTTTAGTAATTGCCTCTACTTTTGCCATCGCTTCTGGTTACATTATTAATAATTTTTACGATGCCAAAAAAGACATCATCAATCGTCCTAAAAAATCATATTTGGACAGATTAGTAAGTCAGAAAACGCAATTACAAGTCTATTTTACCTTAAATTTCTTTTCCGCTTTATTTGGTTTTATGGTTTCTTGGCGAGCGGCTTTGTTTTATTCCGTCTATATTTTTGCCATTTGGTTGTACTCGCACAAGCTTAAAAAAATAATTTTTATTGGAAATATTTCCGCTTCTTTATTAGCTGTTTTGCCTTTTTTTGGAATTTTATTGTATTTCAAAAACTTTTATCAAGTAATTTTTGCTCATGCTTCATTTTTATTTCTAATCATACTAATTCGTGAAATGATTAAAGATTTAGAAAATATTGAAGGCGATTTATCTAATAATTATCAGACTATTCCTGTCAATTTCGGAGAAAATTTCGCTAAAAAAATTATTTCATTTTTATTAATTTTCACTATCGTTCCCGTATATTTTCTTATTAATGTATTTGATGTAGGTTATATGGATACTTACTTTTATTCAAGTTATATTTTACTTTTGATTTTTGTTTTAAAATTATGGAAATCTGAAGGGAAAGTAGATTATATCAAACTTCATTTTTTGTTGAAAATTATACTTGTATCAGGAGTAATCTGTATAGTTTTAATTAAACCTACCGTAATTGAAAACGTACAAAAATTACTGCTATTTCAATAAGCACTACATACAATTTCATACTTATTACTTCTCACTTAAAATGACTATCTTTGCAAAAAAATAAAAGCATGAGAAAATCGTCAGGAGCCAAAAGAAGCGGTAAAGTTTCGGAAAGTAAAAAACCAGATTTTAAGAAAAACGAATCAGGAAAATCTTTTTCTTCAGAAAACAAACCTGCTCCAAAGTTCAGTAGAACCGATAAGCCAAAACAACAAGTAGTAAAAATAAAATCTGATAAAGATGAAATCAGATTAAATAAATATGTTGCGAATTCAGGAGTTTGTAGCCGAAGAGATGCCGATATTTACATTCAAAGCGGGAATGTAAAGGTAAATGGTGAAGTAGTTACAGAAATGGGACACAAAGTAAAACTTACCGATGTAGTTAATTTTGACGGTGTGAACATTACACCTGAGAAAAAAGAATACATACTTTTAAACAAACCTAAGAATTTTTCTACAGAGAAAAATGACCAAGGCGCAAACAACGTGTTGCAACTAATTAAATCGCCTTCAAATGTAAGATTAGAACCTATTGGAAGAATGGATAAAACCACCACGGGATTATTATTGTTTACAAATGATCCGGATATGGTTCGAAAATTCACAACGCCAAATCAACGTTCCTCTAAAATCTATCAAGTTTCTTTAGATAAAAACTTAAAATACGAAGATTTAGAAAAAATTCAAAGTGGTATCACTATTGAAGGACATAAAGTTTATGTAGAAGAAGTAACATTTATTGACGGAGAAGCCAAAAGTGAAATTGGTGTAAAAATGAAAACGTCAAATGTAAAAGTGGTACGAAATATTTTCGAACACTTAAAATACAACGTAATTAAATTAGACAGAGTAGTGTTTGCAGGACTAACCAAAAAGAATTTACCAAGAGGAAATTGGAGAGTTTTAACAGAACAAGAAGTAGTCAATTTAAAAAACAACTAAAAAAAACGCCTTTTATTAGGCGTTTTTTTATTTCAAATTCCAATAAGATTAAAAAATAAAATATATATTTGTAATCCTTATTTAATAAATATATTGATGAAAAAAATAGTCCAGATTCTCGCCCTTTTTATAGTAATGGCATCGTGTGAAAATGATATCAAAACTAATTTGCCAGCTTTTTTAGGTGAAAAAGACAATATTGCATGGCGTGCCTCGGATACAAAAGTAACTGCAAATCCGAGTGGAACCATAACTATAAATGCATATAAAGACAATGAGTTAGTTACTTTAACAGTTCCGAATTCCGTTGGGATTCATTATTTAGGAACTACAAATCAAGGTGTAAACGCTACGTATTCTTTCAGCAATCAGCAATCATTATCATACTTTGAAACCGGAATAATTGAAGGACCAGTTTTTAAATTACAAGGTGTAACAAATCCTGGTACAGGATATTTAGGATTAAACGGGAATACTGTAACTACTTCAGGGGGATCTGGAAGCGGGTTAACACTAAAAATTCAAACCAATAGTTCAGGTGCCGTAACAGGAGCTACTATAGCTAGTAGAGGATTAGGATATGAATCTGGAGACATAATTACAATTATTGGTGGAAATGCAAATGCAACAGTTACCGTTTTAAATGTGTCAAACAGTAACGGCGAAGTAGTTGTTGAAAAAATTGAAGGCAACTTGTATTCTGGAACGTTCAAATTTAATGCAGTTGACGAACAAGGAACAGTAGTAAATTTTAATAAAGGAATTTTTTATAAAGTGCCAATTTTATAATTTTTTTTAACATAAACAATTTAATAACCACTTCTAATTGAAGTGGTTTTTTGTTTTTGTTAATAACTAAAATTGGCATAAAAAAAGATAAATTGTATTTTTGGCTATTCACTAATTACTATTCACTAATTACTTAATAGATGTATTTAATCTTCGATACCGAAACCACAGGTTTACCCAAAAGTTGGTCTGCTCCAATTACAGACACTAACAATTGGCCTCGTTGTGTGCAAATTGCTTGGCAATTACATGACGATATGGGAAACCTTATCGAACACCAAGATTATTTAATTAAACCAGAAGGATATAATATTCCTTTCGATGCTGAAAGAATTCATGGAATTTCTACTGATTTGGCTAATCAAGATGGTTTTAGTTTAAGTGAAATCCTTGAAAAATTCAACATTGCTTTATCAAAAGCCAACTATATTGTAGGACAAAATGTAGGTTTTGATGTAAATATCATGGGTTGCGAATTTCATCGATTTGGGATAGCTACTGATTTAACAAAAACACCCATTTTAGACACATGTACAGAAACTACAGCGTTATTATTAAAATTACCAGGAGGCCGTGGTGGAAAATTCAAACTACCCACTTTAACAGAATTACACGAATATTTATTTAACGAAAAATTTGCAGAAGCCCATAATGCCACTGCCGATGTGGAAGCCACAACACGTTGTTTTTTAGAATTAGTAAAACGCGGAAATTTTAATTCCAAAGAATTACCTGTTTCTGAGGACTATTACACAACTTTTAGAACTAACAATCCAGTAGTAAAACCAATCGGATTAAAACATGTTAATTTAAAACAAGCTTCAGCAAATTTAAGAGAAGAATTACAACAACTTTCAAAAGGCGTTGAAATTTTACCAGAAAAATTGGAAGATATTTCAGATGTTGCTTTTGCACATTTGCATAACCATTCTCAGTTTTCGATATTACAATCTACTATTTCCATTCCCAATTTAATTGAAAACACTGTAAAGCAAAAAATGCCAGCAGTTGCCCTTACAGATATTGGAAACATGATGGGTGCTTTTCAATTTGTTAGTGGCATTTTAAATCACAATAAAACAGCCGAAGCTAAAAATAAAGAATTAGCTGAAGCAGGCGAACAACCCACAGAAACAACTATCAAACCAATTGTTGGATGCGAATTTTTCGTGTGCAACAATCATAAAGATAAATCAAATAAAGACAACGGCTACCAAATCGTTTTTTTAGCTAAGAACAAAAACGGGTATCATAATTTAGCCAAATTATCTTCAAAAGCTTTTACGGATGGTTTTTACTATGTGCCTCGAATAGATAAAGAATTAATCAAACAATATAAAGAAGATATTATTGTTTTAACGGGAAGTTTATACGGTGAAGTGCCAAATAAAATCCTGAATCTTGGAGAAAATCAAGCTGAAGAATCCTTGTTGTGGTGGAAAGAACAATTTGGCGCCGATTTGTATATCGAATTAATGAATCATAATCAAGAGGATGAAAAAGCGGTAAACAATACCCTAATTCAGTTTTCTAAAAAGCATAATATAAAGCTAATTGCAACAAACAATACGTTTTATATAGATAAAGAAGATGCCAATGCGCACGATATTTTATTATGTGTGAAAGAGGGTGAAAAACAAGCTACACCAATTGGTCGTGGACGTGGATACAGATATGGGTTGCCCAATCAGGAATATTATTTCAAGTCAACCAACGAAATGAAAAAATTGTTTCCGCAATCTCCGGAAGCCATAAGTAATATTCAAGAAATTGTAGATAAAATTGAGATATATTCGCTTTCGCGAGATGTTTTATTGCCAAAATTTGATATTCCAGAACAATTTCACGTGCCTGAAGACCTTCAAGATAAAGGTGTTCGCGGTGAAAATGCGTATTTACGACATTTGACCTACGAAGGCGCCAAAAAACGTTACGGTGAAATAAGTGATGAATTAAAAGAACGTATCGATTTCGAACTTTTAACAATTAGTAATTCAGGTTATCCTGGTTATTTTTTAATTGTACAAGATTTCATTGCCGAAGCTCGAAAAATGGATGTCTCTGTTGGACCAGGTAGGGGATCTGCAGCGGGTTCAGTAGTTGCCTATTGCTTGTGGATAACCAATATTGATCCGTTATTATACAACCTGCTTTTCGAGCGTTTCTTAAATCCAGACCGTGTGTCGATGCCCGATATTGATATTGATTTTGATGACGAAGGCCGCAGTAAAGTAATGGATTATGTTATTAAAAAATATGGTTCCAATCAGGTTGCCCAAATTATCACCTATGGAAAAATGGCTACGAAATCGGCTATTCGTGATACAGCTCGAGTTTTAGATTTGCCTTTATTCGAAGCGGATAGAATTGCAAAATTAATACCAGCAATGATGCCTGGAAAATGGAATTTAGCACGCTTTTTATCCGAAAAAGAAGAAGATGTCAAAAAAGCCGTTCGTTCAGATGAATTTGAACGTGTTAAAGAATTAATCCAAATTGCGAATCAAGGAGAGCTTTCAGGAGAAACCATTCAACAAGCAAAAATACTAGAAGGGTCGCTTCGAAATACAGGAATTCATGCTTGTGGAGTGATTATTACTCCAGATGATATTACCAATTTTGTGCCCGTAACTACCGCAAAAGATTCGGATTTGTATGTTACACAGTTTGATAATGCAGTAGCCGAAAGTGCAGGTTTATTAAAAATGGACTTCTTAGGGCTAAAAACCTTAACACTTATAAAAGACACGGTTAAACTAGTAAAGTACAAACGAAATATTGATTTAGATCCTGACACATTTCCTATAGACGATAAAAAAGCATATGAATTATTCCAACGCGGCGAAACCGTGGGAATTTTTCAATACGAATCGTTAGGAATGCAAAAGTATTTGAAAGATTTAAAACCAACGGTTTTTGGAGATTTAATTGCCATGAATGCATTATATCGACCTGGTCCGTTAGAATATATTCCTTCTTTTGTTCGAAGAAAAAATGGTCTAGAACCCATCGCATACGATTTAGATGCTTGTGAAGAATATTTATCAGAAACCTACGGAATTACGGTGTATCAAGAGCAAGTAATGCTTTTGTCGCAATCATTAGCTGGATTTACAAAAGGTGATGCCGACGTACTTCGAAAAGCTATGGGTAAAAAAGACAAACCTGTCTTAGATAAAATGAAGCCAAAATTCATTGCGCAAGCAGAAGAAAAAGGG
>NSHO01000039.1 GCA_002737105.1 Flavobacteriales bacterium | reverse complement strand
ATATTAGATGACGAAAAATATTAGCACAGATGATTTACTAGCAAGTATCATCAAAGGAATTGAAGATGTAAAAGGATTAGATATTGATATTCTAGATTTAAGAGAGATTGAAAATAGCGTTTGCGATTATTTTATAATTTGTAATGGAAATTCAAATACTCAGGTAAATGCAGTTGTAAGTTCTGTACAAAAAGGCGTGTCAAAAGAATTAAAAGACAAACCTTGGCATATTGAGGGAACAGATGTTGGCGAATGGGTATTGATGGACTATGTAAGTATTGTAGTTCATGTATTTCAAAAACACATTAGAGAATATTATAATATTGAAAGCCTGTGGGGCGATGCAAAAATTACTTCCATAGAAAATAAATTTTAAACCCATTATGTCAGAAAAAGAAAACAAAAACAAACCAAATATTAAGGTAGTGAAACTTGGCACTTGGTTTTTTCCAGTTGTGGTCATATCGATTATACTACTTATTAATCTTTTTAATGGTGGTTTAGATATGAATTATCCAAAATCTACCTCTATTTCTTCTTTTTACGATTTACTTAATAAAAATCAAATTGAAAAAGTAGATATTTTAACTAGCTCATCTGGAAATACTGCCGAAGTAACTCTTAAAAAAGGCGCTTACAAAGCTTCTAAAGATGAGGAATTAAAAAAAGTAACCAAAGAAAAAGGCCCGCATTACTTGGTAAAAGATGTTGGTAGTTTGGAGCTTTTTCAAAACGAATTAAAAGAAGCCAAAAAAAGTAAATTAATTTCTGCTTATGATATACAACCAACAAGTAACTGGAATGAATGGATAGGTTTATTATTACCAACTTTAATTTTCATTGGATTTTTCTATTTTATTTCTAAAAGAATGGCTGGTGGAGCCGGTGGTGGCGGACAAATATTTAGTATTGGAAAGTCTAAAGCCAAGTTATTTGACGAAAAAAATGATGTAAAAGTTACTTTTGAAAACGTGGCAGGATTAGAAGGTGCCAAAGAAGAAATACAAGAAATTGTTGAATTTTTAAAAACACCAGAAAAATACACAAGCATTGGTGGTAAAATTCCAAAAGGTGCTTTATTAGTAGGGCCACCAGGAACGGGGAAAACCTTACTAGCAAAAGCAGTAGCTGGAGAAGCCAACGTGCCTTTTTTCTCATTATCAGGATCTGATTTTGTAGAAATGTTTGTAGGTGTTGGTGCCTCTCGAGTTAGAGACTTATTTAAACAAGCCAAAGAAAAAGCGCCAGCTATTATTTTTATTGACGAAATTGATGCAGTAGGAAGAGCCCGTGGTAAAAACAATATGTCAGGCGGGAACGATGAAAGGGAAAATACGTTAAATCAATTGCTAACAGAAATGGACGGTTTCGGTACTAATTCAAATGTAATTGTGTTGGCTGCAACCAATAGAGCAGACGTTTTAGACAAAGCATTAATGCGTGCAGGACGTTTTGACCGACAAATTTATGTAGACTTACCAGATATTAGAGAGCGTAAAGAAATTTTTGAAGTTCATTTAAAACCTATTACAAAAGCTGAAACATTAGATACTGAATTTTTAGCCAAACAAACACCTGGTTTTTCTGGCGCCGATATTGCAAATGTATGTAATGAAGCCGCTTTAGTAGCAGCAAGAAAAAACAAAAAAGCAGTAGATAAACAAGACTTTTTAGATGCTGTTGACAGAATAGTTGGTGGTTTAGAAAAGAAAAACAAAATTATTACCAAAGAAGAAAAACACGCTATTGCCATTCATGAAGCAGGTCATGCAACTGTAAGTTGGATGTTACAACACGCCGCTCCATTAGTAAAAGTAACTATCGTTCCACGTGGACAAAGTTTAGGTGCTGCTTGGTATTTACCAGAAGAAAGACAAATCGTACGAACCGAGCAAATGTTAGACGAAATGTGTGCTACAATGGGCGGAAGAGCCGCTGAAAAAGTTGTTTTCGATAAAATTTCTACAGGTGCACTTTCCGATTTGGAAAAAGTTACCAAACAAGCGCGTGCAATGGTTACCGTTTATGGTCTGAATGATAAAATTGGAAATATTACATATTACGATTCATCAGGACAATCGGATTATAATTTTTCGAAACCCTATTCAGATGATACGGCAAAAATAATTGATAATGAAATTTCAGGATTAATTGAAGAACAATACCAAAGAGCTATTACTATTTTGACTGAAAACAGAATAAAACTTGAAGCTTTGGCAGGGATTTTAATTGAAAAAGAAGTTATTTTTAAAGACGATTTAGAAACTATTTTTGGTAAAAGACCCTTTGATATTGTTGATGAAAAACCTGAAACTATTACGGAAATAATTGCAGAAACAGATTCAGAAATTATAACCGAATAAATTGTTAACAAAATATTTTATAAAAAATCTTAATTTGAAAGTGATTTTAAGTTAAGATTTTTTTATATTTGGAGCTTAAGAATTGTTAGAGAAACAAAATGAATATTTTCAAGAAGATATTTGGCAAGCAAGACGAAACTGTTGATCAGGATGACAACGTCGAAACAAGCCAATATGCACCGGATATAAACACGCCCGTAGATGAATTGTTCACCATTAATTTTAAAAATAATGGCGGAAAATTTATTTATTGCTCAAATATGGAAGAAGCACATGAAAACTTTGAAAATATACTAGAAGAAAACGATTGGTTTGAAAATGAAGTACAGTGTTTTGATTCAAGGCTTTTTAATTTTCTAGATGAAAACAGATTAGAATACAAAAATGCTACAAATCCATCTTTCTTTTTTACTGCTTGTGAAAATTTAATTGCCGATGAAGGTTCAATCTTATTTTCATCCAAACAATTAAAACAATTTAAAATAGACGAATTACCTACCAATATCATCGTTTATGCTTCTACTAGTCAACTCTTAATGACTAAAGGTGATGGGTTGAGAAGCATCAAAACAAAATACGACAAAGAATATCCTACAAACATTACTGCCATTAAGTATTTTGAAAAAACAAAGGAAGAAGATTTTCTTCATTATGGAAGCTGCCATAAAAACTTATACTTAATTCTACTAGAAGATTTATAAAATGACAGAAAATGTAACAAGAGCCATTAGTGGTGCTGTTTATATTGCACTGCTCGTTTTTTGTACGTTATTTTCAACAATAACATTTCATATACTTTTCACTGTTTTTATGTGTTTAAGTATTTATGAATTTTCTAAAATGACAAATTACAAATCGTATTATTTATTTTCCATAGGTGGAATTTTAATTTCGATACTTTTCTTTTTAAGTCAATTACCGCCAATAAATTTAATATATTTAGCATTAGGTTGTGTTGTTTTTAATACTTTGCTATTATTCAATTTATTTAAAAATATATCTTTTCATAAATACCACAAAACATACAGTCATTTTTTTCTTTACATAACACTGCCTTTTATTTTGCTGCTTTCTTTACCAAATTTTATAAATCCTGCAAAATATGAAATTGTTTTAGCCCTATTTATTATGATTTGGTGCAATGATACATTTGCTTATTTAGTAGGAAAATCAATTGGAAAACATAAGTTACTAGAAAGCGTTTCACCAAAAAAAACAATTGAAGGATTTATAGGCGGAGTAGTTTTTACACTAATCGCTTCGATAATAATTAGTCGATTTTATACTTTTTTTAATGTAACTTTGTGGATTATTAGTGCATTAATTATTTCAATATTTGGTACTCTTGGCGATTTAGTTGAATCTAAATTTAAAAGAGAAGCCGGCATTAAAGATAGTGGGAATATTATGCCAGGCCATGGTGGTGTTTTAGACCGCTTAGATAGTGTTATTTTTGTAATTCCGTTTTTATATATATTATATTTAATTTATTTCTATTATGCTTAAGTTTCATCCAGAAGGCGCTAAAATTATATTAATTACTACTTTAATTACCGTTTTAGGTATTTTCGGTGTAGACCATTTATTTCACGAAAGCAATATAATAATTTGCAAAATTTTACAAGTAGTCCTTTTAGGATTTTTAGTACTAATTCTTCAGTTTTTCAGAAACCCAACACGAAATGCTCTAATTAGCGACAATCGCGTATTAGCGCCAGTTGATGGAAAAGTTGTAGTAATTGAAGAAGTATACGAATCAGAATATTTCAAAGACAAAAGATTGATGGTTTCTATTTTCATGTCACCAATTAATGTTCATGTTACTCGATATGCTATAAATGGAATTGTAAAATACAGCAGATATCATCCTGGAAAATTTTTAGTAGCTTGGCATCCAAAAGCCAGTGAAGAGAACGAACGAACTACAATTGTTATTGAAAATAACGTATATGGCGATATTATGTACCGTCAAATCGCTGGCGCTTTAGCCAGAAGAATTGTCAACTATGCCGAAGTTGGTATGAATGTAATTCAAGGGGAAGATGCAGGTTTTATTAAATTCGGATCTAGAGTAGATTTATATTTTCCGATTGGAACGCCTATTAACGTAAAACTAGGAGAAAAAGCCATTGGAAATAAAACTATAATATCAAAAAAATAAATGAGCGAATTATCTTTAGATGAAAGATTCAAGGAAGCAATTCAAAATGCCAATGAAAAAATTCCTAAAACTTCTGTGCCACAAGACGTGCAGTTAGTGCTTTATGCCTATTATAAACAAGCACTTTCCGAAAACATAAGCTATAACCATCATGGTTATGAATCTGATGAAGTAATTACCGCTTTCAAACAAAACGCTTGGATGCAAGTTAGACATCTTAGTGCAAGTGAAGCCAAAGAAAAATACATTGAAATAATAAATCAAATGCTAAAAGATAGACTGTAATGTGTGTCTTTTTTTATTTTTGTAAAAAACCTGAAATTCTTAAAAATGAAAAAGAAAATCTTCGTATTACTACTAATTTCTGTTTTAGGTACTAGTTGTAAAAAAGAAAAAGAACTAATTGAAGTTACCATTCCTGAACCAGAAAAAATTGAAAAAACTACTTTAGGTAACCCATCCGATGTGCAAGCTGAAGACGAAGATGGTGCTTTTCAAATGAATGGCTTAGCTTATTCTTATAAAAGTTTAGAACCTTTTATAGATGCAGAAACTATGGAATTACACTATTCAAAACATCATTTAGCCTATTGTAATAAACTTAATGTCGCATTAAAAGAAACTGATTTGGCTTCCAAATCTATAGTAGAAATTCTGAAAAAATTAGATACAAGTAAATCAGACATTAGAAATAATACTGGGGGCTATTATAACCATAATTTATTTTTTGACATATTAAGTGCAAATGGCGGTGACGCAACAGATGAAGTTTTAGAAGCCATAAATAAAGATTTTGGTTCCTTTGAGGCGTTCAAAAATGAATTTTCTGAAAGCGCTACTAAATTATTTGGTTCAGGTTGGGTTTGGCTAATTAAAGACAATTCAGGAAAATTAGTAATAACAACTACTGCTAATCAAGACAATCCACTAATGCCAAATGCAGAAAAAAAAGGTACGCCAATTTTAGCTTTAGATGTTTGGGAACACGCGTATTACATCAAATACCAAAATAAACGAAAAGACTATATTAATGCTTTTTTCAACGTGATTAATTGGAAAAAAGTAAACGAAAAATTTAAAGAATCAACCAACATTACAGAATAAAAAAAAGAAAAATGCTACAATATTGTAGCGTTTCTCTTTTTAAAAATAGTAAAAAAATTATCTCAATTGAAAACTACTTTTTGAAACCAACTCGCCTTTTTTATCAAATAGATTAACAAAATAAGTTCCTTCTGAAATACTTTTCACTGATAAATCTTCTTGAACTTGCACTGTTTTGTTTTCGTATTTAATGGTTTTCTGAAAACTGTATGGTAAATAAGTAGTACCAAAAGATTCTGTTTTCTTTTCTCCTAAAACATTGTTTTTACTATCGATAACTTGAATATAATATATTCTGTCCCCTGTTTTTGCAACTTGATTTTCTGCAATCGTAAAACCAATTTTTAAAACATCAGCTCTACTTGCCTTATCTGTATTAATTTGCTTTCCAGAACCTTTTTGCTTTACTGCTAAAGTGGTTAAATTAAGAACAGATAATCGTTGTGCTTTTTCAACTGTTTTAGATAGATTTTCATTTTTAGCCACTAAAGTATCATTTGCTGTTTTGGCATTGGTTAAAACCACATTTGTACTGTCTAAGTTTTTAGTTAAGGTAGAATTGTTTTCTTTCAATATTTTATTTTCGGCAATTAAATTGTCCATTTCGCGTTTTAATTTTACATACTGCGTTTTATACTTGGAAAGTTCGGCAACACTCCCGTCAGATTTTTTAATTTTTTCTAATAATTCCATAATTTTAGCTTGTTCTTCTTCTAATTCTCCTTTCAAAGCTGTATTATCTGCTATGGCGACATCATATTCTGCAATTTTTGATTCCAATTCAGCTTGGAATTTTTCCTTCTCCGTTAGTGTTTTTGATAAACTTGAATCTACCGCATCTTTATCTTGTTGCAACTTATAAACATAAGCCAAACTTCCCATTAACAATAAGACTAAGATTAATACAACAACTTTTAATCCTGAATTTCTAGAATTTGATTGATTTAACTCCATTTTGATTTTTTTAAATTAAATTTGATACAAAAATAAAATTTTATTTATTTCTATTACTACATAACGTAATGTATCTTTAAAATATTATATTTGAAAACACTTTTTAAACATAAAAATGGATAAATTAAACGTATTCAGTTCAAGAGATATTGCAAAAATTACGCAACATAGAAGTGGCGAAGTAAAGTTTGGCGAAAAAATACTTACAGTTCCAAGTGATGAAAATTGGATAGAATTTATAACCCTTTCCGAAGCAAAATTTGTTTTGATTGGTTTACCTGAAGACATAGGAATAAAAGCCAATTTAGGCAGAACAGGCGCTGCTTCCGCTTTTGAAAGTACTTTAAAAAGTTTAGTGAACTTTCAACATAATAAATTTTGCAAGGGCGACGAATTACTTGTCTTAGGTGAAATAAATTTTTCCGTAGAAATGGAAATTTCCAAAACTTTAGATACTCAAAATAAAGAAGATCGAAAAAAACTATTTCAATTAGTAGAAAATATTGATAAAGATGTTTCATTTGTTATAAGCACCATTATAAAAGCCAACAAAATTCCAATTATTATTGGGGGCGGGCACAACAATGCATACGGAAATATAAAAGGATTAGCATTAGCAAAAGGAATGCCTGTAAATGCGATAAATTTTGATGCACATACCGATTTTAGAATTATGGAAGGTCGCCATAGCGGAAATGGCTTTACTTATGCATTTGAAGAAGGGTTCTTAAAAAAATATTTTATTTTCGGGTTACATGAGAATTTTGTATCAAAAAGTGTATTTAATATACTAAAATCTATTGAAGAAAGAGTGAAATATGTAACATATGAAGAAATAGCAGTACGAAAAACCAAAAGTTTTACTACAGAAATTACACAAGCCATAAAATTTATTTCGAACACACCATTTGGAGTAGAACTTGATTTGGATGCGCTTCCAAATATTCATAGCAGTGCCATGACATTAAGTGGTTTTAGTGTTGAAAAAGCCAGACATTTTATTCATTTAGCTGGGAAAGAAGAACATGCCAGTTATTTTCATATTTGTGAAGGAGCTCCTGATTTAGATTCATCAAACAACAATCATTTGACAGGGAAATTAATTGCAACACTAATTTTAGATTTTATAAAGAGTAAAAAACCAGAAGAAAACTAAAAAAGTTTCTAAAATATAAAAAACTTTATTTTTTTTTGAAAAAAAGTGTTGTATTTCGATATTGAAGTTTTAAATTTGTAAAATTATGAAAAGAATGATGTTAAATGAGTGAATTGTCAAAAATTATTGATTCCTTAGAAGTAAAATTCTTTAAATTATCTAAAAAAATAGAAAATTTAGAGCAATTAAACGAAAGTTTATCTAATGAATTGAACAATTTAAAACAAACTACTTTACAAGAAAATAAGCACATCACCTCGTTAAAACACGAATTAGATAGCTTAAAAATAACAAATTCTCTTCTGGGCAGTGAAGAATACAAGAAAGAAACAAAACTGAAAATAAATTCGTTGATTAGAGAAATCGACTATTGTATAGCACAACTTTCTGAATAATTATGACAGATAAGTTAAAAATAAAAATTTCAATTGCAGACCGTGTATACCCATTAACAGTGGAAACTACTCAGGAGGAAGGTCTACGAACCGCATCAAAAAAAATTGATGTTACAATTAAAAAATTTGAAGCCAACTATGCAGTAAGAGACAAACAAGATGTGTTGGCCATGTGCGCCTTACAATTTGCTTCTCAAATAGAACAAACCCAAATAGATACTTCTACAGATACCGTAGAAGCATTTGAGAGATTAAAAAGACTCAACGAAAAAATTGAAAGTTTACTTTCAAAATAAGAGAAAAACGTTCATACAAAAACACTAAAGTACTGCCCACATTAGTAAATATTTGATAAACTCAACACTAACTATTAAATGAGTGAATTTGCGATACTAAAGCACGTTCCGATTCATCGGAAATCCTTGAACATCGTTTTAGCTCAAATCCTGTCTGAATCGAGTTTATTCAAACACCTAATGTGGGCTTTTTTATTAAACAAAACCTAATTATGGAATTATCAAGTATAATAATTGGAATCGTCGGATTGGCTATAGGATTTGCAATTGCTAAATTTTTTGAAAAAAGCAATGTCTCAAATCTTATTAAAAACGCTGAAAAAGAAGCCGGTTCAATTTTAAGAGATGCGAAAGCAGAAGCCGAAACTGAAAAAAGAAATAAGCTACTGCAAGCGAAAGAAAGATTTTTAGAATTAAAAACGGAACACGAAAACGAAATTTTGTCAAAAGACAAAAAAATGGCAGAAGCCGAAAAAAGAACCAGAGATAAAGAATCACAAGTTTCTAGTGAATTAGCAAAAGCTAAGAAAATCAATGACGACGCTGAAGCTAAAATTACAGAATACACCAACAAAATTGAAAACTTAGAGAAAAAATCTCAAGAAGTTGACAAATTACACAAGAGTCAGATTGAACAATTAGAAGTTATTTCTGGTTTATCTGCAGATGATGCAAGAAATCAATTGGTTGAAAGTTTAAAAGCAGAAGCCAAAACCAATGCCATGGCACACATTCAAGAAACTATTGAAGAAGCCAAAATGCAAGCACAACAAGAAGCTAAGAAAATCATTATCAGCACCATTCAGCGTGTAGGTACAGAAGAAGCTGTTGAAAATTGTGTATCTGTTTTCAATATTGAATCGGATGATGTAAAAGGTAGAATTATTGGTAGAGAAGGAAGAAATATTAGAGCCATTGAAGCTGCAACAGGCGTTGAAATCATAGTGGATGACACACCAGAAGCTATTATTTTATCTTGTTTTGATCCTGTTAGACGAGAAATTGCACGTTTGGCACTTCATAAATTAGTAACTGATGGTCGAATTCACCCAGCTCGTATTGAAGAAGTAGTTGAAAAAACGAAAAAACAAATTGAAGAAGAAATTATTGAAGTTGGAAAACGTACCGTTATCGATTTAGGAATTCACGGATTACACCCAGAATTGATAAAAATTGTAGGTAGAATGAAATACCGATCTTCATACGGACAAAACTTATTGCAACACTCCAGAGAAGTTTCTAAATTATGTGGTTTAATGGCTGCAGAATTAGGACTAAACGTAAAATTAGCCAAAAGAGCTGGTTTGTTACACGATATTGGAAAAGTACCAGACACAGAAACCGAATTGCCACACGCCATTTTGGGAATGCAATGGGCTGAAAAATATGGTGAAAAAGAAGAAGTGTGTAACGCAATTGGCGCCCACCACGATGAAATTGAAATGAAATATTTAATTTCTCCAATTATTCAGGTGTGTGATGCCATTTCTGGAGCCAGACCAGGCGCAAGACGACAAGTGTTGGATTCTTATATTCAGCGTTTAAAAGACCTTGAAGAAGTAGCTTACAGCTTCCCAGGTGTTAAAAATGCTTACGCTATTCAGGCAGGTAGAGAATTACGCGTGTTAGTAGAAAGTGAGAAAGTTTCAGACGATTTAGCCGCTACATTATCATTTGAAATTTCACATAAAATTCAAACAGAAATGACGTACCCAGGTCAAGTTAAAGTAACTGTAATTAGAGAAACCAGAGCGGTAAATATTGCTAAGTAACCTCTAAATTATATAAATTAAAAAAGCCCAATTTCAAATGAAATTGGGCTTTTTTTATCGATATGTTTCTACAAAATTTAAATGAAACTAAGAAAGTATCAAAAATTCACATCCTTATTAAAATCTAAATTAATATTATTTCTTTCCAGTTGGTTTTTTGGTCTTACCATTAATAACTTTAATAGCAACGTACATAAACAAAATAAAAGAAAGCAGTCGTAATGACATAAAAATACTTTCACTTTGCATAAATCCTAAAAATTTTAAATCGAAAGGAAACGCCAAAACGGCTGAAATTAAAGCTATAAATAACAACTTTGAATTGGTCATATTTTTAAAGAAATTCATCATACATTAAAAAATTAATTAAAGAAAGAATCTACAAATTCTGTTTTATTAAATACTTGTAAATCTTCAATACCTTCTCCCACGCCTATATATTTAACTGGAATTTGAAATTGATCTGAAATACCTATTACTACTCCGCCTTTTGCAGTTCCGTCTAATTTGGTAACTGCTAAACAAGAAACTTCTGTAGCAGCCGTAAATTGTTTGGCTTGTTCAAATGCATTTTGTCCTGTAGAGCCATCAAGTACCAACATGACATCATTTGGCGTGTTTGGAACTACTTTTTGCATTACATTTTTAACTTTGGTCAGTTCATTCATCAAACCTACTTTATTGTGCAAACGACCGGCAGTATCTATTATCACCACATCGGCATTTTGCGCTACAGCTGACTGCAAAGTATCAAACGCAACTGAAGCTGGGTCCGAACCCATTTGTTGTCTTACCATCGGTACGCCTACTCTATCTGCCCAAATTTGTAATTGGTCAATTGCAGCAGCTCTAAATGTATCTGCAGCACCTAAAACAACTTTAAATCCCGCTTTATTAAACTGATATGCTAATTTTCCGATAGTGGTAGTTTTTCCCACACCATTTACACCAACAACCATAATTACATAAGGTTTAGTATCTTTTGGAATAGTGAATTCAGATTCGTTACCAGAATTGGTTTCAGATAATAACGATCCAATTTCTTCTCTTAATATGATATTAAGCTCGTCTGTTCCTAAATATTTATCTTGAGAGACTCTTTTTTCAATGCGTTGTATGATTTTTAAAGTGGTATTAACACCAACATCTGAAGAAATAAGTACTTCTTCCAAATTGTCTAAAACCTCATCATCTACTTTAGATTTTCCGGCAACGGCTTTTGTTAATTTAGAGAAGAAAGAAGTTTTGGTTTTCTCTAATCCTTTATCCAACAGTTGCTTTTCCTGTTCGGTAATAACTGGTTCACTTTTGTTAGATGAAAATATTTTTTTAAAAAAGCTCATTGAATTTGGTGTATAATGATATGATTTTCATTAATATTAAAACAAAAATAAAATAAAAAAAGCTACTTTCAAATGAAAATAGCTTTTTTAATATCTTTAATTAAAGATTATTTCTTTTTTAAGAACGCATCTACTTCTTCAGGAGTCATTACTGATTCCACAAATGTATAAGCACCAGATTTAGGAGACTTCACCATTTTGATGGCTTTAGTCAATCTTTTAGAAGATGTTTGTAAAGTTGCTACGGTTTTCTTTGCCATGACTTAGTATGTTTTATTTGAAACTTAAATTAAGTTTCTAATTATTTAATTTCTTTGTGAACAGTTACTCTTTTCAAGATAGGATTGAATTTTTTGATTTCCATTCTATCTGGTGTGTTTTTTTTGTTTTTAGTTGTAATGTAACGAGAAGTTCCTGGTTGACCAGATTCTTTGTGCTCAGTACATTCTAAAATTACTTGGATTCTATTACCTTTCTTTGCCATTTTTGTATATTTTTAAATGATTAAATAGATTTTGCAAATCCATCTGCTTTAGCTTTTTTCAAAACTGCGGCAATACCATTTTTGTTAATTGTTTTTAATGCTGCTGTAGATATTTTTAGGCTCACCCATCTATCTTCTTCTGCAATGTAAAAACGTTTTTTTACTAAGTTAACTGAAAATTTTCTCTTAGTTTTATTCATCGCGTGAGAAACGTTGTTTCCAACCATTGCTCTTTTTCCTGTTAGTTCACAAACTCTTGACATTATTCTAAACTTTTAAATCGTTATTCTAAATAAGGGTGCAAAGAAAAGAATTTTTACTTTACTATGCAACTATTTTTAGTTAGTTTTTTGAAATTTCTTTATACAGCCATTCCAATGCTTTATAAACTGCCCTATCTGTGACCTTTTCGCGCGGTTGACCAAAATTAAATTCTTCAACAAAAACTTCATTTGGTGTAGCTATTGCTATAAAAACAACACCTATTTCGGCTTCACTATTTCCTTTAGCTGGTCCTGCATTTCCTGTTGTTGCAATGGCATAATTTGTGTTAAAAATAGTTTTGCAATTAATAGCCATTTCTTTTGCCACTTCTTTACTAACCACAGAAAACTGTCGAATGGTGTCAGCATTTACTTTTAACATATCTATTTTTATTTGATTAGAATACGCTACTATTCCACCTTTAAAACAAGTCGAAGCGCCAGGAACAGTGGTTATTAGTTGTGCGATTTTTCCTCCAGTACAACTTTCGGCGGTAGCTAA
>NSHO01000038.1 GCA_002737105.1 Flavobacteriales bacterium | reverse complement strand
CCAAAAGCCCTTCCTTTAATGAATTGTGTAACCGACTAAATTCTCCTACAAGTAGTATTTTCATTATTTAATTTTAATATTTCAAATATAAAGAAAAAACCTATACGTTTTATTTCATATAGGTTTTAGTCTGTTTTCTGAATATCCGTAAATTTAATTTGACTTTTTAATGTCAAAAGTTATTGGGTTTTTTACTTTTTCTTTTAAAATAGCAATATCAATTACCTCTTTCATCGTATCCACATAATGAAAAGTTAAACCTGTTAAATAATCGGCTTTAATTTCTTCAATATCACGTTTGTTTTCTTTACATAAAATGATTTCTTTAATATTGGCACGTTTTGCGGCTAATATTTTTTCTTTAATTCCGCCAACTGGTAGTACTTTTCCTCGCAAGGTAATCTCGCCTGTCATAGCAATATTTTTCTTAATTCTACTTTGTGTAAAACTCGAAACCATTGAAGTTAACATAGCAATTCCTGCACTTGGTCCGTCTTTTGGAGTTGCGCCTTCTGGTAAGTGAATATGGATATTATATTGGCTTAAAACTTCAGATTCAATACCCAATTGTTTGGCATTAGCTTTGATGTATTCTAACGCAATTGTTACCGATTCTTTCATTACCGTTCCCAAATTTCCAGTCATGGTCATGTCTCCTTTTCCTTTAGAAACTAACGATTCAATAAATAAAATATCACCACCAACAGATGTCCAAGCTAAACCTGTAACTACACCAGCAGTATCATTATTTTCATATTTATCGCGTTCCATTCTTGGTGATTTTAGTACTTTAAGAATGTCAGCATCTGTTACTTTTTTATTGTAGACTTCTTCCATAGCTACAGATTTTGCTGCATATCGGACCATTTGAGCAATTGTTTTATCTAAACCACGAACTCCAGATTCACGCGTATAACCCGTTACGATTTTTTCAAATTGTTTTTTTCCAATTTGTAAATCTTTTGAACTTAATCCGTGTGCCGCCAATTGTTTTGGTAGCAAGAAGTTTTTCGCAATTTCAATTTTTTCTTCAATAGTATAACCCGACATGTTTATAACTTCCATTCTATCCAATAAAGCAGGCTGAATGGTTGATAAACAGTTAGATGTAGCAATAAACATTACTTTAGAAAGGTCGTAACCTAGTTCTAAGAAATTATCATGAAAATCGTTATTTTGTTCTGGATCTAAAACCTCCAATAGAGCAGAAGATGGGTCGCCATTATGACTAGAAGATAACTTGTCAATTTCATCTAAAACGAAAACCGGATTTGATGTTTTTGCCTTTTTTATTGATTGAATAATTCTTCCGGGCATGGCTCCGATATAAGTTTTTCTATGTCCACGAATTTCTGCTTCGTCACGCAAACCACCTAATGAAATTCTAACATATTCTCTTCCCAATGCTTCTGCAACCGACTTCCCAATGGAGGTTTTTCCCACTCCTGGAGGTCCATATAAACATAAAATTGGTGATTTCATATCGTTTCGCAATTTCAAAACTGCTAAATGTTCTACGATACGTTTTTTAACATCTTCTAAACCAAAATGGTCTCTGTCTAAAATTTGTTGTGCTTTTTTTAGGTCAAACTTATCTTTTGAAAATTCGTTCCAAGGTAATTCTAAAAATAAATCCAAATAATTACGTTGAATTCCAAAATCAGGTGAATTCGGATTGGTGCGTTGCAATTTGTATATTTCTTTATCAAAATGTTCCGCAGTTTTTGCATCCCATTTTTTACTTTTTCCTTTGGTTCGCATTTCTTCAATTTCAGCATCATTTGAAACGCCACCCAATTCTTCCTGAATGGTTTTCATTTGTTGTTGCAAGAAATATTCGCGTTGTTGTTGGTCTAAATCAAATCGAACTTTAGATTGAATGTCGTTTTTTAACTCCAATTTTTGAAGTTCTAAATTCATATAGCGTAAGGTTTCTAAAGCGCGTTCTTTCAAATCTACAATACCTAATAAGTATTGCTTATCCGAAACATTTAAGTTCATATTTGAAGAAACAAAATTGATTAAAAATGGATCACTTTCGATGTTTTTAATTGCAAAAGTGGCCTCTGAAGGTATGTTTGGACTTTCTTTTATGATTTCAATTGCTAAATCTTTTATAGATTCAATAATGGTTGAAAATTCTTCGTCTTTTTTCTTCGGACGCAATTCATTTACTTCCTTAATTGTGGCTTTAAAGTAAGGCTCAGTTTGAGTGAATTCATCAATTTCAAAACGTTTTTTACCCTGAAGAATGATGGTCGTATTTCCGTCAGGCATTTTCAAAACACGCATTATTCGGGCAACTGTTCCCACATGATAAATTTCATCTGATGTAGGATCTTCGTCTGCTTCATTTTTTTGCGCTACTACACCAATAATTTTACCGGCTGCATTCGCATCGTTTATTAATTTTATCGATTTATCTCTTCCAGCTGTTATCGGAATAACCACACCTGGAAATAAAACGGTATTTCTTAAAGGTAAAATGGGTAAATCTGCAGGTAATTCCTCATTATTCATTTCCTCCTCATCTTCCGGAGTCATTAATGGAATTAATTCTGCTTCTGAATCTAGTTCTTGAAGCGACAAATTGTCAATTGCTACTATTTTATGGTTTGGCATATCTATTTATAAGTCATTTTGTCATTAAAAAAGGGACGTAAATTTATAACTATTTTTTTTAATCGACGTAAGTCACAATAAAAACAAGTAGTATGGTTTAATTTACACTTAAAGTAGTCAAGATGTATGCCATAAAAATACTTAAAATAATTATTTTTCTATTTTTAGTGTTCTAAAAAGCAAAATAACACCAATCACAAAAAACAGCACAAGAAATAAAACGGCATTTCGCATACTTCCAGTGATCTGGTTGATGCTTCCGTAAAGAATCATACCAATTACAATTCCAATTTTTTCGGCTACGTCATAAAAACTAAAAAACGAAGTAGTGTCATTTGTTTCGGGCATTAATTTAGAAAAAGTAGAACGTGAAAGCGATTGAATTCCTCCCATTACTAAACCAACAATTCCAGCAACAATGTAAAACTGAATGGGTTCTGTAACAAAAAAAGCGCCGATACAAATAAAAATCCAAACTGAATTAATGCCAATTAACGTTTTAATATTTCCAAATTTTAATGCCAAATTTGAGGTTAAAATAGCTCCCAAAACCGCCACCAATTGAATCATTAGTATACTTACAATTAGTCCTTGTCTTTTTTCGTCCGCAGTACCCCAATTTATTTCTTGTTCTCCAAAATAAGTAGCAACAAGCATTACGGTTTGTACCGCCATACTATAAACAAAAAAGGCAATTAAAAAACGTTTTAATGTTGCGTCTTTAAAAAATAATTTTTGAACTTTTTTTAGTTCATTATAACCATTAAGTAGCACAGAAAAAGTTATAGGATGTTTGTTTTTATTTCCTTTTGGTAAATAATAAAAGGTATATTGGCTAAATACAGCCCACCAAATTCCAGTAAAAACAAATGATAATTTCATAGCTTCAATGGCTTCTTCATCTGTTCTTCCGATAATTAAATACAAGCAAATAACAAGTAAAATAACACTGCCGATATAGCCTAATGAAAAACCTTTGGCACTTAATTTGTCATGCTGATTAGTAAAAGCTATGTCCGATAAATACGAATTGTAAAACACTAAACTGCCCCAAAATCCTACAAGTCCAAAATAAAAACAACACATGCCAAATAAGATATTTTCTTTGGTAAACCAATATAATCCTATACAAGAGGCGGCGCCTAAATAGCAAAAAAACCGCATAAATCGTTTTTTATTCCCTAAATAATCAGCAATTCCAGATAAAATTGGAGATATTATTGCAACTGTTAAAAAAGCAAAAGCTGTGGTAAAGAAAACTAATGAAGTAGCTTTGATTGAAGTTCCGAATAATTCAATATTTGGATTTTCTTTTGTGAATAAGAAACCAAAATACAAAGGAAAAATAGAGGAAGCTATGACTAACGAATACACAGAATTTGCCCAATCGTAAAACGCCCAAGCATTTAAAACTTTGTTATTTCCTTTTTCAAGTTGTTGCATAATTTATAAAATAAAAATCCCGATAGAAATCGGGACTAATATAAGATAATATTTTTACTATTTAAATGTGACGCCAAATTTAGCGGCTTCTGCTTTTGCTTGAGGAAGTAATGCGGTTAATTCATTAATTCTGGTTTGGTTACTTGGGTGAGTGCTTAAAAATACTGGAGGCGATTTCCCTTCAGATTGTGCCGACATTCTTTCCCAAACTTTTACCGCATTTATTGGATCATATCCAGCTATCGCCATAAGTGTTAATCCAATCATATCAGCTTCACTTTCGTGAGCCCTGCTAAACGGTAAAATGCCTAATACTTGCGAACCAGCTCCATAAGCCTGCATAGCTTCATTTTGATATTTTGGTACATATTTTTCCGCAGCTACAGCAGCACCAACACCGACAGCTTGTTGTATTAAAACAGCACTCATTCGTTGTTGTCCGTGATTAGCTAAAGCGTGTGCGACTTCGTGACCCATTACTGCTGCAATTCCGGCATCATCTTTACAAATAGGTAAAATCCCGGTATAAAAAACAATTTTTCCACCAGGCATACACCATGCATTTACTTCTTTACTATCTACTAAATTGTATTCCCATTTGTAGTTATCTAAATAATCGGATTTTCCGTTGGCGGTTAAATATCTTTCAGAAGCCGTTTTTATTTTCATACCAATTGTTTCGATACGTTTGGCATCTGAAGTTCCTTTTAAAACTTTATTTTCAGATAAAAACTGATTGTATTGCTGAAAAGCAGATGGAAAAATTTGACTATTCGGAACAAGCGCCATAGTACTTTTTCCTGTGAAAGGATTTTTTGCACAAGAAGCTACAAGAATTCCTGTTATAATAAGTGATTTTAGAAGTATTTTCATAATAAAAATTTAGTATATAAAGTTATTCTATTTTTTGTTTAGTTCAAAAATCATACCACACTATAATTGTTTACTTTTGTATAAAAATTTCAAATGCCTAATAAAAAATCTCCTACCGAAACGCAAGTTCCAAAAATTATAATTTTAATTGGTCGTTTTTTATATCGAATTTCTCCAGTTTTGGCAGAAAAATTTGCTCGAAAATTATTTACTACACCCATAAAACATAAAATTCCCAAGAGAGAGTTTCTTATGGAATCCGCATCCCAACAAACTAATTTGTTTGTGCCATCTATAAATAAAGAAATTGTGGTTTATACTTACGGAAATTCGAATAAAAAAATCCTTCTCGTACATGGTTGGTCGGGTAGAGGCACCCAATTGGTAAAAATTGCAGACGCATTCCTTGAAAATGGTTACGCCACAATTAGTTTTGATGCGCCAGCACACGGAAAATCAGGTACAAAAACCACTTTGATGCTCGAGTTTATTGAATCTATATTGGAAGTTGAAAAACAGTATGGTCCTTTTGAATTTGCAGTCGGACATTCTTTAGGCGGCATGTCAATTTTAAACGCAGTAAAAAAAGGTCTGCAAATAAAAAAAGCTGTTGTAATTGCTAGTGGAAATAGCGTAATTAACATTGTGAATACGTTTACAGAAAAAATTGGTTTACCAAATAAAGTAGCTGTTTTGATGAAAAATAATTTTGAAAAGAAATACCATTTAGAAATGGAAAGTTTTTCTGCTTATGTTGTAGCTAAAGAAGTGAAAATTCCAGTTTTAGTTATTCATGATAATGATGATGAAGATATATCGGTTTCGGAAGCATATCATTTGGCAGAAAACCTTTCCAATAATGAAATTTTAATCACAAATAATTTAGGACATAGGAAAATATTAGGCGATTTAAAAGTTATTGAAAAAATTGTTGAATTCTTCTTGATAAAAAAATAAAATCTCATTAGTATAAACAGATTATTAAATTTATTTTTGCAAAAACTTTTTACAATGACACAACAAATTTCAAATTTAGAACAATTTACACAACAAGTTCGTAGAGATATTCTTAGAATGGTTCATGCAGTTAATTCAGGTCATCCAGGTGGTTCTTTAGGCTGTGCAGAGTTTTTAGTAACACTGTACCAACAAGTAATGAAAAGAAACGAAGGTTTTGATATGAATGGAGCAAATGAAGACATTTTCTTTTTATCAAACGGACATATTTCTCCTGTATTTTACAGTGTTTTGGCAAGAAGCGGTTATTTTTCAGTATCGGAATTGGCAACTTTCCGAAAATTAAATACCCGTTTACAAGGGCATCCAACAACACATGAAGGATTAGAAGGTATCAGAATGGCTTCTGGTTCTTTGGGGCAAGGTTTGTCTGTTGCCATTGGTGCTGCACAAGCAAAAAAATTAAATAAAGACACAAATTTAGTATATGTTTTAACTGGTGATGGCGAATTACAAGAAGGTCAAAACTGGGAAGCTATTATGTATGCATCTGCAAAAAATGTAGACAACTTAATTGCAACAGTAGATTTGAATGGACAACAAATTGATGGTTCAACTTCTGATGTTTTAAATATGGGAAATATTAAAGCCAAATTTGAAGCATTTGATTGGGACGTTTTAGAAATTGCTGAAGGAAATAATATTGAAGCCATAATAAACGGAATGGCAGATGCAAAATCTCGAACAGGTAAAGGGAAACCGGTTTGTGTGTTATTACATACAGAAATGGGTAATGGTGTAGATTTTATGATGCACACGCACGCTTGGCACGGTAAGGCTCCGAGTAATGAGCAATTAGAAAATGCCTTAAACCAAAATCCAGAAACTTTAGGAGATTATTAATAATGCTTTGTGCTTAATGCCTTATGCTTTTAGCTTAAAAATATGAAAAAATACGAAAACACAGGAAGTAAAGATACCCGTTCAGGATTTGGAGCAGGAATGACCGAATTAGGACAAAAAAATGAAAATGTAGTCGCGCTTTGTGCTGATTTAATTGGATCGTTAAAATTTGACGATTTCAAGAAAAATCATCCAGAGCGTTTTTTCCAAATCGGAATTGCGGAAGCCAATATGATTGGAATTGCTGCAGGTTTAACCATTGGTGGGAAAATTCCTTTTACAGGAACTTTTGCTAACTTTTCTACAGGAAGAGTTTATGACCAAATTCGTCAATCTGTTGCTTATTCAGATAAGAACGTTAAAATTTGTGCCTCTCACGCGGGGTTAACTTTAGGTGAAGATGGCGCTACACATCAAATTTTAGAAGATATAGGTTTGATGAAAATGTTACCTGGAATGACAGTTATTAATACTTGTGATTACAACCAAACCAAAGCAGCCACTTTAGCATTAGCAGATCATCACGGACCAGCATATTTGCGTTTTGGTCGTCCGGTAGTGCCTAATTTTACGCCAGCAGATGCACCTTTTGTAATTGGAAAAGCCATTTTATTAAACGAAGGAAATGATGTAACAATAATCGCAACCGGACATTTAGTTTGGGAAGCTTTAATAGCTGCTGAAGAATTAGAAAAACAAGGCATTTCTGCTGAGGTGATTAATATTCATACCATAAAACCTTTAGATGAAGCAGCTATTTTAAAATCGGTCGCTAAAACAGGTTGTGTAGTAACTGCTGAAGAACATAATTTTTTAGGTGGTTTAGGAGAAAGTGTGGCCAGAACGTTAAGTTTAAATAAACCAGCACCGCAAGAGTTTGTAGCTACAAATGATACTTTTGGAGAAAGTGGCACGCCAGAACAATTAATGGAAAAATACGGATTAAATAGCAAAGCAATTATTGAGAAATCAATAAAAGTGATGGCTAGAAAGTAGTATTATAAAATTTAAAAAGATCCCGTTATAATTAATTTTTGTAACGGGTTTTTTTGTTTTCAGTTTATTGTTTATAAAATTTCTTCAACGTGCTTTTTAATATTGCTTGCAATTTTTGATGTAGGTAAATCGTTTTCATCACCGCCAAAAGGATCTTCAATTTCCTCCGCAATTAATTCTAAACTTGCCAATACATAAAAAATAAATACTACCACAGGAATTATGTAATATCCTAAGCTAAATACATATCCAAAGGGTAAAGTCATCACGTAAAAGAAAATAAATTTTTTAATAAACGCACTGTAAGAATAAGGTATTGGTGTGTTTTTAATTCGTTCACAAGCACCACAAACATCTGTAAAAGATTGTATTTCTATATTTAATATAATTAACTGATTACCAGTTATTTTGTTAGATTTATATAAATCGTTAATTTTACTATAAATCATCTTGGCTACTTGGTTCGGTTTGTGTTTGTTTTGGTCAATTTCTAAATCCAAACCTTCAAATAAAACTTTACCAACTTCTTCATTACTTAAATGTTTTGCTAAGATGGAAGCAAAACCAGGAATTACTTTTCTGAAATAAATTTTATCGGCTTCATTATCTAAAATAGCGGCTAATTTAATGGCTAAATTTCTAGAATTATTTACCAAACTTCCCCATAATTTTCTTCCTTCCCACCATCGATCATATGCAGTATTAGTTCGGTATGCTAATAGTAATGATAATACAAAACCAACAGTTGTATGCAATATGGAAATATTTTTAACGTGACTATTTTCTTTTAATTTGAAATAATGTATTTCGAAATAACAAATTGCACCAGAATAAACACCAATTAATATCATCATTGGAATTAATTGACGAAAGGTATCCGATTTATGAAATCGAAAAATAAAAGTAATCCAGTCTTTTGGGTTATATTGTACCATGGCTTTATGTTTTTTAAATAAAATTATTAAATCTATATTCTATACTCTATACTCTATATTCTTTTTTCCATTACGAAATATAATTCCAAATACTTTTCTTCTTGCTAATTTCCAAAAATACAGCTTTTAACTTTGCGTGTTCAGGTAAATTCATACTAGGATCTGTTTTTAGAAGTTTTACTGCCAAATGTCGTGCTACTTGTAAAATATCTCGGTCTTTTACTAAATCGGCAATTTGAAGGTTTAGCACGCCACTTTGTTGTTTTCCCATAATGTCCCCTGGTCCGCGTAATTTCAAATCCACTTCAGCAATTTCAAATCCGTCATTGGTTCGCACCATAGTTTCCATTCTGGTTTTGCTGTCTTCGGAAAGTTTATAATCCGTCATTAAAATACAATAACTTTGCTCAGCACCACGACCAACGCGTCCGCGCAACTGGTGCAATTGTGATAAACCAAAACGTTCGGCACTTTCTACAATCATTACTGAAGCATTAGGTATATTTACGCCTACCTCAATAACAGTTGTTGCAACCATAATGTTGGTTTTTCCTTCAGAAAAGCGTTTCATCTCTTCATCTTTATCTGCGGGTTTCATTTTTCCGTGTAAAATAGAAATTGAATAGTTTGGCAAAGGAAAATCGCGAGAAATACTTTCATAACCGTCCATCAAATCTTTATAATCCATTTTTTCAGATTCCTGAATTAATGGATATACAATATAAATTTGTCGGCCCTTAGCAATTTCATCTTTTAAAAATTTCCATACTACCAATCGATTACTATCATATCGATGTAAAGTTTGTATTGGTTTTCTACCAGGCGGTAATTCGTCAATCACAGAAATATCTAAATCACCATACAAACTCATCGCTAAAGTACGTGGGATAGGAGTAGCAGTCATTACTAAAACGTGAGGTGGAATTTGGCTTTTCGTCCAAAGTTTACTTCTTTGTTCTACTCCAAAACGATGTTGTTCATCAATTACGGCTAAACCTAAATTTTTAAACTGGACTTTATCTTCTAATAAAGCATGCGTTCCGATGATTATATCTAACGTTCCGTTTTCTAATTCTTCATGAATGATTCTTCGTTGAGCAATTTTTGTAGAACCCGTTAATATTCTGATATTAATATTTAGATCTTTGGCCAATTCGGTTATACCGTTAAAATGTTGATTAGCCAATATTTCTGTTGGCGCCATCAAACAGCTCTGAAAGCCGTTATCTTTTGCGATAAGCATACACATTAAAGCAACTATGGTTTTTCCTGAACCAACATCGCCTTGAAGCAAACGATTCATTTGCGCGTGGCTGCCTAAATCGTTTCGTATTTCTTTCAAAACTCTTTTTTGAGCATTCGTCAATTCAAAAGGTAAATGATTGTTGTAGAAATTATTAAAATTTTCACCAATAATTTCGAAAGGAAAACCTTTTATTTTATGTTTTCGAATTAAGTTTTTGGTGATTAATTGCAGTTGAATGAAAAACAATTCTTCAAACTTTAATCTAAACTGCGCTTTGGCTAAAAGATCCTGATTTTTTGGAAAATGAATATTAACTAAAGCTTCTTTTTTTGGAATCAGTTTTAATTCTTCAATGATGGAAATAGGCAAAGTTTCTGAAAATAATTGATGTGTTTCGCCAAACAATTGCATCATCATTTTATTGATGACTTTATTAGTAACGCCTTTATTATTAAGTTTTTCGGTACTTGGATAAACAGGTTGCATCGCACTTCTTAAAGTGGTTTTGTGTTCTTCCAACAGTTCCATTTCTGGATGTGCCATGTTGAAAACCGAACCAAATTGCGTGACTTTTCCGAAAATGACATAAACGGTATTTAGTTTTAAGCTTTCTTTTACCCATTTTTGTCCTTGAAACCATACCAATTCCATTTGTCCTGTATCATCTAAAAAAGTGGCGACTAATCTCGATTTTCCTTTTCCTTGGTCGATGGTTTTAACATGAATCACTTTTCCAATAATTTGAACTTCGGAATTGCTATTTATCAGTTGGTTGATTTTAAAATAACGAGTTCTGTCGATATATCGGTTCGGATATAAATTAATTAAATCGCCATACTTTTGAATATTCATTTCTTTGCGCAGCAAATCACCACGTTGTGGTCCAACGCCTTTTAAATATTCTATGGGAGTTTCGAGTAGGTTCAAAATGAATTACAATATCAATGTCAAAATACAATATCAAAAACAAAAAATAATGAAAATATATTAATTTTTACAATTTATGTTTGAATTTTGTTTTAAAGCGAAGATAGTTATTATTAGTTAAATTGGAAATGTCTAAATTTTAAAAAATGTTTATAATCTTGTAAGATTTAAAAATTTTACTTCAAAAAATTATTTAAGCACATTACAACTAATAAAAATTAAAAAACTCGTTTTAATTCTTCTTTAATAAAACCAATTGCTACTGAGCTTGCGCTTTCTGTTTGTGTAAGTTCTTGAAGAAGTTTTGTACGTAATTCTTCGCCAGTTTTCACTTCACCTTCAATAGAAAATCTTCTAATTTGAGTAATAATGCTGTTTTTGGCTTTTAAGATTATTTCCCAACTTTCTTGAGTAAAATAAATTTGTTGCGCAATATTGTGCTCGTATTCAGTTTGTATGGTATGTACAAGAAGCGTTGCGTAACTTTGAGGATCTAAAGAACTTGGTTCTACGCGCATCATTAAGTTAATTGGATTGATACGTTCCAAAAACAAAACAATACGCTCATAAGCTTGTAATCTAATAGGCAATCCTAAGCGCTGGTTCTCTCTTAGCAATTCAAATTTTCGTTTGTTTTCTTCGTTTTTAAAAAATTTATGTAGCAAACCGTAAGCGACTCCACCAGTAATAATTGCTGGTAAAGTATATGTGGCAATTTCAAGTAATTTTGCTTCTATGTTCATGTGATTTTTTTTACAAATCTAAAATATTTTTTTAAAAGTTAATGCAATATTTAATTCTTATGTTATGTTATTACTTTTAATCAAAAAATTGTTGATAATTTTCAACTAAATGACAGTTAAAAGTAGGTAAAATCCCTTCATATTCTGTATTTTTGCTTTCCTAATTATCCTAATTTTAGCCATGCAACAGTACATAAATCAATTAAATGAAGCACAACGAGCGCCAGTTTTGCAAAAAGACGGTGCTATGATTGTAATTGCGGGTGCAGGTTCAGGGAAAACACGTGTACTAACTGTTCGAATTGCGAATTTGATGCATCAAGGTGTTGATGCATTTAATATTTTAGCGCTTACATTTACCAACAAAGCTGCACGTGAAATGAAAAAACGTATCGCTGAAATTGTGGGAAGCAATGAAGCTAAAAATCTTTGGATGGGTACATTTCACTCTGTTTTTGCTAAAATTTTACGAAGTGAAGCTGAAAAATTAGGTTATCCTTCCAATTTTACAATTTACGATTCTCAAGATTCATTGCGATGTTTAGGTGGCATTATCAAAGAAATGCAATTGGATAAAGACATTTATAAACCCAAACAAATTTTAGGAAGAATTTCGCAATATAAAAACTCGTTAATTACTGTTCGAGCCTATTTTAACAATCCCGAATTACAAGAAGCCGATGCGATGAGCAAAAAACCGCGTATGGGTGAAATTTACAATAATTATGTAGAACGCTGTTTTAAATCGGGTGCGATGGATTTTGATGATTTATTATTGAAAACCAACGAGTTATTAAATCGTTTCCCAGATGTTTTAGCCAAATACCAAGATAGATTTAGATATATTTTAGTAGATGAGTACCAAGATACCAATCATTCTCAATATTTAATTGTAAAAGCCTTATCGGATAGATTCCAAAATATTTGTGTGGTAGGTGACGATGCGCAAAGTATTTATGCCTTCCGAGGGGCAAACATCAACAATATTATAAACTTTCAAAAAGATTACGACGGCGTTAAAATGTTCCGATTGGAACAAAATTATCGATCTTCAAAAAATATTGTAGAAGCTGCGAATAATGTTATCGATAAGAATAAAACCAAATTGGATAAAATTGTTTGGACAGCCAATGATGACGGTCCGAAAATAAAAGTACATCGAAGTGTAACAGACGGTGAAGAAGGTCGTTTTGTAGCCGGAACTATTTTTGAACAGAAAATGCAAAATCAATTACCGAATTCGCATTTTGCTATTTTGTACCGAACCAATGCGCAATCCCGTGC
>NSHO01000037.1 GCA_002737105.1 Flavobacteriales bacterium | reverse complement strand
AGTGCATTTCATCGAGAATATTAACCATACAACAATTATTTTGTTTTAATAAAATAACTTACTATACTTTTAGCTCACCAGAAAATTAGTAGGTTAAGTTTTATGGTAGATTTGGGGCAAAAAGGGTGAAACGAAAGTTTCACCTTTTTTATTTTATATAGTTTCCAGTGAAATCTTTTGAATTTTTTAACATAATAACATTTAACTATCTTTTAATAATATTAACTGCAGTTCCTGTTATAGTTACGATAACATAATTACTAGTTGTTAATTCAATATCCACATTTATTCCTACAACTGCATTTGCGTTTAATTTTTCTGCATTCAATTTGAGTTGCTCAAAAGCTTGGTCTTTGACATCGGAAACACTTTCGCTTATTCCTGCGTAATATTTTTGCATGTTAAAAGTCATTTTCATTTTTTGAACATTCACAGCTGTTCCAGAGACAATTCCTCTATATTCTGCAATACTAAATCCATCGATGGAATTGGTTGTAGTTAAAATCATATGACTAAAATTTTGGTTTGAATTTTACTTAAAATCAGCTTACACAACTTTTAATATATAATAGTTTTTCTTTCCTTTTTGCAATAAAACGAACGTGTTCGCAATTAAATCGTTAGTTGAAATTATATATTCTTCTGTAACTTTTACTTTGTTTACGGAAACAGCATTTTCTTTTAACGCTCTTCTGGTTTCATTTCCGGAAGATAAAAATCCTGTTTTCACAAAGGCATCCACAATTGGGTAACCTGCTTCAATTTCTGCTAAAGTAACTTCCGCTTGGTCTAAACTTTGGAAAACATCCGCTAACGTTTTTAAATCTAATAGTTTTAAATCGTCCACGGTTGGTTTAAAGAAGGCTTGTGAAGCAAAAACGGCTTTTTCGTGTTCTGCTGCACCGTGAATCATTACGGTTAATTCTTCGGCTAATTTTTTCTGTAATACTCTTAAATGTGGCGCTTCAGCGTGTTCCGCTAATAACGCATCAATCTTAGCTTTATCTAAGAACGTGAATATCTTAATATATTTTTCGGCATCAACATCAGTCGTATTAAACCAAAATTGGTAAAATTCGTATGGAGACGTTTTATCAGCATCTAACCAAATGTTTCCTTTTTCCGATTTTCCGAATTTCGAACCATCTGCTTTTGTAATTAACGGACACGTCATTGCATACGCTTTTCCTTCCGTTTCAGAATCAACATTCATTCTACGAATTAATTCTGTACCAGTAGTGATATTTCCCCATTGGTCGCTTCCGCCCATTTGTAATTTACAATTGTGGTGTTTGTGCAAATGATAAAAATCGTATCCTTGAATTAATTGGTACGTAAATTCTGTAAAACTCATGCCTTCGCCTTCACCAGTCAAACGCTTTTTTACAGAATCTTTACTCATCATATAATTTACCGTAATGCGTTTTCCCACTTCACGAACAAAATCAATGAACGAAAAATCTTTCATCCAATCATAATTGTTTACTAAAACTGGGGCTTGTGCATCCGTAGCATTGAAATCTAAAAAGCGAGATAAAACGCCTTTAATTCCTTCTACATTATGATTTAAAGTGGCTTCATCTAATAAATTTCTTTCATTAGATTTTCCAGATGGATCACCAATCATTCCAGTTGCACCGCCAACCAAAGCGAATGGTTTATGTCCGAATTTTCGCAAGTGCATTAATAAAATAATAGGCACTAAACTACCAATATGTAACGAATCTGAAGTAGGATCAAAACCTATGTAAACAGCTGTTGGCTCTTTTATAAGTTGCTCTTCTGTTCCTGGCATCGCATCGTGTACCAAACCTCTCCATTCTAATTCTTCAATTAAATTATTCATATGTTTAATGGTTATTTTTTATTGGTAACAAATGTAATCACCTTTTTATTATTGGTTTTGTTTGCAACAAACTTTTTTATTGGTGATGCCATTTTATTTTATTTTTATTTCTTCACCCAAAGCATCTGGGTCTTCATTATTTTCTAAAATATCTATTGTTGGCGCTGTAAATTCTTGTTCATTAGCGATACTTCTATTTAATGATAAAACCAAACTTGGTAATAAAATTAAATTGGTTAGCATTCCGAATAATAACGTGATGGAAACCAAACCTCCTAAGGCAACTGTTCCTCCAAAATCGGATAAAGTAAAAACCGAAAATCCGAACAATAACACAAAAGAAGTGTAAAACATACTTGGTCCTTCTTCGTTTAATGTTGCGAAAATTGATTTTCTTATTTTCCAGTTATTTCTAACCAATTCTTGTCGGTATTGCGCTAAAAATCGTATCGTATCATCTACAGAAAGACCAAACGCGATTCCGAAAACCAAAATAGTTGAAGGTTTTATTGGAATACCTAAATATCCCATCAATCCAGCTGTTGCTAATAATGGTAATAAATTCGGAATCAAAGCTACAAAAATCATTTTCACCGAACGGAATAAAAAGAAAATTAATGCACCAGTTAATGCCAAAGCGAATAATAAAGATTCAATTAAGTTTTCTAATAAATAGCTAGTTCCTTTTTGGAACAACAATGCTTTTCCAGTAATTGTTACTGTATAACGTTCTTTTGGAAATAATTTGTTGATTCGGTCATTTAATTTTTCTTCCACTTTTACCATTTCATCTGTGCTGACTTCTCTCATAAAAGTCGAAATTCTAGCATATTGTCCAGTGGCATCTACATAACTTTTTAATGGATTATTTTTACTGTCTTTCGACGAATTTTTCAAATAAGGCAAAATAAAAGCTTGTTCTTGTGAATCGGGTAAATCATAAAAAGCGGGATTTCCGTTGTAATACGCTTGTTTAGAAAATTTTACCAAATTGACAATAGAAACCGGTTTTGAAAGTTCTGGAATCGCTTCAATTTCCGATTGCAACTCATCCATTTTTTTCAAAGTGGAAATTTTCATCACGCCTTTTTTACGTTTGGTGTCAATCAAAATTTCAACAGGTAAAACACCTTTAAATTCTTTTTCAAAGAAACGTATGTCTTCAAAAAACGGCGTACTTTTTGGCATGTCTTCTAAAATGCTACCAGAAATATTTATTTTGTAAACACCAATAATTCCAAGTATTAAAATACCAACTGCAACCGAATACACGCGAACATTATGATATCTAACTTGGTCGATAATCCAGTTTTTAAAATTCACTAAATACCCGCGTTCCAAATGTTTTAAATGTCTCGCTTTTGGAATTGGCATAAAACTAAAGAAAATCGGAATTACAAATAAACTCAGCACAAAAAGCGCCATAATGTTAATGGAAGTTACAATACCAAATTCTTGTAATAATTTATTATCAGTAATAATAAAAGTTGCAAAACCTACCGCAGTTGTTACATTTGTAATAAAAGTTGCGGTTCCTACTTTAGTTAAAACACGTTGTAAACCTTTCGCTTTGTTTCCGTGAATTCGCGTTTCTTGGTGGTATTTATTGGTTAAGAAAATACAATTCGGAATACCAATAATTACAATTAATGAAGGTACTAAAGCGGTTAAAACTGTAATTTCATAACGCAATAATCCTAAAAATCCGAACGACCACATCACGCCAATCATCACCACAAAAAGCGCCATCATTGTCGTGCGAAACGAACGGAAAAAGAAATAGAAAAGTAAGGATGTTACCAATAAAGTTGCGCCAATAAACAAACCAATTTCGCTAATAATTGCCTTGGCATTCATGGTTCTTATGTAAGGCATTCCGGAAACTTTGATTTCCGTTTTTGTTTTTTCCTTAAACGATTCAATGGCTGGAATTAGTTTGTTTAAAACGAATTCTTTTCTTTGGGGTTTGTTTACTATGTTTTTTTTAAGATAAATAACGCTTCTCACTACGCCACTTTTTTTATTGAACAATAAGCTTTCGTAAAAAGGCATTTTGTTTAATAAATCTTGTTTTTTAGCATTCAAATAAGCGGCATCGGCCACTTTGTTTTGATCTATAAAAGGTTTTATTTGAAAGGTTTGTAAGGAATCGTTTTTAACTAAATCCTGAATTTCATTAAACGACAAAACACCATCTACTTCTTTGTTTTTGGCAATAGCAGCCATCATGTTGTTCCATGCTTTATACGTTTCTGGTTTAAAAACATCAGCACTTTTTACTGCAAAAACGATTACATTTCCTTCTTCACCAAATTTCTTTAAAAAATCGTTATAAGCTATATTTTCTTTATGGTCTGCGGGTAATAAATTGGCTTCAGTTTGTGTAAAACGGATGTATTTCCATTGCGATGCCATAAAAATAGTAAACAAAGCAATGCACAAAAGCACCCAATGTCTATTTCTTAAAAGCGTACGCGCTACAAAATTCCAAAAACTGGTGTTTAACCACTTCGTCATGATATGATTTTAGTGTGCAAAGGTAAGAATTATGGTGAATTATATCCCCAAATTCAGTGTAAAAGATAATTTTATAGCAATATTTTGATCAAATTTTTCCAATTGATACGGTCCATATCTGTAATAGGTAGATAATCCAAAGCCTTTAAAAATGTTTTGCAATTCCAATCCACTTTCATAAAAACCTTTTTCCATGGTTTTGAATGTGATACCTTGGTGGTTTTCAGGATGTGTAAATCCTCCAAAAGCGACTTTAGTTCCAACCACTAAAATAGGTTTGATGCTTTTAGAAATTTGAAATTTATTAAAGTAGTGTTTCATCTGAAAAAGTGAATACCTGTCTGAAAAAAATTCATTGAAATACATGGTTTCAAAAGATGTTTTATTGGCAAATGTAATCCGACTCAAAATAGCATCTCGGTTTAAATTATTTGGGGCCACACTATACAAATGAGAAAGTGGTGCGTTGCCTAAACTAATTCCTCCTTGCAATAAAAAAGTAGTTTTTTGCCCCGATAAATGTTTATTTTCTTGATATATTCTCGCGTCTATTTTTGTAAATTCAATGTTGTCACTTATAACATTTGGTATCGCGTGAGAGACTTGCAAAATTACCTTTGGAAAACCTTTTTCTACTTCTAAAATTTCTTGTGGCGCTTGTAAAAACTTACTGTTTGGCGACCATTCAAAACTTACTGTTGCCAATGTTAAATTGTACACTTTATAGGATTTATTTTGTGCAATAAATTCGTAATCAAATAAAGGATTGATTCGGGAACGATTTATCTTTAAGATAGTTTCAACTTTAGTTATAAATTTAGATTCAAAAGCCAACTCATAAGATTGATGGTTGTAAAATGTAGATAGATTAAATGGTCGTGGATCTATAAGTCTGAATCGCTTATTGTCGGCTAAAAGAGATAAATCGGCAAACTCATTATTATCGTTTGTAAAAGAACCTGAAATCCAACTATCCGTAATTTTTGAAACTCGAAAAGCACTACCAAATTGACTTTTAAAAATGCCGTCTTTTGTGCCATACGCAACATAACCAAATAATTTATAATAGGCGGAAAGGCGGTCATTTGTTTGCATGCCAATACCCAATCTAAAACCTTCGTAATTGTTAAATTTAAAAATATCACGAGCACGAAAATCAAACCAACCAAACGGAATTTGGCCGCCAATTAATTTCTTGCCGAAATAAATTTTCTTTTCAATTTTTGATGCAGTTACTAAACTGTCTATAGCTTGATAAGTGTTTTTAGAACGAATGTCTATAGTGTCATTGGCAATTGTATTTAAAAAAGCAGCATTTGTTTTAGTTGCATTTTCATCAATTTGAATTTGATAATGTTGTTTTTTAGGAACTGCTGAAAAGTTATAATTGCTAAAGTTTCTATGTATTTTTACAAATAAATCATTTGAATAATCGTATTTTTTGGAGGTATTTGGCAAATTATCAAATTGTATGGTTTCGCCTAAAAAATCAATGTTTTGTTTTCCTTTTCCTTTTGTAACTAAAATGTTTTGCGAAATTGGAAACCACGATTTTCCATCATTAAAAGAATCAAAAACAGTTTCCGTTTTAACATTAATAATACTATTTATAAAAAAAGTGATTTTAGTAATGCTATTTGTTTTTAAATCAACAATAGCCGTTCCTTTTAATTTATTTTTTTGGAGGCTTTTTTTCAATTCAAATTGCAATACAATTTCTGTACCGGTAATAGTGGTTAGTGTGTCTGTTATTTCGAATTTATATTTAAGCGAGCCTATATTCGAAAACGGATTTTGAAAAGTAAATTGTAAAATTTTTAGTTGTTTTTTACTCAAATCAAAAGGCATAAATTCTTGTCCTAATAATTCGTAAATAGGTTGTTTTAAACCTGCCATTTTTAAACCAATAATAGTTTCTTTTTTCTGGCCTTTTTCGATAGAAATTGTGGCTACTTTTTCGGTTTGATAAATGTGTTGTTTGGCAATAATTTTCTTAAATTTATAACTAGAAGAATCTATAATAAATTTCGTTTTTTGCTTGTTTTTAAAAACCGTATCTATTGACGCAGAAATAGAATCTGGATAAGCTGAAACAATTGATTTCTCGTAAAAAGTATAACTAAAATCAGGAGTTTTAAATTGGTTATTTGTTAAAACACCAATAACATTGCGAACTAATTTTTCTGTGTTTTCATTCTGTTTTACAGCAAACTTTTGAGCATGCGCTCCAAAAGAAAGTAAAAAAATAATCCACAACAGTATTCTCATTTAGAATAAATTAAAAGCAAATATACAGATAATAAAAAAGCGTCCAATTACTTGCACGCTTTTATTTTATTTTTGAGAAAATTTATTTCGATTCGTTAAAACGTTTAGTTACCTCGTCCCAGTTTATTACATTAAAAAAAGCTTCAATATAATCAGGTCTTCTGTTTTGGTAGTTTAAATAATAGGCGTGTTCCCAAACGTCTAATCCTAAAATAGGTGTTCCGCCACAACCAATACCTGGCATTAAAGGATTATCTTGATTTGGTGAAGAACAAACTTCAACTTTTCCGCCTTTTTGCAGACAAAGCCAAGCCCATCCAGAACCAAAACGAGTAGCTGCAGCTTTAGCAAATTCTGCTTTAAAAGCATCAAATGAACCATAAGCAGCATCAATAGCAGCTGCTAATTCGCCTGATGGTAAACCACCACCATTTGGTGACATAACGGTCCAAAATAAATTATGATTGTAAAAACCACCACCGTTATTTCTAACAGGCATATTATTCATATCCAAATTGGCCATAATGGCTTCAATAGATTTTCCTTCTAAATCTGTTCCTGCAATAGCAGCATTTAAATTTGTTGTGTAAGCATTATGATGTTTTGTATGGTGAATTTCCATAGTTCTTGCATCAACATGTGGTTCTAATGCATCATATGCATATGGTAATTGTGGGAGTTCAAAAGCCATAATTTACTATTTTTAATTGATTAATTATTTTTTTCAAATTTATAACTTTAACTTTGAAAATAAAATTTTTCGGTCTTAATACTTTCTTAAAAGTTTATTTATAATATGGCATTTCAACTATATAACGCTTCAGCTGGTTCTGGCAAAACGTATACCTTAACAAAAGAGTATTTAAAAATTTTATTGGTAGCTCCTGCCAACGATACTTATAAAAAAATTCTAGCCATTACTTTTACCAATAAAGCGGTTGAAGAAATGAAGAGCCGTATTATTGATAGTTTAATTGCGTTTACAAAAAATGAAGTTACTGAAAAAACCGCTAATTTTATGGAAGAAATTGCTACTGAAATAAAATTAGATGTGCCTACAATCCAACAAAAATCCAGAAAAATTTTAAAGAATTTAATCCATAATTACGCGGCTTTTGATATTTCAACTATTGATAAATTTACCCATCGAATTATTAGAACTTTCACGCACGATTTAAATTTACCAACAAATTTTGATGTTACTTTAGATACAGATGAACTATTAAAAAACGCCATTGATGTAGTGGTTGCCAAAGCAGGCGAAGACGAAGAATTGACTCAAATATTAATCGATTTTGCAAAGAGCAAAACAGATGATGATAAAAGTTGGGATGTAACATTAGATTTATATGAAGTTTCAAGATTAATTTTAAACGAAGAACATTTTTTCAATTTTGGGAAGTTAAGCGATAAATCAGTTGATGATTTTTCTAAAATTGCTGAAAAAATTAAGTTAAAAGTTGAAACGAATACCAAAAAAATAAAGGAAAACGCAAAATTAATTTTAGATGATTTTACCTCAAATAATTTAACAGATGCTGATTTTGACCGCAAAACATTTTACAATCACGTTGTCAATTTGTTTCATGAAAAAGCAACCGATTACGATTTTGTAAATGAAAAAGAAATATTGGTTCCTAAAAAATCTAATAATTCAGAAGTTGTTATACGTTTTTTACCTTCTTGGAAATTAAAATTGACTACAATCTACAAAGCAAAAACCGAAAATGCATTATTTGATTTGGTTCTTAAAAATATGATTCCGTTGTCGCTAATCAATGTAATTTACAAAGAATACAAGCAATTACAAGAAGACCAAAATGTATTGTCTATTTCCGATTTTAATACGATAATTCACAACGAAATTAAAGACCAACCCGCTCCTTTTATCTATGAGAGATTAGGCGATAGATATCGTCATTATTTTATAGATGAGTTTCAGGACACTTCACAGTTACAATGGGAAAATTTTATACCACTTATTGATAATGCCTTGGCAAGTGAAGATTTAGACGGCACAAAAGGGTCGTTAATGATTGTAGGAGACCCAAAACAATCTATTTACCGATGGCGTGGCGGAAAAGCAGAACAATTTATCGATTTAAGTACGAATGCAAATCCGTTTTCCAATAAAGAAAAATCTGTAAAAAATTTACCAAAAAATTACAGAAGTTATTCGGAAGTTATCGATTTTAATAATCAATTTTTTCAATTCCTTTCGGAAGAATTTACCAATGAAGCGTATCAAAAATTATATAAGGAAACCGCTGGTCAGGAAACAAATGAAAAAACAGGCGGTTTTGTATCGGTTACTTTTTTAGATGATACCATTGAAATTAACGAGGAAATTTCCGATGACGATACCATTACCGAAAAAGACAAACAATATTTGTCTAAAACTTTAGAAATTATTCAGCAAACTCTTGCAAATGGATTTGACTATTCAGACATTGTTTTATTAACTCGAAAAACTAAAAATGGCGTTTTATTGGCTAATTTTTTAACCGAAAATAATATTCCAATTATTTCATCGGAAACATTGCTAATTCAAAATGCTTCAGAAGTAAAATTTATTATCAATTTTTTAGAATATTTGGATAGTGCCAACAATCAAGAATCAAAAATAAATTGGTTGTATTTTGTGGCAACTACAAAGGTTGATAAAGATAAAATTCATGACTTCATAGTAGGCGCAAAAGACTTATCGGAAGCGGATTTGCAAAAATATTTAGCGTCATTTAATTGTGAAATATCCTTTGAAAATTGTAGAAAAAAATCACTTTATGAAGCTGTTGAAAATATTGTAAATGTGTTTTTAAAAGAAAAAACTACCATTTCCTATGTGCAGTATTTTTTAGATTTAGTTCTAGAACGAAACGTAAAATACCAAACCAGTATTGCTGATTTTTTAGAATATTGGAAAAAATCAGGATTTAAACAAAGTATTCCGTCGCCAGAAGGAGAAAAAGCCATCCGAATTATGACCATTCATAAATCGAAAGGATTAGAATTTCCGGTGGTAATTTATCCGTTTGCCGATGACAGTTTGAATCCAAGAAGCAATAATATTTGGATTCCAATGGAAGTCGAAAGTGTAGATATGCCAAAAGCTTTGGTGAAAAACAATAAGATTTTAGAGAAATATAGTGGTCAAACTAAAGAAATTTATCAAACCAAATCGCAAGAAGAAATTTTAGACACTATAAATGTTTTATATGTTGCTTTAACGCGAGCGGAAGAACAATTACATATAATTAGTAGTTATAAAATAACCACAAAAGGAGAAATTTCAACTTCCAAAACGTTGGCTTCTTATTTCATAAATTTTTTGTCGCAAAAAGCAAATTTTTCAATCGAACAAAAAGAATATACTTTCGGCAATCCAAAAAGAAAATCGCAACCGAAATTATTTGATAAAAATAAAGCAGAAATTCAGGCAGTAAACAACGCATTAGATTTTTCTTCGATACGAATTGCCAAAAAAGAAGCTTTAATGTGGGGCACTTTACAGCAAGATGCTATTGAGTTCGGAAATATTATTCATCAAATTTTATCTTATATTACAACGAAAAATGATTTGCAACCTGCTTTAACAAAAAGCTTAGATGAAGGTCTGATTCAACAATCGCAAAAAAGCATTTTTGAGGTAAAAATCAAACAAATAATTCATCATCCAGAATTAGAAGCTTTTTTTAATCCTAATTACACCGTTTTTACCGAGCACAATATCATTTCGCCAAACGAAATCAATTTAAAACCAGACAGGTTAGTAATTCACAATTCGGAAGCTTTTCTTATTGATTACAAAACAGGCGCGCAAGACGAAAAACACAAAAAACAAATAGAAAATTACGCCCGCGTTATTGAAAAAATGAATTTAAAAGTTACTAAAAAAGTGGTGTTATATATAGGAGAAGAATTAAAAATTATACATTTGTAGAAAATTAAACAACCAACAATAATAAAAAAATGTACGGAAAAATTCAAGCACACTTACAAAATGAATTAAATACAATTCAACAAAACGGATTATATAAAAAAGAACGCATTATCACTTCTCCTCAAGGTGCAGAAATAGTTGTAAATGGTGAAACCGTTTTAAATTTTTGTTCCAATAATTATTTAGGATTGTCTTCTCATCCAGAAGTAGTTCAAGCTGCAAAAGACGCTTTAGATTCTCACGGCTTTGGTATGTCATCTGTTCGTTTTATTTGTGGTACGCAAGATATTCATAAACAATTAGAAGCAGCAATAGCGGATTTTTATGGAACCGAGGACACCATTTTATATGCAGCCGCTTTCGATGCAAATGGCGGTGTTTTCGAACCTTTGTTAGGAGAAGAAGATTGTATTATTTCTGATAGTTTAAATCACGCTTCCATTATTGATGGCGTGCGTTTGTGTAAAGCAGCACGTTATCGTTATGAAAATTCTAATATGCAGGATTTAGAAGCACAATTAATTAAAGCCACAGAGACAGGTCATCGTTTTAAGTTAATTGTAACAGATGGCGTTTTCTCAATGGACGGACTAGTAGCACCATTGGATAAAATTTGCGATTTAGCAGATAAATATGATGCATTAGTTATGGCAGATGAATGTCACGCTGCAGGTTTTATCGGCGCAACAGGTAAAGGTACTATGGAAGCTAAAAACGTAATGGGCCGGGTAGATATTATTACTGGAACTTTAGGTAAAGCTTTAGGCGGCGCTATGGGCGGATACACCACTGCTAAAAAAGAAGTAATTGAAATTTTACGACAACGTTCACGGCCTTATTTATTTTCAAATTCATTAGCCCCATCAATTGTTGGAGCATCTTTAAAAGTTTTTGAAATATTAAAAAAAGATACCACGTTAAGAGATCAGTTAGAATGGAACACCAATTATTTTAAAGAAGGTATTAAAAAAGCAGGTTTAGATTTTATTGATGGCGATTCAGCAATTGTACCAGTAATGTTATATGACGCAAAATTATCTCAAGAAATGGCTGATGAATTGCTAAAACTAGGCATCTATGTGATTGGTTTCTTTTATCCGGTAGTTCCAAAAGATAAAGCAAGAATTAGAGTGCAATTATCTGCGGCACATACCAAAGAACATCTGGATAAAGCTATTTTTGCATTTGAAAGTGTTGCCAAAAAGTTAAACATAATTTAAATAAAATAATTTGTTTAACTTATAATTAAGAAAAAACAAACAAATGTTTTGTAGATTATAAAAAACATATTACTTTTGCTACTAAATATAATGAATTATAATCAAATTAAATAAAAAGTATGAAACATTTTAACAAATTATTTGCTACTACTTTGCTGTTTGTTGGACTAGCGTCTCAAGCACAAGATAAAGTTAATCCTTGGGCGGTGTCTTTTGGAGCAAATGCAGTAGACACTAGAGTAAGTGCTAGTAGAGGTGGATTAGGATTATTTGAAAAAACCTATTCTCAAGGATTAGATATTAAAGATAATTGGAATATCATTCCTGCAGTATCTTACTTAAGCGTATCTAAATATGTTGGAGATAGTTTTTCTTTCGGAATGACTGGATCTTTTAACAAAATTACAAAATTTGTTGACTTTAAACCAACTGCAGCTGGTGCAGACGCAAGAGGAATGGTTGTTAGTAACCCAGGCGATTTAAACTATTATGGTTTAGATGCAGCAGTTTCTTACAGCTTTAAAACTTTATTAAAATCTAAATGGTTTGACCCATCTTTAAATTTAGGTGGAGGTTATGCTTTTATGGGTGATGCTTCAGCAGGTACAGTTAACTTTGGTTGGGGATTAAACTTATGGTTTGCTAAAAATGTAGCTTTTACAATAGCTTCAACATACAAATCTAGTTTTGATGACAATAGAGCGGCTAACGCTGATATCCCAACACATTTCTTTCACCAAGCAGGTTTAAGATTCCAATTTGGTGCTAAAGATAGAGACGATGATGGAGTTATTGATTCTGAAGATACTTGTCCAGATGTTAAAGGTTTAGCAGCTTTCCAAGGTTGTCCTGATACTGATGGTGATGGAATCCAAGATTCAGCTGATGCTTGTCCAGATGATGCAGGTACTCCAGAAATGAATGGATGTCCTGACCAAGATGGTGATACTGTTGCTGATAAAGATGATGCTTGTATTGATGTAGCTGGTTTACCAGTTTTAAAAGGTTGTCCAGATGCTGATGGCGATGGAATTGCTGATCAAAATGACAAATGTCCTACTGTAAAAGGTGATAAAGCTAACGGTGGATGCCCATGGCCAGATACTGATGGTGATAAAGTTTTAGATAAAGATGACAAATGTCCTACTGTAGCAGGAACTGTTGCAAACAACGGATGTCCAGAAGTATCTGAAGACACAATGAAAAA
>NSHO01000036.1 GCA_002737105.1 Flavobacteriales bacterium | reverse complement strand
CTGCATGAGTGTTTCCTTTTCACATATTTTTCAAGGCGGCTATTCTGCTGGATATTACAGTTATAAATGGGCAGAAGTTTTAGATGCCGATGCGTTTGCCTATTTCCAAGAAAAAGGGATTTTCAATAAAGAAATTGCAACGAAATTTAAAGATAATATTTTATCAAAAGGGGGAACGGAACATCCAATGAAGCTTTACAAAAATTTTAGAGGACAAGAACCTAAAACGGATGCGTTGTTGAAAAGAGCTGGGTTGATTTAATTAGTAATCAAAAATAAAATCCACCACAAAATAGGAATACTTTCTACCCAAAAACGGGTGTAATATTTAGAGTTTTTAGTAGCAGAAAATCGAATGAAAAACCCAACTATAATTGCAATTACGATATCAAGAATTTCAAATTGAAACAGCAAACCAAGCATACAAAAAATAACTAAAAATAAGTATCCTAAATATTTTGCTTTTATTAACCCAAATTTTTGCGGAATGGTTTGTAAGGTTTGCAAATCGTGTTGCGAGTCATAAATTTCAAAAGGAATAAGTAAAGCACAAATCAGAAAAAATAATTTTATTTGTAAAATCAAATCAAAAAAAAACAACATTTTTGTTTCTAAAGTTGGAATGTAACTCACTACATACGTGACACAAAAACTTACAACAAATATTTTTAAAAACCAATAGTTTCTTATAAACGGATACAATACTACCAAAAAAAATATTTTGAAAAATGCCGTTTGGAAACTCAATTTCAAATGAAAAAAGCAAATTACAAAAACCAAAAATGCAATTATTGTAACTCCTAAAACGGATTTATTTTTGTGAAATGAAAACTTGGTTGATTTCCAAAATTCAAAATATTTTAAAACCGTATAACCCAATACACTTCCAGAAAAAATAGCAAGCTCTAAAAACAAGTTTGAAGAAATGTTTAACGATAGTGTCGCAACTTTTACAAAGGAAAAAATAGCAAAGGCAACATGCAAACTGCTTTTGATGTAAAAATCGAAAAATTTCTTAAACACGAACATTCAACAAAAGTAATCAAAGTGTTAATAACAAGCTATATTAGTTGATAAAAATCAAAAAAAATCATTAAAAAAGCAATTATTTTTAGCAGATTAATAATTACTTTTGTATCAAATTTAAACACAACCTATTTTTATATATAAATGAAAACAGATGCTTTTGCTTTAAGACACATTGGAACAGGAGAAAACGACCTAAACCACATGTTAAAAACTATTGGAGTAGATTCGGTAGATCAATTAATTTACGAAACTATTCCTACAGATATTCGTTTAAAAAACGAACTAAATCTGGAAAAACCTATGACTGAATATGAGTATTTAAATCATATCCAAGAATTGGGTAAAAAAAATAAAGTTTTCAAATCATATATTGGGTTAGGTTACCACCCAGCAATTGTTCCAGCTGTAATTCAAAGAAATATTTTTGAAAATCCAGGTTGGTACACCGCTTATACACCTTATCAAGCAGAAATTGCACAAGGTCGTTTAGAAGCTATTTTAAATTACCAAACTACCGTTATCGAATTAACTGGAATGGAAATTGCAAATGCTTCTTTATTAGACGAATCTACAGCTGCAGCTGAAGCAATGACTTTATTGTTTGATGTACGCACAAGAGATCAAAAGAAAAATAATGTTTCTAAATTCTTTGTTTCAGAAGAAATTTTACCACAAACATTATCTGTTTTACAAACACGTTCTACGCCACTTGACATTGAATTAGTAGTTGGAAATCATGAAACTTTTGATTTTTCATCAGACTTTTTTGGAGCTATCCTTCAATATCCTGGGAAATTTGGTCAATTAAACGACTATACTTCATTTATAGCAAAAGCTACAGAGAAAGAAATTAAGGTAGCTGTGGCTGCTGATATTTTATCTTTAGTGAAATTAAAATCGCCAGGTGAGATGGGTGCTGCAGTTGTAGTTGGTACTTCACAACGTTTTGGTATTCCAATGGGTTATGGTGGCCCTCATGCTGCATTTTTCGCAACAAAAGACGAATACAAACGCTCAATGCCGGGTAGAATTATTGGTGTTTCAATTGATGTAAACGGAAACCGTGCCTTACGTATGGCGTTAGGAACACGTGAGCAACATATTAAACGTGAAAAAGCAACTTCAAACATCTGTACAGCACAAGTTTTGTTAGCCGTTATGGCTGGAATGTATGCAGTTTATCACGGACCAAAAGGGTTAAATTATATTGCCAATAAAGTACATAATTCTGCTAACACGGCTGTAGAAGCTTTAAATAAAATTGGCGTTTACCAAACGAATACTGCTTATTTTGATACTATAAATGTAAAAGCAGACGCAGCAAAAGTAAAAGCTATTGCTGAAAAAAATGAAGTAAATTTCTATTATATTGATGCGGATACCATTTCAATCTCATTTAATGAAACAACTTCCATTTCAGATATAAATCAAATTGTTGCGATTTTTGCAGAAGCTAAAGATAAAACATTTGAAGTGGTAACGGAATTTGTTGAAACCACTGTTATACCAGAAAATCTTATTAGAAAATCAACTTTCTTACAACATGATGTTTTTAATAATAATCATTCTGAAAGCCAGTTGATGCGTTATATTAAAAAATTAGAGCGCAAAGATTTAGCATTAAATCACTCTATGATTTCATTAGGTTCTTGTACGATGAAATTAAATGCTGCTGCCGAAATGTTGCCATTATCTATGTCCAATTGGAATAATATTCATCCATTTGCACCACTAGATCAAGTGGAAGGTTATCTTTATATGCTCAAAAAATTGGAACTACAATTAAATGAAGTAACTGGTTTTACAGGCACAACATTACAACCAAATTCTGGTGCGCAAGGAGAATATGCAGGTTTAATGACCATTCGAGCCTATCATTTATCTAGCGGTGATAAACACAGAACGGTTTGTTTAATTCCATCATCGGCACACGGAACCAATCCTGCTTCAGCAGCAATGGCTGGAATGGAAATTATTGTTACAAAAACAACTCCTGAAGGAAATATTGATATTGAAGATTTAAGAGAGAAAGCTATTTTGCATTCAGCTAATTTGGCTGCTTTAATGGTAACCTATCCTTCTACTCATGGTGTTTTTGAAAGTTCAATTATTGAAATTACAAACCTAATTCATGAAAACGGCGGTTTAGTATATATGGATGGTGCCAATATGAATGCACAAGTTGGATTAACCAATCCAGCAACTATTGGCGCAGATGTTTGTCACTTAAACCTACACAAAACGTTTGCAATTCCTCATGGTGGGGGCGGACCTGGTGTTGGACCAATTTGTGTTAACGATAAATTAGTTCCTTTTTTACCATCTAACCCGATTGTTAAAGTTGGTGGCGACCAAGCTATTACTGCAATTTCAGCGGCACCTTATGGTTCGGCTTTAGTTTGCTTAATTTCTTATGGATATATTTGTATGTTAGGAGGTGAAGGCTTAACAAATGCAACAAAACACGCTATACTGAATGCTAATTACATGAAAGCGCGTTTAGAAGCTCATTATCCAATTTTATATTCTGGAGAAATGGGAAGAGCGGCTCATGAAATGATTTTAGATTGTCGTGCTTTTGAAGATAATGGCATAAAAGTGACTGATATTGCCAAACGATTAATGGATTATGGTTTCCACGCACCTACTGTGTCTTTCCCAGTTGCAGGAACCTTGATGATTGAACCAACAGAATCTGAAGATTTAGCAGAATTAGATCGTTTTTGTGACGCCATGATTGCCATTCGTAAAGAAATAAATGCTTCTACAAAAGAAGATACACAAAATATTTTGAAAAATGCACCGCACACTTTAGCCATGGTTACTTCAGATGAATGGATATTCCCTTACACTAGAGAAGTGGCGGCATTTCCTTTAGAATATATTGCTGACAATAAATTTTGGCCAACGGTTAGAAGAGTTGATGAAGCCTATGGCGATAGAAACTTAGTTTGTTCTTGTGCGCCAATAGAAGCATATATGTAATTTTGATTTACGATTTTTAGATTTACGATTTACGTAATCTAAAAACTAAATAACTTAAGAATCTCAAATTACGATTTTGTGAATTTGAGATTTTTTTGTTAAGTATTTTATCTGAAAATAAATTTCAATAAATATTGAAATTGTCAATAAAATGGAAATTTTTTAACAAATTCATAATAATTACTTAAATTACAATTTGTAGAGCTATTTTTGAATTTCAATTTAGTATTTTAGTATAAAATATTTTAAAATTATGACTATAAAAATAACAGGTACTGGAAGTTATATTCCAACTGAAGTAATTTCAAACAAAGATTTTTCTTCACATGTTTTTTTAAATGAGGACGGTACTTCTTTTCCTTTATCGAATGATGTAATAACAGAAAAATTTCATGGAATAACAGGAATTCAGGAAAGAAGATACGCTTCAGATGAATTAATAACTTCCGATTTGGCGACAATAGCCGCTAAAAGAGCCATAGAAAATGCCAATATCGATCCTGAAACTATAGACTATATCATATTTGCTCATAATTTTGGAGATGTAAAAAAAGGTGCAATTCAAGGAGATATGTTGCCTAGTTTGGCATCAAAAACAAAACATAATTTAGGTATAAAAAATCCAAAATGTGTAGCATACGATGTGCTTTTTGGATGTCCTGGCTGGGTGGAAGGTGTGATTCAAGCTACAGCATTTATAAAAGCCGGAATGGCAAAAAAATGCCTTGTCATAGGTGCTGAAACGTTATCAAGAGTAGTAGATCCGCACGATAGAGATTCCATGATTTATTCAGATGGTGCTGGCGCTACAATACTAGAAGCTAGTAATGAAAATGGAGGTATTTTAGCACATGAATCGGCATCTTTTACTTATGACGAAGCCAATTATTTATTTTTTGGAAATTCCTTTAACAAAGCACACGATCCAAATGTTAGATACATAAAAATGCACGGGCGTAAAATTTATGAATTTGCCTTAAGCAATGTCCCAAAAGCCATGGCCGAGTGTTTAGATGCAAGTGGAATTAAAATACATCAAATTAAAAAAATACTGATACACCAAGCCAATGAAAAAATGGATGAAGCCATTATTCAAAGGTTTTACAAACTCTACAATCAAACTGCACCAGAAGGCATTATGCCAATGACCATTCATCGATTAGGAAATTCTAGTGTGGCAACCGTTCCTACTTTATATGATGCTTTGCTAAAAGGAGAAATTAAAAATCAGGAAATTCAGAAAGGCGATATCATATTATTTGCATCGGTTGGTGCCGGAATGAATGTTAATGCTATTGTGTATCAAGTATAATTATTTCTTAAACACTTTGCCATCTTTCATAACAAAAACTACTTTACCCATAACGGCAATGTCTTTTTCTGGATTGCCTTCAACAGCAATAATATCAGCAAATTTTCCAGCTTCTAAATTTCCTAATTTATCAGATTGCCCTAATAAATCTGCGGCATTCATTGTTGCTGTTTTCAAAATCTCCATAAATGGCATACCTACTTCATTCATGTAAACAAATTCTTTCCAATTTTCGCCGTGTTCAAAAACGCCAGCATCTGTTCCAAAAGCAATTTTAACGCCAAATTTATATGCTTTAGCAAATGTTCCTTGTATTTTCGGACCAATTGCTAATGCTTTTGGCACCACAACATCTGGATAATAATTGGGTTTCTTAGCAAAAGCACCAACTGCCTTTCCGGCTGTAATTGTTGGTACCAAATAGGTTCCGCGTTCTTTCATCAACTGCATAACTTCTTCACTCATGTAAGTGCCGTGTTCAATAGAATGCACCCCGCCTAAAACCGCTCTTTTCATAGCTTCTTCACCATGACAATGTGCTGCAACTTTAAAACCATAATCTTTAGCTGTTGCAACTATAGTTTGAATTTCTTCAATAGTAAATTGCGAATTTTCACCGCTTTTTGCAACACTTAAAACCCCACCAGAAGCTGTAATTTTAATACAATCAGAACCATCTTTATACCTTTGTCTTACTGCTTTTACACATTCATCTACACCGTTAGCCACGCCATCTTCCGGCCCAGGATTTCCCATTAAATCTTGTCTATACCCATTTGTTGGATCGGCATGTCCGCCAGTTGAAGCTATTGATTTTCCAGCTGTAAAAATACGTGGCCCTTCAATTAAACCGCTATCAATTGCGTTTCTTAAAGATATATTCACACCTGTTCCACCTAAATCTCTAACCGAAGTAAAACCACTATTTAAGGTTGTTTTCACATAACCAACAGCTCTGAATGCAACATCTGCCTCATTTAATGTAAATTCTTCTAAATATTGCTTGGCACTTGTTTGATGCTCTACATGTACATGCATGTCAATTAAACCTGGCATTACAGTGTACTTAGATAAATCATAAAAAACATCAGTAGCATGAAGCGTACAATTGCCTGAAATTATTTTTTCAATGGTGTTGTTTAAAATAATTATCGTCTGATTTTCTAACATTTTTCCTGTTTTAACATCAGCTAATTTTCCACACTTAATTACTGTCTTATTTTGAGAAAAAGACAAAAAGCTTACAAATAATGAGAAAAATAAATATTTCATAATGTATAATTTGAAGAGATTGTTACCTTCATATAAATCAAAAATACAACTATTTAATTATATTTGCACTAATAAATTTATAATAAGAAATGTACGAAAAAACATATCCTAGTAAACGCTTCAATATTACTTTAGCATTTTTAAAAAAACATATTTCAACGTCTGAAACTATTTTTGACTTAGGTGTTCCCAATCCTTTTTCGAAAATTATGGAAGAAAACGAGTATGCCGTTATCAATACAAAAGGAGAAGATTTAGATACCAATCAAACCGCTTTACGCGAAGAAAAATACGAAGTATTTACAGGATTTGAAATTTTTGAGCACTTATTAAATCCGTTCACCATTTTAGAAAATGTAAAATGTGATAAAATCTTAATTTCTATTCCCTTACGCTTGTGGTTTTCATCGGCTTACCGAAGCAAAACCGACAAATGGGACAGGCATTACCACGAATTTGAAGATTGGCAATTGGATTGGTTATTAGAAAAAACGGGGTTTAAAATTATCGACAGTATCAAATTTACGCATCCCGTAAAAAAAATTGGGTTTAGACCGTTTTTAAGATGGTTTACACCAAGGTATTATCTGGTTTATGCAGAAAGAAATCCCAAAATATAAATCCCAAATCCCAAATTATGCAACCTTTTAAGTTGGAATTTGGAATTTTAAAAAAATTGGAATTTTCCACATGAAATATTACATTATCGTACCCGCTTACAACGAAGAAGCTTTTATGGCTCTAACATTACAATCTTTGGTAGCACAAACCGTTTTGCCATCGAAAATTATTGTGGTGAATGATGGCTCAAAAGATAATACCGCTGAAATTGTAACCAATTTTTCCGAAAAATATCCGTTTATTACTTTAGTCAATAAAAAATCGGATGCGATTCATCTTCCAGGAAGTAAAGTAATTCAAGCGTTTCATGAAGGTGAAAAACATATTGATGACCAATACGATGTTATCGTAAAAGTAGATGCCGATTTGATTTTTCCAAATAATTATTTTGAAACTATCATAAAACATTTTCAATCTGATTCAACAATTGGAATGGTTGGTGGTTTTTGTTATATTGAAAAAAATGGCGATTGGATTTTAGAAAACTTAACCGATAAAGACCACATTAGAGGCGCATTAAAAGCATATAGAAAAGAAACGTACAAGCAAATTGGCGGATTAAAACCTGCAATGGGTTGGGACACTGTAGATGAATTATTATGTAAATTTTACAATTGGAAAGTGGTTACCGATGAAAGTTTGCACGTAAAACACTTAAAACCAACCGGCGCAAGTTATACTAAAGCCGCAAGATACAAGCAAGGCGAAGCGTTTTATAGCTTGGGTTACGGATTTTTTATTACTGCAGTTGCATCAATAAAATTAGCTACAAGAAAAGGAAAACCTTTTTTATTTATAGATTACATTTTAGGATTTTGGAAAGCAAAATCTTCAGGAAAACCTTTATTTGTTTCTTCAGAACAAGCAAAATGGATTAGAAGTTATAGATGGAAAAAAATGAAAGAGAAGTTGTTTTAAAGTTTTAAAGTAAAATCAAAACAAAAATAGTATTTTTACTGAATACAATAATTTATAAATCGAACCCCAACAAATGATGCTCATTAGATATTTATCGCAAATTGGTCGTTATTTCATCATGCTGAAAGAGGTTTTTAATCGTCCCGTAAAATGGTCTGTGATGAAACAACTTATCTTAAAAGAAATTGATGATTTAATTATTGATTCTTTGGGAATTGTATGTTTCATATCGATTTTTGTGGGCGGTGTTGTAGCAATTCAAACCGCATTAAATTTAACAGATCCTTTAATTCCAAAATATTTAATTGGTTTTGCTACCCGTCAATCGATAATTTTAGAGTTTGCGCCTACTTTTATTTCTATTATTATGGCTGGTAAAATGGGATCTTTTATTACTTCAAGCATAGGTTCTATGCGCGTTACTGAGCAAATTGAAGCACTAGAAGTAATGGGTGTAAATGCCTTAAATTATTTGGTTTTTCCAAAAATGATTGCCGCATTATTGTATCCTTTCATCATAGGAATTGCCATGTTTTTGGGTATTTTTGGTGGGTATATCGCTGGTGTTTATGGCGATTTCACCACTAGTTCAGAATTTATTACAGGTATTCAAAAAGAGTTTATTCCTTTTCATATTGCCTATGCGTTTATTAAAACCTTAGTTTTCGCGTTTATATTAGCTACAATACCTTCCTTTCACGGATTTTATATGAAAGGTGGTGCTTTAGAAGTTGGAAAAGCCAGTACAGTATCGTTTGTTTGGACCTCTGTTATAATTATTTTAATGAATTATATTTTAACCCAATTACTTTTAAGCAAATGATAAAAGTACATAACATTCAAAAAAGTTTTGGCGACCAGATGATTCTAAAAGGAATTAGCACTAGTTTTGAAGCTGGTAAAACTAGTTTAGTAATTGGTCAAAGTGGTTCTGGAAAAACGGTTTTTTTAAAATCATTATTAGGCGTTCATGAAATTGATAGTGGCGACATCTTGTTCGATAATCGAATTTATAAAGATTTAAATAAAGATGAAAAGCGAGATCTTCGTACAGAAATTGGAGTGGTTTTTCAAGGAGGGGCTTTGTTTGACAGCATGACGGTTGAAGAAAATGTTGGTTTTCCTTTAAAAATGTTTACTAATAAATCGCCAATTGAAATTAAAGAGCGTGTAAATTTTGTAATTGATAGAGTAAATTTAGTTAATGCCAACCATAAAAAACCTTCGGAAATATCTGGAGGAATGCAAAAACGGGTAGCCATTGCAAGAGCTATTGTAAATAATCCTAAATATTTATTTTGCGACGAACCAAATTCGGGTTTGGATCCAAAAACAGCTATCGTAATTGACAATTTAATTCAAGAAATTACTAAAGAATATAATATTACAACAGTGGTAAACACACACGATATGAATTCGGTAATGGAAATTGGAGAAAAAATTGTGTTTCTTAAAAACGGATTATTAGAATGGGAAGGCACAAATAAAGAAATTTTTAAAACCGATAATACCGCTGTTACCGACTTTGTATATTCCAGTGAATTATTTAAACGTGTTAGAAAAATGTACTTGGAAGATGATATCTAATTAGCCAATTTGTCAATTTTCAATTCGTCAATTATTCATTTACAACTGAAAAATTAAACGCAGCTAAATCATCCCAAAAAGTTGGATACGATTTTGAAACCACCTCAACATTTTCAATTATTATTGGCACTTTTAAAGCCAAAGGTGCAAAAGCCATAGCCATTCTGTGATCTTGATAGGTAGCAATATTTATGTTGGGTTTTATATTTTCTGATTTTTCAAGTGTTAATGAATCATTGGTAATAGAAATTGTTGCCCCTAGTTTGGTTAATTCTATTTTTAAAGCTTCAAGTCGGTCGGTTTCTTTAATTTTCAACGTGTGCAAACCCGTTAAATGACAACTGATTCCTAATCCAAAGCAAGTTACTGCAATAGTTTGGGTAATATCGGGAGACGATTGAAGATTGAAATTAAATGATTTTTGAAATTTATTATTGATTTTTGAAATTGTTATTGAATTATTGTCATTGAAAATGGTTTCCACTCCAAAATTTTTATACATTTCTGCTAAAACTGCATCGCCTTGTAAACTATTTTCTTTAAAACTTGATAAGGTAATTTGCGTACCCATTTCAGATAGGGCAATAATTGAATACCAATAAGATGCTGAAGACCAATCAGATTCAATGGTAAATTGTGAATTTTGAATTGCGAATTGTGGTTTAACAATAATTTTATTTTCAATAAATGAAGTCGTAATTCCTATTTCATTTAATAAAGCCAATGTCATTTTTATATAAGAAACCGAGGTGATTTCTCCTTCCAAAATTAATTCCAATCCGTTTTCTAATTTTGGTGCGATTAACAATAATGCAGAAATATATTGACTACTGACGTTTGCTGGAAGTGAAACTTTGTTTTTTGTAAGTTTTTTCCCCTTGATTTTTAATGGTGGAAATCCATCTTTTTCTTCATATGTGATTTCGGCTCCTAGTTGATTTAAAGCTTCAACTAAAATCCGAATTGGTCTTTCTTTCATCCTAGAAGAACCAGTAAGTTGTACTTCATTTCCTTCTTGAATAGCAAAATAAGCGGATAAAAATCGCATAGCTGTTCCTGCGTGATGAACGTCTATTTTTGGGTATTGGGTATTGGGTATTGGGTATTGGGTATTCAGAGCTTTTATCATCACTTCCGAATCATCGGAATTAGAGGTATTTTCTAAAACTAAATTTGGGTATAAAGCTTGTAAAACTAATAAACGGTTAGTTTCCGATTTGGAACCCGTTATTTTCAAAATTGAATTTTGAATTTTGAATTTTGAATTTTGAATTTTTAGATTCACAATTACTTCAATTTTTCGTTGTTCTGATGACGGTCGTGGTCGCGGTTGGTTTTTAAGTCGAGTTTTTTATCAAAGGCTTCTTGCAAATTGATTCCGGTTTGATTGGCCAAACATAAAACGACAAACATTACGTCTGCTAATTCTTCCCCTAAATCTTTATTTTTATCGGATTCTTTTTCGGATTGTTCTCCGTATCTGCGGGCAATAATTCGAGCCACTTCTCCTACTTCTTCTGTAAGTTGAGCCATATTGGTTAACTCGTTAAAGTAGCGAACGCCATGGTTTTTTATCCAATTATCAACGTCAAGTTGAGCATTTTGTATGTTCATATTATATCTTTTTTTGGAATTTTGGTAGGATAAATGAATTAAAAATCGACATAGAAAAACCATAAAACAAACCAGCTGTTATAGCTTTTTGAACATCTTTATATTCTGCAAAATACATTATTACAGCGTAAATTAGCATCTCGATGATAAATCTTTTAAAATTGAAATTTTTCATACTACTCTTTATTTTTACTATCAATAATTATAGTCACTGGTCCGTCATTGACTAATGCTACTTTCATATCAGCACCAAATTGTCCTGTTTGAATGCTTTTTCCTAATTCTAATTCCAATTGTAGTATAAATTTTTCATATATCGGAATGGCAATTTCTGGTTTCGCGGCTTTAATGTAACTTGGTCTATTGCCTTTTTTAGTTAATGCATGAAGGGTAAATTGACTTACAACAATTATTTCGCCATCACAATCTTTAACTGAAAGGTTCATTACTTTATTTACATCTTCGAAAATACGAAGATATACAATTTTAGAAACCAACCAATTAATATCTTCTAACGTATCTGCTTCTTCAATACCTACTAAAACCAAAAGACCATTATTTATTTTAGCTACAATATTTTGATTAATTGTAACCGAAGCATCGAAAACTCTTTGAATAACTACTTTCATTATAATTGTAAATTATAAATTATTTTCTCGTTTCATCGCTAGCAATTCTGTCTTCTCCGTAAATGTCATTTCGGTATTGCTCTTCATCGCCTTCTAAAATTTTCAAATAACTTTGGTACCTACTCCAAGTAATTTTATCTTCGTCTAAAGCTTTTTTTACGGCACAATTTGGCTCTTCTTTATGCAAGCAATTGTTAAATTTACACGCTTCTTTCAAAGCAAAAAGTTCAGGAAAGTAATCCGAAACTTCTTGTTTTTCCATGTCTACCATTCCAAAACCTCTAATTCCTGGTGTATCAATAATTCGGATATTATTTGACAAATCAAACATTTCCGCAAAAGTGGTAGTATGTTGCCCTTGGGCGTGCGAATTAGAAATTTCTTTAGTTTTTAATTTTAATGTAGGCTCAATGGCATTTACTAGAGTAGATTTTCCAACACCAGAATGTCCAGAAAACATAGACACTTTACCTTTCATAATATCCATTAATTCAGCAACGCCTTTATTATCTGTAGCTGAAACTCGTAAACAAGTGTAACCAATTTGGGTGTAAATGTGTTGTAAATACAATTGTTCGTTTAAAGTAGCCTCGTCAAAGGTATCAATTTTATTGAAAATTAAAATTGCTTCAATGCCATACGCTTTTGCAGTAACTAAAAATCTATCAATAAAACTAGTTGTAGTAATTGGATTGTTGATGGTGACAATTAAAAAACCAATGTCAATATTAGAGGCAATAATATGTGTTTGCTTTGATAAATTTACCGACTTTCGTACAATATAATTTTTTCTATCGTGAATATGTGTGATAATTCCGTTTACTTCATCTACGGTTTCGTCTAAATCAAAATCTACCACATCGCCTACTGCAATTGGATTGGTGCTTTTAATGCCTTTGATACGGAATTTACCTTTGATACGACAATTATAAAATTGGTTATCATCGGATTTTACGTAATACCAACTTCCGGTAGATTTATAAACGGTTCCTGTCATGTTAATTTGTAAACGATGAATGACAAATTTACTCTTTATTATTCAAAATCTATAATTGATAATTTATTTAA
>NSHO01000035.1 GCA_002737105.1 Flavobacteriales bacterium | reverse complement strand
TGATAAACAAGCCGAAATACAAAAAGTAATTGAACAAGTAAAAATTAAAAAAGTAGCTGAAATTGAAGCCATTAAAGCTACAGGTACCAAAACAAAGTCGGGATTAATTTATAAAATTATTTCATCTGGAAAAGGGAAAAAACCTGTTTATAGTCAAGAAGTTTATGTGCATTATGCTGGATTTTTTACAGACGGTACTTTATTTGATACCAGTTATGCAAGCGTTGCAGAAGAAAATGGCGTTTTAGATGTAGCCAGAAAAGAAGTTAACGCTTACGCACCTTTTCCATTTACTTACGGTGCTAAAACTGGCTTAATTCCAGGATTTATTGAAGGATTAGAAAATATGAAATTTGGAGATAAAATGGCCTTATTAATTCCTGGTCATTTAGGTTATGGCGAGCAAGGCTATGGCGCTATTCCTCCTAATGCCACCTTATTATTTGAAGTAGAATTATTAGAAAAACCAAATTAATTAAAAATGAAAAAATTAGTAGTACTATTATGTGCATTAACAGCATCTGTTGCTTTAGCACAAACCAAAAATGTAAAACCAGTAGTTTTAGAAGGTATTTTTGCAGAAATTTTTACCAACAAAGGTAAAATTGCCTTACAATTAGAATTTCAAAAAACACCAATTACTGTAGCCAATTTTATTACGCTAGCAGAAGGTAAAAATGAATTTGTAACCAACGACAGAAAAGAAAAACCATATTATGATGGTTTAAAATTTCACAGAGTCATTCCAAATTTTATGATTCAAGGTGGTTGTCCTTTAGGAACTGGAGCCGGAGATCCTGGATATAAATTTAAAGACGAATTTGATGCAAGTTTAAAACACAACAAACCTGGAATTTTTTCTATGGCAAATTCTGGACCTGCAACAAATGGTTCGCAATTTTTTATTACACACAAAGACACACCTTGGTTAGACAATAAACACAGTATTTTCGGACATGTAATTGAAGGACAAAAAGTAGTAGACGCTATTGTTCAAGAAGACGTGATTGAAAAGGTAATTATTGTAAGAAAAGGAAAATTAGCCAAAAATTTCAATGCAGAAAAAGTCTTTTCAGAATACATGAAAATGAAACCTGAATTAGATAAAATAGAAGCAGAAGAAGCTAGAATTAAAGCAGAAGCTTCAGCTAAATTAGAAACTGAAAGAAAACAAAAAGAAGCGGAAGCAAAAGCAATTACAGACAAAGAAATGAAAGAAAAATTAGGTCCGCTTTTAGCTGCTAAAGTTGCTGAATTAGCAGCATTAAAAGCAAAAACAACAACTACAGCAAGTGGATTACAATATAGCATCTTACAAAAAGGAACAGGCGTAAAACCAGCAGAAGGAAAAGATATTTATGTGCATTATGCAGGATATTTAGAAGATGGTACCCTTTTTGACAGCAGCTACGAAGCTATCAACAAAATGTATGATAAATTCGATCAAAACAGAGCCAACCAAAACGGATACCAACCTTTTCCATTTAAATGCGGAAGCAAAGGTGGTTTAATCCCTGGGTTTTTAGAAGGCATTAATTACATGAATTTAAATGATAAAGCAATTTTCTTTATTCCAGCAAATTTAGGATATGGCGAAAGAGGTGCGGGAAATGTAATTCCACCAAACAGTAATATTATTTTTGAAGTGGAAATTTTAGAAAGTTTACCAACAGTAAAACAATAAATAAAGAAAAATAAATTTTAAAATCTCATCTTGAAAACAAGATGAGATTTTTTATTTGTTGTAATTTATATATTTACATAGGGTTTTACTTACTTTTGTATTTAAATTAATTAAATGGCACGAATTTTATCCATAGATTACGGACTAAAACGAACTGGAATCGCGGTTACAGACGACTTTCAAATTATAGCTAGTGGACTTACGACTATTCCGTCTTTAGATATAATTCCTTTTTTAAAAACCTATTTTTCGAAAGAAAATGTGGAAACTGTAATCATCGGAGAACCGAAACAAATGAACGGATTACCAAGTGAAAGTTCAGAAATTATAGAAAAATTTATTGCACAATTTCATACCGAATTCCCAAATATGAAAATGGAACGTGTAGATGAGCGTTTTACATCAAAAATGGCATTTCAAACTATAATTGATAGCGGTTTAAAGAAAAAACAACGCCAAAACAAAGGTTTAATAGACGAAATTGCCGCAACAATACTATTACAAGATTATTTGAATTACAAAAAATAAAGTGTACTTTTGAATGTAAGATTTACAAGTTAAGATTTACGAAACCTGAAACAAAAAAACAACATTATGAATTTAGAAAGTCCGAAAACTAGCTTAGACAAATCAGCAGCATATATTTTTAATGCCTTATCAGATATTAAAAATTTCGAAAAATTAATGCCTGAAAATATAGCAAAATTTGAAGTTATTGATGAAAATTGCTTTGAATTTGGTTTGAAAGGAATGCCAGAAATTAAATTGGTAAAAAAAGCAAGCACACCAAATTCAGAAATTATTTTAGGAGCAGCTTCTAGTAAATTACCATTTACTTTAACTGCAAAAATAGATGCGATTTCAGAAAATGCAACAGATGTACAATTATTTTTTGAAGGCGAATTTAATGCGATGATGGCAATGATGGTGAAAGGACCAATCACTAAGTTTATTGAAACTTTGGCTAGTAATATGAATAAATTGTAATTTACAAATTACGAATTTTGATTTACGTAAACCTAATTGAGTTCAATTTTATCAACAACCAATTGAAAAGACTCATTTTTTTTATTACCAATTAGAAACACTAGTTCTTCAAAAGAGTTGCTGTTATAATTAGGCAAATCTAAATTTTGTCCACGGAAAGATGGGTATAAATCTTTCATATTGATACTAATTTCTTGCCAATTTCCGTTAGTTTTAAATGTGGTGATATAAGAATAATATTTTGATATTTTGTCTTTAATTCTAATTTGATATTCTTTACCGTCACCTTTTAGTTTTATAGAAATTTTACTGTCTGCTGTCGTATTTATTTTGTCAAATTGATACCTTACAGACGAAAATCCACCATAATTTTCAGTAGAAACTGTTCCTGAAAACACGCCATTCCCATCTTCATCTATAGAAAAACGGCCATTGGAACGACCGCCCATAACTACATCATCAATAATTATCCAATCGGAAACTTTTGAGTTTTTAGAAAAATCATAAATTGAAATTGTATTCATATAAAAGCTTAAGAAAAGTAAAAATAGTAACTTCATAACAGTTTAATTTGTTGGTATTATTTGTAAAATTACAATTTAAAATCCCAATTGACACTAGAATTATAAACTAATTGCCCGTTTTTAATTTCTAAAGGACAATCGAAGTTGTTAGTATACAAGCCACCAGTTCCTAATCCTTGTGGCATTTTATTATTTAGGGTATATGTAAATTGTGCAATCGCATTTAAACCCACATTACTTTCCAAAGCAGAAGTAATCCACCAGCCAATATTTCGTTTTTGGGCTAATTCTATCCATTCTAGGGTACCTTTTATGCCGCCAATAAAACTTGGCTTCAAAATAATATATTGTGGCTGTATGGCGTCTAAAAGCATTTCTTTATCTTCATATTTAAAAACACCTATTAATTCCTCGTCTAACGCTATTGGTATTGGTGTGGTTTTGCATAGCTCTGACATCTTGTCAGTATTGTTTTTTTGAATAGGTTGCTCAATGCTATGTAACTCAAATTCAGATAATTGATTTAATTTTGTTAAAGCTTCATTTGAAGCAAGAGCACCGTTAGCATCAACACGAATTTCAATGGTTTTTGCATCAAAATTTTGACGAATAAATCGCAATAATCCCAATTCTTTTTCAAAATTTATAGCACCAATTTTTAATTTAATGCAAGTAAAACCTTCCGCTAATTTTTCTTCAATTTGTTGTTTCATAAAAACTTCCTCACCCATCCAAACCAGTCCATTAATTAAAATTGAATCTTTCGATTGGGTAAAATCAGAAGGAAATAGTTCAAATGGAGAAACTGCTTGTAAAGATAAAAACGCTATTTCTAAACCAAATTGAATGGAAGGAAATTCAAGTAATGCATCCCATAATTTATCCTTACCTAAATGAATGTTTTCACATACCCATTGTAATTTTGCTTCATAATCTGGTCGGTCATCAATAGACAAACCTCGCAACAAACCACACTCACCTACTCCAATTTTACCATTTTCTTCCAATAGTAAAAACCAGGTTTCCTTTTCCGTCATTACGCCACGAGAAGTGCCACTTGGACGTTTAAAATTAAGTATGTATTTTTTATATGTTGCTTTCATATTCTTATTTCACAGAGATACGCAAAGATATCAGAGATTCGCAAAATTTGTGTGACTTTGCGCATTCTTTGTGCATCTCTGCGAAATAATTACTCTAAAATTCTTAATATTTTTTTAAAATTATCATTAGGGAAGCCATTCTTTTCAAAATCAGAAAAATCAGATTTAGTTTGATTTACCCAACTTACGTTTGAGGCAATATTTTGCATTTTGTATTGGTTATGAATGTCTTTTGCTTCCGAAACTCGATCTGTAAATAAATACACATAAGACAAATTTAATCTATGCGTTAAATCTGTTTTGTCTAATATAATTGCTTTTTCTAGGTTTAATTCTGCCTTTTCAAATTGCTTAAAAGACAAATAAAAACTTCCTAATAAACCATAATCGGTATGAGTGGCGGCTTTTTTAAATATAATTTCGTTTTGAATTTTTGAAATTGCTTCGTCAACTTTATTGTTTTTATACAACTGAATGGCTTCCATTCTTATCATATTTAAATACGAATCAAACTGATTGGTTTCCTTTAAAGCTATTTCTTGCACCTCATTAATAGCTTTTGATTTTTCTAAAGCTAACATTTGATTGTATTCTGAAAATTTGTATTTTTCTGTAAAGCTTTCTAAAAATTGCGCTAAGAACAACGACTGGTTTGATGATTTTTTATACCAATCTAATTTTTTTCCTAATGAAACCAATTCTTTTTTTGATTCTAAATTCCAACCTCTGCTAGCCGAATAGTCGACCCAAGAAACCACTTCCAATACTATTTTGGTGCTGAATACCCAGTTTTTATTTTCAAAAGCAAACCAAATATTTGGTGCGTTTTCAAAACACTTGGTATTTTTAATAGAAATAACTTTACTATCCTTATTAATAGCATCTTTGCTAAAATGACACGCCGTTTCTAACTTTCCATCTTTTAAAAACTGATTTCCGGCCTTCTCAGAAGTGTAAATTCCATAAACACATGTATCGTCACCAGAAAGAGAATTTGTTAAAAAAATGGCACCTGCAGTACCTTGGCTAATTCCTGTAGGATCTGGTATAGCTTTTAATATAGACGCCAAACTTGTAGTGATTTTTCCGTTTTCGTCAATTAGTAAAATTCGGAATACAAATTCAGAGGCGCCTTCTGGTAAATCATCAATTTTTACTAGTGTTCGGTTTCCCGATGAAAGTTTGATTTCTTTAGTAAAAGCGCGTTCTTTATCCCAAAAACCATCTTTCTGAGCGAAAGAAATTTGAGTAATAAGAAGGAATATGAATATTTTTTTCATTTAATTTATTTTAAAAACATTTAGTGAGACAGGTTTTATTTAAAATTGGAATTACACGCATTAAATAGTAAAACATAGTTTAGTTGGAATACAATACAAACCCTATTCCAATTGATAAGAAAAAAACAAATAAAGCGACTTTTTTTAAAAAAGGGTCGAAATCAGATGACTTATCAACTTTGTTTATTTTCTGCATTATAATAGCTGCAATCAGAAAAAAAGGCAGTATCAACATTGTATCTAATCGTAATAAAAATAAAAAAATCCAAACTATAATTACAGGAAAAACCATTAAAATACCTTGGTATTGTTTTGCCCTTTTCAATCCAAATTTTACCACTAAAGTATTTTTATTTGCGATGCTGTCATTCTCAATATCGCGCATGTTGTTTAAGTTTAATACTGCTGTACTCAACATTCCAATAGCCGTAGCGGGAAGAAACAATATAATATCGATACTTTTTGAATACAAAAAATTACTTCCAATAACGGCCACCAATCCAAAAAATACAAATACGAAAACATCTCCAAAACCACTGTAGCCATAAGCGTTATTGCCAACGGTATATTTTATGGCTGCGACAATAGCAGCCAAACCTAAAACCAAAAAAGTAACCGAATACACAAAATTTTCTTGTCCGAAAGCAAAATAAATTAAAGCCAGTGCTAAAAAAAAGGCAATAATAGCATTGATAATTATAGCATTTTTCATTTGATTTGAAGTAATTTCTCCCGAAGCTACCAATCGTTTTTCGCCAATTCTATTGGCATCTGTTCCTTTTATGCCATCGCCATAATCGTTAGCGAAATTAGATAAAACTTGAAAAGATAATGTGGTTAATAATGCTAGCACAAAAATAATCCATTCAAATTTATTTTGGTAATACGCATACGCACTTCCTACCAAAATTCCAGAAATAGAAAGTGGTAATGTACGTAATCGTGCGGCTTGAATCCAAGATTCGATGGATTTTTTCATTAGATAAAGAAAACGATAAATAAAGTTATCATATTGAGTAACAAACTAAAATAATGAATTGGCATGTTTTTAGTTTTTAGCATTGAATAAGTATTAATTATTGGTAAAATAAATAGCATTACCAACATTGGAAACCAAAGAATTTCATAAAACACACCTAAAATAGCATATTTATAAACATCAATTGTGTTGCAAAGTAACCAATAAATTAGCATTGAAATGCTTAAAAATAGAAGAAGTTTTTTATTTGTGATCATTTTTTACTTTACCCTTTTACCCTTCACCCAACCTAAGGAATGTACTTTTTCTCAAAATTAGGTTTGCGTTTTTCTAAGAAAGCATTTCTGCCTTCAACGGCTTCTTCGCTCATATAAGCCAATCGTGTGGCTTCACCAGCAAAAACTTGTTGGCCCACCATACCATCATCGGTTAAATTCATGGCGAATTTTAACATTCTGATAGACATTGGCGATTTTTCTAATATTTCTTGCGCCCATTCAAAAGCAGTTGATTCTAATTCATCATGTGGAATTACAGCATTTACCATGCCCATTTCAAAAGCTTCTTGTGCCGAGTAATTTCTTCCTAAAAAGAAAATTTCTCTTGCTTTTTTCTGTCCTACCATTTTGGCCAAATACGCCGATCCATAACCGCCATCAAAACTAGTAACATCAGCATCGGTTTGTTTAAAAATGGCGTGCTCTTTACTTGCTAAAGTTAAATCGCATACCACATGTAAACTATGTCCGCCACCAACAGCCCAACCTGGAACAACAGCAATAACTGCTTTTGGCATAAAACGAATTAAACGTTGAACTTCTAAAATATTTAATCGGTGGTAGCCGTCTTCGCCTACATACCCTTGCTTGCCTCTTGCTTTTTGATCGCCACCACTGCAAAAACTCCAAATTCCATCTTTAGTAGACGGTCCTTCAGCAGATAAAAGTACTACTCCAATAGAAGTGTCTTCATGCGCATCTTTAAAAGCATCTAATAATTCGGTAGTTGTTTTTGGACGGAAAGCATTGCGTACATCAGGTCTGTTGAAGGCAATACGTGCCACACCATCACATTTTTTATACGTGATATCTTCGAACTCTTTAACGATTTTCCAATTGATAGTTGACATTTTGAATATTTTTTATCAAAAATACTTCAAAAATACTTTAATTTGCAAAAGCAGATGACATTTTTATAAAATCGTACTTAATTAATATTTTGAAAATGTAATTTGTCCTAAAAAAACAGCAAAACAATACATGAAATACAAATCGGACTTTAGTAAAATTAATTTTTTTATACCCCTATTTCCAGCAGTACTAGTATCGCTTATTGCCTTTTTATCTGGAGATTCTATTGAAATGGTTTTGGCACCAATTGGGATTTTAATTTTACTTTTAAGTGTATTAATTACGGTAACATTTTTCACTACGTATTACGAAATTCAAGAAAACCTATTGGTTGTTTCTATGTTTTTTTACAAAACAAAAATTAAAATTTCAGAAATTAGAACCATAAAATATTCCAATTCAATAATGAAAACAAATTTTTACAAACCGGGCTTTCATCAAAGAGGCATTGAAATTGTTTATCACAAATACGACGACATATTTATTTCACCAAATAATAGAGACCAATTTATTGAGCAGTTAATCGAACAAAATCCAACTATAGAAATTAGAAAATAATGAGAATACGCCTTTACCTTTTATACCTTACTTTATTCACAATATCTTGCAAAGACAAAGCATCCGAATTTTCAAAAAATAATGGTACGCAACATGAACAAAGCGACTTTTTTGTGGCATTTAACGAATTAGATTCCGCTTATTGTGAGAAGCAAAAAAATGAAATTAGTTACCATTACAATAAATTGATTAATAAAAATGACTTTTATGGTCAGTTTTTAGTGGCGAAAAACGGAAAAATATTATTTGAAGATTATGAAGGCTTTGCTTACAAAGAAAAAAACGATAAAAACGGGAAAAACAAACCCATTCATATCGCTTCTGTAAGTAAAGTATTAACAGCAGCTGTAATTTTAAGAATGGTTGACCAAGAAAAAATTGGATTAGATGATAAAGTTTCCGAATACTTAGACGGTTTTTATTATAAAGAAATTACAGTTAGAATGTTATTAAATCACCGAAGCGGATTGCGTCATTACGGCTATTTTATTGAACGTGATGTAAAATGGGACCGCTCGAAACGCATTACCAATCAAGATATTTTAAAACTTATAAATTCTGGGAAAATTCATTTGGAAAGCAAACCAGGCACTCGATTTGCTTATTGCAACACCAACTATTCAATATTGGCTTTAATAATTGAAAAAGTTTCTGGTATGCGTTATCATGAAGCCATGAATGAACTTCTTTTTAAACCATTAGGAATGAAAAATACGTTTGTGTTTGATTACGAAAAACACCACGACACAGTAAGTCAAACCTATAAATCAAATAGATTACGTTTGGCTTTTGACCATTTGGATTTGGTATATGGAGACAAAAATATTTACTCCACCGCACGTGATTTATTAAAATTCGACTTGGCTACGTATTCGGATAACTTTTTTAGCGAAAAACTAAAGAAAGAAATATTTAAAGGTTACAGTTACGAATCGAAAGGAGAAAAAAATTACGGCTTAGGCATTCGTTTACGTGAATGGCCTGAGGCACCAACCTTAACTTATCATAACGGATGGTGGCATGGCAATACCTCATCGTATATTACTCAAAAAACAGATACGGTTACGATTATTGCATTGTCTAATAAAATGACATATAATACTTATAAAACTAAGAAATTTATTGTTTTATTCAATCATAAATATCCTATAAAATTAGATAATAGTGATGTAGGAGGCGCTAACGAATAATATTTACTCCTTTTAAAAGAAAATTTGCTAATTTTGCAAAAAAAAAGAAACCATGATTTTACCTATATACGGATATGGCGAAGCAGTTTTAAGAAAAGTTTGCGAAGATATTACACCCAATTACCCAAACTTAACCGAAACCTTAAATAACATGTATGAAACCATGTATAATGCTTTTGGCGTAGGTTTGGCAGCTCCTCAAGTTGGCTTGGCAATACGTATATTTGTAATTGACACCACACCTTTTGCTGATAGCGAAGACATTTCTAATACAGAAGCAGAAGCATTAAAAGATTTTAAACAAACCTTTATTAATGCTAAAATTGTAAAAGAAGAAGGTGAAATTTGGGGTTTCAATGAAGGTTGTTTGAGTATTCCTGATGTGCGGGAAGATGTTTTAAGACATGAAACCGTAACTATAGAATATTATGACGAAAATTTTGTAAAAAAAACTGAAACGTACAGCGGTTTAATAGCTCGCGTGATTCAGCACGAATACGATCATATTGAAGGCGTTTTATTCACCGACCACCTTTCTATGTTAAAGAAAAAATTAGTAGGTAAAAAACTTCAAAACATTATGGAAGGCAAAGCCAGACCTGATTATAGAATGAAATTTGCCAACTTAAAAATCAAATAAAATAGCCGTTACAATTTTATGTTTTATTTTGAATTTTCAAATTGGATTTTCATTTTTTAAAATATATATTTGCTCACATTTAAATTATAACCCATGAGTTTTCAAAAAATATTATCCATTTCTGGGAAACCAGGACTTTACGAATTAAAAGTACAAACCCGTTCTGGATTTGTAGCAGAAGCCTTATTAGACGGTAAAAAAATAACTGTCGGATTAAGAAGTAATGTTAGTTTATTATCTGAAATTGCAGTGTTTACTTACAACGAAGAAGTGAAATTAATTGATATTTTTAAATCAATAGCTACAAAAGAAAATGGAGAAGCAACTATTTCGCACAAAGAAACAGACGACAAATTAAAAAACTATTTCCGTGAAATTTTACCTGAATATGACGAAGACAGAGTGTATACTTCGGATATTAAAAAAATATTCAATTGGTATAATATTTTACAACCTAAAGGCTATGTTACTTTAGACGCTTTAAATACAGAAGTAAAAGAAGGAGCCTCTGAATAACATTTTTCAGTAAAAAGCACAATATTTCCCATGCTTTATTAGTGTGGGATTTTTTTTTATCTTTGACATAAGGAAAGACAAAAGTTAAAAGTCTAAAAATCTATCAAGTCTAACAATCTAAACATGAATTCACGAGCACAACAACTACAAGCCTTTGAAAGATTACTGGATATTATGGACGATTTACGTGAAAAATGTCCGTGGGATAAAAAGCAAACCTTAGAAAGCTTGCGTCATCTTACCATTGAGGAAACGTATGAATTAGGTGATGCAATTTTAGACCGTGATATGCCTGAAATTAAAAAAGAACTCGGCGATTTATTGCTACATATTGTGTTTTATGCAAAAATAGGTTCGGAAACAAATGATTTTGACATTGCCGATGTGGCCAATAGCATTTGCGATAAGCTAATAGACCGCCATCCGCATATTTATGGCGATGTAGTGGTAGAAAACGAAGAACAAGTAAAACAAAATTGGGAAAAACTGAAATTAAAAGAAGGTAGAACTTCTGTTTTAGAAGGCGTTCCGAAAAGTTTACCTGCTTTAGTAAAAGCTAGCAGAATTCAAGATAAAGTTAAAGCCGTAGGATTTGATTGGGAAGAAACCCATCAAGTTTGGGAAAAAGTACAAGAAGAAATTGCCGAATTACAAGTGGAAATAGCCGCTAAAAATCAAGATAACATGGAAGCCGAATTTGGCGATGTTTTATTCTCTATGATTAATTACGCACGCTTTTTAAACATTAACCCAGAAGACGCTTTGGAACGCACCAATAAAAAATTCATCAAACGCTTTCAATATTTAGAAAGTAAAGCTACCGAATTAGGTAAATCACTATCCGATATGACTTTAGCAGAAATGGATGTTTTCTGGGAGCAAGCAAAGAAGTCGAAAGTCTGAAAGTCGAAAGTGAAAAATCTAAAATGTCTAAGAAGTCTAACAAACTAAGAAATCTAAAATGTTTAACAATCTAAGAAGTCTAATAAGTCTGATCCTGATAACAAGCATCCTATTCATTTCTTGTAGTGAAACGGATTGTGGTTGTGTGCCTCCTCCAGAGGAACCTATGTATTTTCCTCAAAATACAGGCACTTGGGAAACCAAAACACCTGAAAGCATGGGTTGGAACACTGCAAATATTGCAGCACTTAACACCTACTTAACTGAGAAAAACACCAAAAGTTTTATCGTTTTACACAATGGGAAAATTGTTTTAGAAAATTATTACAATGGTCATACCGCTACATCGCTTTGGTATTGGGCAAGTGCGGGAAAAACATTAACCGCAACAGTTACAGGAATAGCGGCACAAGAAGGATTATTAAATATAAACAATAAAGTCTCCGATTATATTGGAAATGGCTGGACGAGTGCGCCTTTAGCTAAGGAAAACCTAATTACATGCAAAAATTTATTAAGCATGAATTCTGGATTAAATGATGCCTTAGGCGATACTGTTACACCTAATAATTTACAATACGTAGCCGATGCGGGCACCAGATGGGCGTATCATAATGTATATGTAAAATTACAAGATGTGGTAGCCACTGCCACCAACCAAACGTGGGACTCCTATTTTAACAACAAATTACGCAACCCAATTGGTATGACTGGCGCTTGGGTTACCGACCCAACAGCATTAAGTGTTTATTGGAGCAATAGCCGAAGTATGGCTCGTTTTGGCTTACTGGCTTTAGCCAGTGGCACTTGGAATGGTACACAAATTATCAATTCAAATTATTTGAATGCTGCCACTACAACTTCTCAATCTATTAATTTAGCGTACGGCTATTTGTGGTGGCTAAATGGAAAAAGTAGCTTTCGACTTCCTCAAAGTCAATTGCAATTTAATGGTAGTATCATCACTACCGCTCCGGCAGATATGTATTGCGCTTTAGGCAAAAACGACCAAAAAATTTACGTGGTACCCAGCCGCAAATTAGTCATTATCCGAATGGGTGAAGCCGCTGATAGTAGTAACTTAGCGCTTTCTAATTTTGACGAAGTACTTTGGCAGAAGATTAATGCAGTGGTGAATTAGATTGTTAGACGGGTTAGATTGTTAGATATCTTAGATCTTCAGATTGATGTTAATGACGCTTTACTACCAAAATTAGAAAAGACTTATATTAATTTAGGAAAATAGTGGCTTGAGTGTGAAGAAGATAGCTTCGAAAACCTTAATATCCATTATAGTATGGTATTTTATAACTAATTTTTAAGATTTTTTTATAATTATATATTTTGGCTACTTCTAAATTTTTATTTTATTTGTTGCTATTAGTTATTTAGGATTTAAACCACAGGGACAATTCAAAAAATAGAATACAAAACTAAAATTCACACTTTGAATCAGATGAAAAAAAACATGTTTGCCTTGCTTATATTACTAGTTGTAGTAAGTGGCGTAGTTGTTGCCAACAGATTTAATAAAAAGGAACCAGCAAAAAAAGCAATTCAAAAGCCACTTACTGCAGAAGAAATGAAAGCAGCACGAAAAAAATGGGAAGCTACCCCAGATGGTATCCAATACAAAAAATGGGAAACGTCTAAAGAAGGTAAAAAAGTAGACGCTAGTTATGAAAAAATAAAAAAGCACTTTAACGATTATAGCGATATGGAAGCTGTGATTACTTCTGTTACTTTTCAGCGTGAAAAAACACAATCAGCTAGTCCAAAATGGCTTATTGTAGAAATTGAGGGCGAAACTTACATGATGCAATTTATTCCAAAGGAATTTGAGCCACTTAAAAGTCTAAAAGCAAACGACAAAATAATTGTAAGAAGTAGAAGCGCTGGATTTTCGCATAATCATCCCTATTTAATACTTTCTAGCGACTATATAGCAAAAGACAATAAAGT
>NSHO01000034.1 GCA_002737105.1 Flavobacteriales bacterium | reverse complement strand
GTTTTTAACGTGTTTGTTTTTAATCAGCGTATCTACAATTTCAAGTTTTTTAATATTGTTTTCTAAACTCATATCGTTTAAATTACCTTTACTTTCAGTTAAAACAATATTATTTAACATGCTTGACATGTAATTGATAAACGGAGGATAGTATAATAAATTTGACTTATTTACATCAATATTTTTTCTGTAATTGTAGTAGGATTTTGGTAATTTGGTTTTGATATTTTCACCCGTTTTAAATTCGTGTACTATAGGAAAAACTTCTTTTTTGTAAGCGTAATTTAATACAATATTTGCTTTTGCAACTTCGTCAAATTCTTTAGACCAATTGATAAATGCTTTTCTCTTATTATATAAATTTGTAATATTTTTATTAGAAGCATCTATATATTTTGAAAATATTTTTTCAGGTTTTTCATATATATTAAATAAATCGTCTTTTAACTTCATGTCTTTTAAAAACAATTCCATCATAAAATTATTCTTTTCATCTCCACGTCCGCAAAACATTAAAGTAGTATCAAAATCATTGCTATTTAGACGAATCATCAAACTATCATTTTTGTCAAAAAAAACGTATTGGTATTCTGGGTCGTGTTTAAAGCTATATAAACCTGGTGTTAACGAATCAAATTTATGAAAAAAGCGATTATTTTTATCCAAATAAAAAGTATCCAAAACTTTGTCATTTTTCATAAACACCACAAAATTGTTTTTCGGATTTTCTATTTCACCACCAAAATAAGCAACATGATTTTCTCCCATAAAACCATCTTTACATGATATTAAAGTGTTGATAAGGAGAAAGCAAATAATGAATTTAATGAAATTGTAATTTTTTTGCATAGTTTTATTTTGTGATTGAAGCAAATATATTTGTTTTTAAATCGTTTAGATGTTAATGTAGCGTTAAAAATTACAAATAGAATATTAAAATAAAACTGTGAAAACTCGTTGGTTTTTGCTAATTTTGCAACAAAATAAAATACATGCTTACAATTTCAAATTTATCGGTACAATTTGGTAAAAGAATTTTATTCGATGAAGTTAATACCTCTTTCACTCAAGGAAACTGTTATGGGATTATTGGTGCAAATGGTGCCGGAAAATCAACATTCTTAAAAATCATTGCTGGTGAGGTAGATCCTACTTCAGGTAGAGTGATTTTAGATCCAGGGAAACGTATGTCGGTTTTGAATCAAAATCATAATATGTTTGATGAATTTTCGGTTTTAGACACCGTATTAATTGGAAATAAAACCTTACACGCGCTCAAATCTGAAATGGATGCTTTATATGCAGATTACGATGATAAAAACGCAGACAGAATAGGCGAGTTACAATTGCAATTTGATGAAATGAATGGCTGGAATGCTGAAAGCGATGCCGCTTCTTTATTATCAAATTTAGAAATTGGAGCGGAATACCATTATACATTGATGGGCGAATTAGAAGGTAAATTAAAAGTTCGTGTGTTATTGGCACAAGCTTTATTTGGTAATCCTGATGTGTTGATTATGGATGAGCCTACCAACGATTTGGATTTTGAAACCATCGGTTGGTTAGAAAATTTCTTAGCCAATTATGAAAACACGGTTTTAGTTGTTTCGCATGACCGTCACTTTTTAGATGCAGTGTGTACACATATTTCAGATATTGATTTTGCAAAAATCACACATTATTCTGGGAATTATACTTTTTGGTATGAAAGTAGCCAATTAGCTGCTCGTCAAAAAGCCCAACAAAATAAAAAAGCTGAAGAGAAAAAAGCAGAATTAGAAGAATTTATTCGTCGTTTTAGTGCCAATGTAGCCAAATCAAAACAGGCTACTTCTCGTAAAAAAATGATTGAAAAATTAAACTTAGATGAAATTAAACCATCTAGTAGAAGATATCCAGCCATTATTTTTGAAACCGAACGTGAAGCGGGTGATCAAATATTAAACGTACAAAATTTATCAGCATCATCAGATGGAGACGTTTTATTTAAAGACGTCCATTTAAATATGGCAAAAGGTGATAAAATCGTAGTTTTCTCTAAAGATTCTAGAGCGACAACTGCTTTTTATGATATTTTAAACGGATTGAAAAAACAAGATTCGGGAACTTTTGATTGGGGAGTTACTACAACACAATCTTATTTACCAGTTGACAATCATGACTTTTTTGATGGTGTAGATTTAAATTTAGTAGATTGGTTACGCCAATGGGTAAAAACTGAAGAAGAACGAGATGAAGTGTATGTTCGTGGTTTCTTAGGAAAAATGATTTTTTCTGGTGAAGAAGCCTTGAAAAAATGTAATGTGCTTTCTGGAGGTGAAAAAGTTCGTTGTATGTTGTCTCGCATGATGATGATTCGTGCCAATGTATTAATGTTAGACGAACCTACCAATCACTTAGACTTAGAGTCAATTACTGCATTTAACAACTCGTTAAATAACTTTAAAGGTTCTATTTTATTAACGACGCATGACCATGAATTTGCTCAAACTGTTGGAAATAGAATTTTAGAAATTACGCCAAATGGAGCTATTGACCGTTACATGACGTTTGACGAATATTTAGAAGACGATAAAATTAAAGAATTACGCGCTAAAATGTATTCGTAAATTTACGATTTACGATTTGCGATTTGCGATTTTGGATTTGCGAATTGATTTATATAAAAATCCCGAGTTTTACTCGGGATTTTTCGTAAATCGTAAATCTAAAATCGTAAATTGTATTATTCTTCCAATAAATCTGGACGTCTGGCTAATGTATGTTCATAAGCTTTTTGTTCGCGCCATTTTTCAATTTCTGGAAAATTACCGCTTAATAAAATGTCTGGAATTTTCATGCCTTTGTATTCAGCTGGTCGGGTATAAATTGGAGGTGACAATAAATTATCTTGAAAACTATCGGTTAGTGCAGAAGTTTCATCATTCAAAACTCCAGGAATTAAACGGAATAAGGCATCGCATAAAATTACGGCACCTAATTCGCCACCTGATAATACATAATCGCCAATAGAAATTTCTTTGGTAATATGTAAATCACGCACACGTTGGTCGACACCTTTATAATGTCCACACAAAATGATTAAATTTCCTAACATCGACATGGAATTCGCCATTTTTTGGTTTAGCGTTTCTCCGTCTGGAGTCATGTAAATAATTTCGTCGTAATCGCGTTCGCTTTTTAGTTTGGTAATACAATCGTCAATAGGTTGAATATTCATTACCATTCCAGCGCCACCACCAAACTGATAATCGTCTACACTTTTTTGCTTGTTGGTACTAAAATCACGTAAATTATGAAAATGAACTGCTACCAAGCCTTTATCGATAGCTCTTCTCATCATCGAACCTTCAAACGGACTTTTAATTAATTCTGGTAAAACGGTAATGATATCTACGCGCATATTGATTTTGTTATGTAATTCTAATTTGTTGCAAATATAGTATTCTTTTTAAAGCATTTTGACCAATGCTTCTAAATTCATTTTGATGTATTTTTTGCTTAAAAACCAATCAAATATAGTCAAAAAAGTAGTAAATTTGCACTTTAATTTTAAAACAAAAGCAATGCAAGACGGAATTTACGCTAAATTTAATACAGCAAAAGGTTCAATTTTAGTAAAGTTAACTCACGATAAAACACCTGGAACAGTAGGAAACTTTGTAGGTTTGGCTGAAGGCCAATTAGAAAACAGAGCAAAACCAATGGGAACGCCATTTTATAATGGATTGAAGTTTCACAGGGTTATTCCTGATTTTATGATTCAAGGTGGTTGTCCACAAGGTCAAGGAACGGGTGGACCAGGTTACCAATTTGATGATGAATTTCATCCAGAATTAAAACATGACAAACCAGGCGTATTGTCAATGGCAAATTCAGGACCAGGTTCTAATGGTTCGCAATTTTTTATTACGCATGTGCCAACCAATTGGTTAGATGGCAAACATACCGTTTTTGGACATGTTGTGGAAGGACAAGATGTTGTTGATGCTGTGGCTGGAAATGATGCTTTAGATTCAATTGAAATTGTTAGAGTGGGAGCTGAAGCTGATAAATGGAATGCTATTGAAGCGTTTAGAACATTTGAAGGTTCTCGTGAAAAAAGAATTTTAGAACAAAAGCAAGCTGCTGAAGCGGCTATGGAAAAATTAGCTGCGGGTTTTTTAAAAACTGAAAGCGGTTTGTGTTACCAAATTATCCAAAAGGGTAGTGGTAAACAAGCAGAAAAAGGTAAAAAAGTTTCTGTTCACTATCAAGGTGCGCTAGAAAATGGTGAAGTTTTTGATTCTTCATATAAAAGAAAACAACCAATTGATTTTCAATTAGGAGTGGGACAAGTAATTGAAGGATGGGATGAAGGTATTGCCTTATTACAAGTAGGTGATAAAGCTCGTTTTGTAATTCCATCGTATTTAGGATATGGCAGTTCAGGAGCTGGAGGCGTTATTCCACCAGATGCTACTTTAGTATTTGACGTTGAATTAATGGATGTGAAATAACATATCGTTTAATATAATTAATACAAAAATCCGTTTCGATATCTTTTCGGCACGGATTTTTTATATATTTGAAAATCTAAAAAACCAATTATGAAGTTAAGATTATTAGTAGGATTAGTTGCTTTAGTATTTTTATATGGTTGTTCAACTAAAAAGTTCATAGCGCCGATAATAGTAAAGGCTCCAATAGCTGATGTAACAGAAACAGTATCGGAAAACTTAATTATTACAGCTGAAACTTTAGTAGAGGGTAAAAATTTGTATACTACTAATTGTGCCGATTGTCATAGTTTGTATGAAAAAGAAAGTTTTACTGCCGAACAATGGAAACCAATTGTTTTACGAATGCAAAAAAACACCAGACTTTCTGATTTGCAACGCGAAAAAATATATGCTTATTTAACTACACCACAATTTTAATATTGGTTCGTAATTTGCGACTTGGTTTTTATGAAGAAATTTTTAGTATTTATTTTATTTTCCACATTTGGCTTTTCTCAAGATGGCTTGCCGCATTGTGGTTTTGATTTTACTACCTATTTGGTAGCTAATCCAATTGATAGCGCTACCAAAAAAATTATAAATAATTTGCAGATTACTTTAATTGATAGCCAAGGAAATGAAGTAGTTAACACAAATAATGAGTACAGTTTAATTAATAAGGATAAAACCTTGACTTTTGCTAAAAATTACAAAGTGATTTTAGCAAATTCAGAAGAAAAATGGTTTTATAATATTTGTGAAGATCAGTATTTTTTACAATTGAAAGCTAATTTTATTCCAGAAGAAAAAGGATATTCGGTAAAAATTGAAGATCCTCTTAAACGCTACCCAATAACATTTGTACCTGTTTTTAATAATAATTTATACGTGTTATGTACGACAAAAGTAAAAAGTTTTGGTCCGAAAATGACAAATAATATGATTACTGTTGAAATGAGTAAATAGCTAAATTTCTTTTTCAGTAGTTGAAATTGCTGTACTATCTATTACGATTACTTTTTTTGGAGCCGCTTCTTTCTTAACAATTGGAATGTAGATTTCTGTAACCCATTTAGAAGGTTCATTTACTTCAGGAATTGATTTTTTATAAATTCCAATATAATATCCTTTTTTGTCTTCTTTGAATTTTTTAGAAATAATGTAATTTCTAGTTTTAGCCCAAGCTTTTTTCATGTGAGAATAATCACCTTTTAATATGGTTTTTATAGCTAAAAATGAACTGTAACTTTTGCCTTGAATTTGACTATCTGGCGTTGTGAATACTTTTTCTTTTACTGGAACGCACATGGCATAAACAATTTTATTTTCGTTTACATTGTTTTTAAACATCACAAATGGCACTTCTAAAGTTTCGATAGCATTTGATTTAATAAAATCTTTCATTGTTTTTAACAATGCTTTGGATTTTTTAGGAAAATCTTTTACTAGACAAGAATCTTTTTGTTCCAAATAATTAATTGAAGGTCTGTTTACCAATCCTTCTACTTTTATATCATATTCTCCTAATTCACTTACAAAATAGCTATTAATTTTATTTAAACTTTCTTGAATTTGTGTACCCACATAACTAGTAATTCCGCCATTTAATACAGAATATATTTTTTCTGCAAATGATAAATCTCCCTTAATTGTTACCGAGACTAAGCTTCTGGTTCCTGATTTTTTAAATTTCCAATGCAATGTTTGCTTGTTATCGTCTTGAATAAAGAGTTGAGAAATGGAATCTTTTTGTGCAAAAGTTGTAATTATGGCACTTTCTGAATCCCATTTTACATATGATTTTTTGCCAACGGTATTTTGAGAAGTAGTAAACACCATATTTTCTTCGGTATTGAATTGTTGCCAATCATTCCAATTGGAAAAATCGTTTACATATTCAAATACTGAATTGCTTGGTGTATTTATTTCTTTTTGTTTTGTAATGTCGTAAGTGGCGGGTTGTGTGGCCACAAAAACCACAAACGCCAAAAGGAATAGCAGAAATAAAAGCGATAAGTATTTTAATATTTTCATTTTTTTTGGGGATAAAAACCAAATGTAATAAATTATTCTTTTATGTAACCCTTTATTAAAAATAAGAATAAAATAAAAAGTAAAAAACCTAATAAAATCCATTTTACACCTTTATACTGCTGTTTATGAATGCTTTTATCCTTTAAATACATAAAAACGATAATGATGATAAAAGAAATGGCAAATAAAATAGCGAATACAGTTTGTCCTTTTGAAAACATGTTGATAAATTTTTTAACAAATTTAAGTATAACAAGTTTTAAAATATAATTTTATGGTATTAAAATTTTTCAAAATAAATAGGTTTACAAATTATCGAATTTCAAATAATGTTAAAAATTACACTATGCAAAAACAATTAGAAGCCGTAAAATTATTCCATACCACTTATGGTTTAGGAATAAGCGAAAACATGAAAGCCGATTTAGGCACACAAAAAAACAACCTTCGTTTTGATTTAATGAAGGAAGAAAATGAGGAATATTTAGAAGCGGTTCAAAATAATGATATAGTTGAAATCGCAGATGCACTTGGCGATATGTTATACATTTTATGCGGAACTATATTAGAACATGGTTTACAACATAAAATTGAAGCTGTTTTTGATGAAATTCAGCGCAGTAATATGAGTAAATTGGGAGCAGACGGAAAGCCCATTTACCGTGAAGATGGAAAAGTAATGAAAGGTCCAAATTACTTTAAACCAGATTTTGAAGCTATTTTAAAGTAATTATCTAAAAAACTTGACAAAAAAAATCCTTAAGCAATTAAGGATTTTTTTTATACTTACAAATAATTATTATTCGTTGACTAAAACATATTCACCAGAAGCTAATAAAGGTTCAGCTTTTTTGTATTTCATAGTGTCACTTTTTCCACTCATAACGTTTTTAATTGTTACGTTATCATTTCTATTAATTTTTGGTTGGTCGCGAACAATAGTTTCTGTTACTGGTGGGCGTTGTTGCGCTTGGTTTCCGGCTTGTTTATTCGCTTCAGCTAAATCATCTGAATCCAAAGTGTCTTTTGATTCGGTATAATTTGATTTTTTAGTAACTTGTTTGGCTTCCTGAATATTGTTAGCGTTTTGTGAAGGCAATTCTCCTTTAAATAAAAATGAAATCACATCTTTATTCACTTGCTCAATCATCGCTTTAAATAATTTAAAAGCTTCAAATTTATAAATTAACAAAGGATCTTTTTGTTCGTGCACCGCTAATTGAACCGATTGTTTCATTTCATCCATTTTACGTAAATGCTTTTTCCAAGATTCATCTACAATTGCCAAAGTGATATTTTTTTCGAAATCTGTAATTAACGATTTTCCTTGTGATTCGTATGATTTAGTTAAGTTTGTAACCACATTTAAAGTCTTTATACCATCTGAAAACGGCACTACAATTCTTTCAAATTGACCATTATTGTTTTCATAAACATCTTTAATAATTGGATACGCTTCTTTGGCATCACGAACTACTTTTTCATCGTAATAAGCGTAAGCGGCTTTATATGTTTTAGCAACGATTTGTTGTATGTTTAACTTTGCAAATTCAGCTTCTGTAACTGGAGCAGTAATAGAAAACGTTCGTATTAATTGAAATTCGAAATTTTTAAAATCATTTACAATTTTATTATTTTCTACTACAACTTCGCAAGTATCATAAATCATGTTTACAATATCTACTTTTAAACGCTCACCTTGTAAGGCATGACGGCGACGTTTGTACACCACTTCACGTTGTGAATTCATAACATCATCGTATTCTAATAAACGTTTACGAGTTCCAAAATTATTTTCTTCTACTTTTTTCTGAGCCCGTTCGATAGATTTTGTCATCATAGAATGCTGAATAACTTCACCTTCTTTTAGTCCCATTCTGTCCATTACTTTGGCGACTCTATCCGATCCAAACAAACGCATTAAATTATCTTCCAAAGAAACATAAAACTGCGAACTTCCCACATCACCTTGACGACCCGCACGACCTCGTAATTGTCGGTCTACACGACGCGAATCATGTCGTTCTGTTCCTATAATGGCTAATCCGCCAGCTGCTTTAACTTCTGGTGACAATTTAATATCTGTTCCACGACCTGCCATGTTTGTAGCGATAGTTACCACACCTGATTTTCCTGCTTCTGCTACAATTTCAGCTTCACTTTTATGCATTTTTGCATTCAATACATTATGATTGATGCCACGCATTTTTAGCATTCTACTTAATAATTCTGAAATTTCTACTGATGTGGTTCCAATTAATACTGGTCTTCCAGCATTAGAAAGTTCCACAACATCTTCAATAACTGCATTAAATTTTTCTCGTACCGAACGGTAAATTAAATCTTCTCTGTCATCACGAGACATTTTTCTGTTAGTAGGAATTTCAACTACATCTAATTTATAAATTTCATTGAATTCGCCTTCTTCTGTGATAGCTGTTCCCGTCATACCCGCTAATTTGCTATACATTCGGAAATAATTTTGTAAAGTAACAGTAGCAAAAGTTTGAGTGGCTGCTTCGATTTTTACGTTTTCTTTTGCTTCAATAGCTTGGTGTAATCCATCAGAATAACGACGGCCATCCATAATACGACCAGTTGATTCATCAACAATCATTACTTTGTTGTCCATTATCACATATTCTGTATCTTTTTCAAAAACAGCATAAGCTTTTAATAATTGCGTTAGCGTGTGAATCCTTTCTGATTTCACAGTAAACTCTCTGTATAAATCTTCTTTTAATTCTGCTTCTGCATCTTTATCTAAATTTTGTTTTTCAATGGCTGAAATTCCAGTAGAAATATCTGGTAATACGAAGAAATTTTCATCTGTATCTTGAGATAAAAATTTGATTCCATTATCTGTTAATTCTACTTGATTATTTTTTTCTTCGATAACAAAGTATAACGCCTCATCTACTTTTGGCATATCTTTGTTATTATCTTGCATGTGTGCATTTTCTGTTTTTTGAAGAATTTGTTTGATTCCCTCTTCAGATAAAAACTTAATTAATGCTTTATTTTTTGGATAAGCACGGTACGTTCTTAATAATTGAAAACCACCATCTTTAACATTTGCTTCTTTTAATAAACGTTTTGCTTCAGTTAAACAATCAGTAGCAATTCGTTTTTGTAAATTGAATAGGTTATCAACTTTTGGTTTTAATTCTAAGAATTCGTGTCTTTCACCATCTTCAACTGGTCCAGAAATGATTAATGGCGTTCTTGCATCATCTACCAAAACAGAATCGACCTCATCTACAATGGCATAATTGTGTTTTCTTTGTACTAAATCTTCAGGAGAGTTGGCCATATTATCACGCAAATAATCGAAACCAAATTCGTTATTTGTACCATAAGTAACATCGGCATTATACGCTTTTCTTCTGGCTTCAGTATTGGGTTGGTGATTGTCGATACAATCTACAGTTAATCCATGAAATTCGAATAAAGGTGCTTTCCAAGTGCTATCACGTTTGGCTAAATAGTCATTTACGGTTACTAAATGCACACCATTTCCAGTAAGTGCATTTAAATAAAGTGCAAGCGTTGCAACCAAAGTTTTTCCTTCTCCTGTTTGCATTTCGGCAATTTTCCCTTGATGCAATACAATTCCACCCATTAATTGTACATCATAATGAATCATGTCCCAAGTAATTGGTTTTCCTGCGGCGTCCCAAGAGTTGGCCCAATTTACTTCTTCACCAACAACTGTAATATAAGGCTTGTTTGCAGAAAGTTCTCTATCTTTTGCAGTTGCAGTAACTGTAATTGATGTGTTTTCTTTAAAACGACGAGCGGTTTCTCTTAATACTGCAAATGCTTCTGGTAAAATTTCATTTAAAGTTTTTTCAGAAATTTCATACGCTTCATTTTCTAATTTGTCAATTTCAGCATAAATATTTTCTCGGGCATCAACGTCTATTGTGTTTTCTGCTTCCGTTTTTAGAGCTTCAATTTTGGTGTCTTTTTCAGCACGAGCTTGTTTAATTTTGTCTTTGAAAAAAGCTGTTTTTGATCTTAATTCATCGTGTGAAATAGATTTTAATGTTTCCTGAAAAGAATTAATCTTATTTACGATAGGTTGAATGGCCTTGATGTCGTTAGCAGATTTATCACCTACAAATATTTTTAATATCGAATTTACAATACTCATAATCTAATTTTTATATAATAATTTAACCTTACGGTTTTATTCATTTGTAAAGATAACCAAAAAAAAAGCCTCACCGAAGAGACTTTTTATTTGGTTATTTATTTTTTAATATTCATCCTCGTTCCAAAGATAGTCTTCATCTGTAGGATAATCTGGCCATATTTCTTCCATTGACTCATAAATTTCACCTTCATCTTCAATAGATTGTAAGTTTTCTACCACTTCTAAAGGTGCTCCAGCTCTGATGGCGTAGTCAATTAATTCGTCTTTTGTTGCAGGCCATGGCGCATCACTTAAATATGATGCTAATTCTAACGTCCAATACATCTTATTTAGATTTTTAGTTTAATGCAAAAATAAATTTATTACTCAAAAAGACAAGTTTTTTTAAGTTTTTTTTTTAATAAATTTTAAGAACTTAATTTCAGTGGTCAGTTTTCAGTTTTTAATGAACAGATTTTTATATTGACTGAACACTTAGTACTGAGTAATGAATACTATTTCCTAGGTATCCATTTCACTTCATCAGCGTTCAAATCATGAGACAATTTTCGTGCCAACACAAATAAATAGTCAGAAAGTCGGTTCAAATATTTAATCGCAATCTCTGCTACAGGTTCGTTATGGTTTAAATGTACTGCTAAACGCTCAGCTCTTCTGCAAACACAACGTGCTACATGACAATATGACACAGTTGTATGTCCGCCAGGTAAAACAAAATGTGTCATTGGAGGCAATGCTTCTTCCATAGCATCAATTTCTGATTCTAATAATTCAATGTCGCTTTCTATGATGCCAAGATTTTGCAAGCGTTTTTCACCATTTTTTAATACTTCTTTATCGGGTGGTGTGGCTAATATAGCGCCAACGGTAAATAACCTGTCTTGAATTTCAATTAAAATGTTTTTATAATGCGCATTGAATTCTTGATCACGAATTAATCCGATATGAGAATTTAATTCGTCAACTGTTCCATAGCTTTCAATTCGGATATGGTCTTTTGGTACTCTAGTGCCTCCGAAAAGCGCAGTGGTGCCCGTGTCACCTGTTTTAGTATATATTTTCATTTATTTTTTTTTCAGACTAGTTTGTTTTTGTTTGATTTTTATTTTTTAGTAACGAAACCAAAACTCCAGTAGTTATGGATAATGCGATAAATGCTAACGATAACCATTCTGGGAAATATTCTGGAAAATGATGAATCAATAACATTTTTACACCAACGAAAGATAAAATTGCAATTAAACTAAATTCAATGTAACTAAATTTTTCAATCATATTGGATAAGAAAAAATACATCGAGCGTAATCCTAAAATAGCAAAAATATTGGAACTAAATACCAAAAACGGATCAGAAGTAATGGCTAAAATTGCCGGAACACTATCTAAAGCAAAAATCACATCCATGACTTCAATTACAATTAACGCAATAAATAATGGTGTTACATAATTGATGTTTTCTTTTCTAATGAAAAATTTCTGTCCTTCAATTTCGGTATGGACTGGAAATATTTTCCCAATAAACTTATATATTTTAGAATCTTTTGGATCAAATTCTTCTTCCTCTTTGCTAAAAAGCATTTTCATAGCAGTAAAAATTAAGAAAGCACCAAACACATATATAATCCATTCAAATCTATTTATAAGTGCTACGCCTAAAAATATCATTAATCCTCTAAATATAATGGCGCCAATAATTCCCCAAAATAATACCCTGTGCTGGTATTTTTGTGGTATTTTGAATGATGAGAATATAATAGCGATTACAAATATATTGTCAGCACTTAAAGAAAGTTCAATTAAATAACCCGTAATATATTTTAACGAAGCTTGGGATGGTTTTAATTCAGTTGGATTGGCGATATAATTTCCAGCATAAAGCAAATATACTATTCCAGAAAATATAAAAGAAAGCGTTACCCAAAGAATGGTCCATTTTGATGCTTCTTTACTGCTAATAATATGTGGGTTTTTATTAAAAACACCTAAATCAAGTGCTAAAAATATAGATATAGCGATTAGAAAAATAATCCAAACTGTCATAATGATTGATTTTTAGCAAATATAAATTAAAATTCAGAATTTTTAAGCTTCATTAGATTAAAAATACTCTTTTGTCTTTTCGTTGGGTTGACCCCTCAAATTTCAAATTATTTTATGATTAAATTAAATTATTTTTAAAGTACCCCTAAATTTTTAGGGGGTAAGTTTTTTTATTTGTAAATATTTTATATTTTTGTAAGGTAAAATTTATTAAATAGTTTTAAAACCCAACTTTATGGCTACACTTCGTTTCCAAGCTTTAGATAAAGCTACCAGTAGAAAACCAGTTTCTTTTGAAGAAACGGCAAGAAAATCAGAAATTTTTGCATCTAATGTGTTCAACGACAAATCTATGCGTCAGTTTTTAACTCCAGATGCTTATAAAGCGGTTAAAAACGCCATAGAGCAAGGTACTAAAATTGATAGAAAAATTGCCGATTACGTAGCCATGGGAATGAAAGAATGGGCTTTATCAAAAAATGTTACGCATTATACGCACTGGTTTCAACCATTAACAGGAACAACAGCTGAAAAACATGATGCATTTTTTGAAACGTCTATGGATGGTTCAGATCCTGTTGAAAAATTTGGAGGAAGTCAGTTGGTACAACAAGAACCAGATGCATCTTCTTTTCCAAACGGAGGAATAAGAAACACATTTGAAGCTCGAGGTTATACTGCTTGGGATCCAACATCTCCAGCTTTTATATTTGGAAGTACTTTATGTATTCCTACAATATTTGTATCCTACACTGGCGAAGCTTTAGACAATAAAACGCCTTTATTAAGAGCATTAAACGCCATTGATGCTGCGGGTACAGAAGTGGCTAAATATTTCGATAAAAACATTAAAAAAATAACGCCAACTTTAGGTTGGGAACAAGAATACTTCTTAATTGATTCAGCTTTAGC
>NSHO01000033.1 GCA_002737105.1 Flavobacteriales bacterium | reverse complement strand
TTTGGATTACGAACCAGGAATTCATTACCCTCAAATTCAGATGCAATCAGGCACAACAGGAATTAACACCATACGAATTTACAGTCCGATAAAAAACTCCGAAGAGCATGATGCTGATGGTATTTTTATCAAAAAATGGTTGCCCGAATTAGCTGAAGTTCCCGTTTCATTGCTTCACGAACCTTGGAAAATGAACGAAATGGAACAGCAATTTTACAACTGTATAATTGGTAAAGATTATCCCGCACCAATTGTAAACATAGAAGAAACAAGAAAATATGCCAGCGATATCGTGTGGAGCTTTCGAAAAAAAGAAGAAGTGAAAGAAGAAGGCAAACGAATATTGAAAAAACACGTAAGTAATCCGAATCGAAAAACAAAAAAGAAAACACAATAATGGCACTATTCTTAAAAGCAGATTGGGAAAATATCATCATGGCAAATTATGAAATTGACCCACAAATTTTACTTCCATACTTGCCAAAAGGAGTTGAAATCGACTTGTTTGAAGACAAATGCTACATCAGTTTAGTGGGCTTTATGTTTAAAAATACCCAATTATTTAACATCCCAATTCCGTGGTTTGGAACTTTTGAAGAAATTAACTTGCGCTTTTATGTTGTTCGAAAAGAAGGCAATCAAATAAAAAGAGGCGTAGTTTTCATCAACGAAACCATTCCGTACCCAATTGTGGCCTGGGTTGCCAATAAATTATACAAAGAGCATTATACCGTAGTGCCCACAAAACATGAACAAGAAGTAAATTCGGATTTCCAAAAAATAAAATTTGAATGGTTGGTAAATTCCAAATGGAATAGCATGGAGGTATCGTATTCATTCGAAACGGACAAAATGAAAAGTAATAGTTTAGAACAATTTATTTACGACCATTACTTCGGCTTCACCAAAGTAAACGACAAAAAAACAGAAGAATACAAATTGCAACATCCAAGTTGGAAAACGCATACCATTTCAAATTATGAAATTGATTGCGACTTTCAAGCGATGTACGGAAAAGATTTTGCAATTCTAAATGAGACAAAACCAGCGGCAGTTTTTATTGCGAAAGGTTCAAAAGTAGGAATAGAATGGAAAAGAAATAAACTGCAATTGTAATATGAAAGGCGTAAAAAAACAAAACCTACCAACAAAAATTTGTATGGTTTGCCAAAAACCATTCACTTGGCGCAAAAAATGGGAGAAGGTTTGGGACGAAGTAAAATATTGTAGTGATAGATGTAGGAATGAAAGATAAAAAAATGGAATGATTTAAAGATTGAAAAAATCAAAATCATATAAAATCTTTAAATTTTTAAATCCTTTAATCTTTAAATAAAAAAAATGTCAAAAACGTTACGATTACTTCTCGGAGATCAATTAAACAGCAATCATTCTTGGTTTCAAGATGTGAATAATTCCGTGACTTATGTTTTGATGGAAATTCGCACAGAAACCGATTATACCCAACATCATATTCAAAAAGTGGTTGGTTTTTTCTCTGCAATGCAACAATTTGCCTCTGAATTAGAATCAAAAAAACACCAAGTAATCTATCTGCATTTGAATGATGCTTCGAATTTACAATCGTTTGAAAAAAACATTCGCTTTTTAGTTGAAAAAGAGCAGTTCACCCATTTTGAATACCAATTTCCTGACGAATACCGTTTGGATGAACAGCTGAAAAATTTGTGCCAATCGCTATCTATACCAACTTCAGTCTGCGATTCGGAACATTTTATGAGTTCTAGAAACGAATTAGGTGATTTTTTTGAAGGTAAAAAAACCTTTTTGATGGAAAGTTTTTACCACATGATGCGCAAAAAGCACCATATTTTGATGGAAGGCGATAAACCTTTGACCGGAAAATGGAATTATGACGGCGAAAACAGAAAAAAATTGCCAAAAGACCACAAACCAACACCGCCTTTGGTTTTCAATAATAATGTTACTGAAATTTTCTCTGAAATTAAAAAAACAGACATCAAAACCATCGGAACTATTGATGCTGAAAATTTTGTGTGGCCCATCAACAGAGCACAATCGTTAGAATTACTCGATTTTTTTGTAACCGAATGTTTGGCACTTTTTGGAAGTTATCAAGATGCCATGACACCAAACGAGTGGTCGTTATATCATGCCCGAATTTCATTTTCGATGAATATAAAATTAATTTCACCTTTGGAAGTGATCCAACGAGCCATTACAGAATGGGGAAATCGCCCTGAAGAAATCGCTTACAATCAGTTGGAAGGATTTGTGCGCCAAATTATTGGCTGGCGCGAATACATGCGTGGAATTTATTGGAACAAAATGCCAGAATATGCTACGATGAATTATTTCAATAACGAAAACCAACTTCCAGAATGGTTTTGGACAGGCAAAACAAAAATGAATTGTTTGAAAGATGCGATTAATCAATCCTTAAATTATGCTTACGCACACCATATCCAGCGATTAATGATTACTGGGAATTTTGCCCTTTTAGCTGGAATTCATCCTGACGAAGTCGATGCGTGGTATTTAGGTATTTACATTGACGCAATTGAATGGGTAGAAATTACCAATACACGCGGCATGAGTCAGTTTGCCGATGGCGGTATTGTAGGAACCAAACCCTATGTAAGTTCAGCAACATATATTGATAAAATGAGTCATTATTGCGGAAGCTGCTATTATAAAAAAGCAATAAAAACGGGTGAAAAAGCCTGTCCGTTCAATAGTTTGTATTGGAATTTTTATGATAAAAACGAAGACAAATTAGGTAAAAATCCCCGCATTGGAATGATGTATAATGTGTGGCGAAAAATGAAACCTGATGATAAAGTTGCCTTGTTAGAGCAAGCGGATTATTATTTGAAAAACATCAATGAGTTATGATAAAAACAGCAATAGTTTGGTTTAAAACCGACTTACGAATAGAAGACAACGAAACCCTTGTGAAAGCAATAGCCATAAGCGAGAATGTAATTCCCGTGTATTGTTTTGACGATTCCCATTTTGAAACCACTTCCTACGGACTTAAAAAAACAGGCAGTTTTAGAGCACAATTTTTATTGGAATCGCTTCAAGATTTAGACGCAAGGTTAAGAACTTTGGGTTCGGGATTGCTTATTTTAAGAGGAAAGCCTAAAATAGAAATCCCTAAAATTGTAAATCAATTTAAAGCACAAAAAGTATTTGTCAAACGAGAAGTAGCTTTTGAAGAAAAACAAACGGAGAAAAAGGTGCAAGATGAATTATTTAAAGTGCGTTGCGAATTAGAAAAAATTAGCACAAGTACTTTATACCATGCCGAAGATCTACCTTTTTCTATCAAAGACATTCCTGATGTGTTTTCTAATTTCAGAAAAAAAACAGAAAAAGATTCCGAAATAAGAGCAGCTTTTGATGCACCAACGAAAATTAATTCGCCTAAAATTTCAGCTTTGCAATTACCAACTTTAGAAGATTTAGGCTTAGCCAAAACTACAATCGATTCTCGAGCAGTGATACAATTTAAAGGCGGCGAAACGGAAGCTTTACAACGATTGCATCATTATTTTTACGATACGCAATGCTTGTCATCGTACAAAGAAACTAGAAACGGAATGGTGGGCGCTGATTACTCATCAAAATTTTCTGCTTGGTTAGCAATGGGTTGTATTTCATCGCGATTTATTTATGCAGAAATTAAAAAATACGAGAAGCAATTTGGTGCAAATGATTCCACTTATTGGTTGGTTTTTGAATTACTTTGGAGGGACTTTTTCCGATTTATGTTTAAAAAACACCAAACGAAATTTTTCTTGTATGAAGGCATAAAAACCGAAAAAGTGAATTCGAAATCCTTGAATGAAAAGCTGCTTTCGCAATGGATGAATGGCGCAACAGCTTCTGATTTTATTAATGCCAATATGCTCGAATTACAACAAACCGGATTTATGAGTAATCGTGGTAGGCAAAATGTTGCAAGTTATTTTTGCAATGAACTCAACATGGATTGGCGATTTGGCGCAGCGTATTTTGAACAAGAATTAATCGATTACGACGTTTGTAGCAATTGGGGAAATTGGGCGTATTTGGCTGGAGTTGGCAATGATCCAAGAGGACATCGTTACTTCAACATTGAGAAACAAGCGGCCGATTATGACAAAAAGAAAATGTTTAGAAATTTGTGGTTAAAATAAAAAGAGCTAAAAGTTGCAACTTCAAAATTAATTTGTAAATTTGCACCCGTATTGAGATAAACTCAATCTACATAATAATCATTTAAATAATATTAGCATGTATTTGACTAAAGAAACAAAAGCTGACATCTTCGCTAAACACGGAGGAAAAGCTGAAAACACAGGTTCTGCTGAAGGACAAATTGCATTATTCACATTTAGAATTTCGCACTTAACAGAACACTTGAAAAAAAATCGTCACGATTACAACACAGAAAGATCGCTGGTGCTTTTAGTAGGTAAAAGAAGAAGTCTTTTAGATTACTTAAAAAAGAAAGATATCTTAAGATACCGTGAAATAATTAAAGAATTAGGAATTAGAAAATAATACACTAAAGGGGCTTTGCGCCCCTTTTTGTTTATAAGCAACGCAGAAAAGTTTGGTTTTTCATTGGGTTAGACACAACTACAACAACTTACAACAACAACAACACAACTAACCCTTTGTATAACCTTTTGAGAATTAAATTTATGATTCCACAATTATTTGTAGAAAAAATCGATTTAGGTGATGGCAGAAGCATCACAATCGAGACAGGTCGTTTAGCTAAACAAGCAGACGGATCTGTAGTAGTAAGAATTGGAAATACTGTTATTTTAGGTACAGTTGTTTCTTCAAGAAAAGCAAGCCCAGGCATTGACTTTTTACCTTTGACGGTAGATTACCGTGAAAAATTTGCAGCAGCAGGTCGTTTTCCTGGTGGTTTCTTTAAAAGAGAAGCACGTCCAAGTGATAACGAAGTGTTAACGATGCGTTTAGTTGACCGTGTATTGCGTCCACTTTTCCCATCAGATTACCATGCGGAAGTGCAAGTTATGATTCAATTAATGTCTCATGACGAAAATGTAATGCCAGATGCTTTAGCAGGATTAGCCGCTTCGGCAGCTTTGGCTTTGTCTGACATTCCTTTTGAAACGTTGATTTCAGAAGCTAGAGTGGGAAGAATTGATGGTAAATTCATCATCAATCCATCTCGTGAACAATTAGAATTATCAGATATTGATATGATGATTGGTGCTTCTACTGATTCTATTGCGATGGTAGAAGGAGAAATGAAAGAAATTTCAGAAGCAGAAATGGTGGAAGCCATTAAATTTGCTCACGAACACATCAAAGTACAAATTGCTGCCCAAGAAAGATTGGCGCAAGCATTTGGAAAAAAAGAAGTTCGTACGTACGAAACTGAAAAAACGGATGACGCTATTTACGCTAAAGTAAAAGCGGCGGCTTATGATAAAATTTATGCTATTGCTAGCAAAGGTTCCGCTAAACACGAACGTTCAGCTGCATTTGATGCTGTAAAAGAAGAAGTTAAAGCTTTATTTACTGAAGAAGAATTAGCAGAAAACGGAGATTTAGTTTCTAAATACTTCTACAAAACTAATAAAGAAGCGGTTCGTAATGTAACTTTAGATTTAGGTACGCGTTTGGACGGTAGAAAAACTACTGAAATTCGTCCTATTTGGAGTGAAGTAAATTATTTGCCATCGGTTCACGGATCGGCGTTGTTTACACGTGGAGAAACACAAGCTTTGGCTACAGCTACTTTAGGAACTTCTAGAGAAGCGAACCAAATTGATTCGCCATCAGAGCAAGGAGAAGAAAAATTCTATTTACACTATAATTTCCCACCATTTTCTACAGGAGAAGCGCGTCCGTTGAGAGGAACTTCAAGAAGAGAAGTAGGTCACGGAAACTTGGCGCAAAGAGCTTTAAAAAACATGATTCCTGCTGATTGTCCTTATACGATCCGTGTAGTTTCTGAAGTATTAGAATCAAATGGTTCGTCTTCAATGGCTACAGTTTGTGCGGGAACATTATCATTAATGGATGCGGGTATTCAAATGATTCGTCCCGTTTCTGGAATTGCAATGGGATTGATTACTGACGGAGAACGTTTTGCGGTTTTATCTGATATTTTAGGTGATGAAGATCATTTAGGAGATATGGATTTCAAAGTAACGGGAACTTCAGAAGGAATTACAGCTTGTCAAATGGACATCAAAATTGACGGATTGAAATATGAAATCATGGAGCAAGCTTTGGCTCAAGCTCGTGATGGTCGTTTGCATATCTTAGGAAAATTAATGGAAACATTAGACAAACCAAATGCTGACGTTAAAGTTCATGCACCAAAAATTATCATGAGAACAATTCCTGGTAACTTCATTGGTGCTTTAATTGGACCTGGCGGAAAAGTAATTCAAGAATTACAAAAAGCTACGGGTTGTACTATTGTAATCAATGAAGTTGATGAGCAAGGTGTAGTTGAAATCCTTGGAACTGATCCTGATGGAATTGCTGCAGTATTGGCTAAAATTGATTCGATCATTTTCAAACCACAAATGGGAGAAGCTTATGAAGTGAAAGTAATTAAAATGCTAGATTTTGGTGCGGTGGTAGAATATACTGATGCGCCAGGAAACGAAGTTTTATTACACGTATCTGAATTGGCTTGGGAACGTACTGAAAACGTTACGGATGTAGTAAATATGGGCGACATATTCCAAGTCAAATACCTTGGTCTTGACCCAAAAACTAGAAAAGAAAAAGTGTCAAGAAAAGCACTTTTACCAAGACCTCCAAGAGAAGAGAAAAAAGAATAATTAATTTTTTATAGTTTACCAAAAACCCCAATTTATAATGTGAATTGGGGTTTTTAACTTTAAATAAACATAAATTTGTAGTTTTTGGTTAGTAATTTGTTTTTTTATTTATAGGATTTTTTTAACTTTTGTTATACTTTTAACGCTCTATAAAAAATTAATTTTACGTGAGTAATTAATAAAATATAATGACAAAAACCGTTGGTGTAATTGGAGCTGGAATTGGTGGTCTTGCAATAGCAATTCGACTAGCCAATCAAGGGTTTAAGGTAACAATTTTTGAAAAAAATAGTTATCCTGGTGGCAAATTGAGTGAATTAAATACTAACGGATTCCGATTTGATAAAGGTCCATCATTATTTACAATGCCTTCTTTAATTGATGAATTGACTACTTTACAAGGAAGCGCCCTTTCATTTGAGTACCAGAAATTAGATGTTATTACCAATTATTTTTATTCGGATGGAACGCAGCTAAAAGCGTCTGCTAATTTGGAAGAATTTGCTGAGGAAATACATCTGAAACTAAATGAAAAAAAAGAAACTATTTTAAAATACATCAAGCGCAGCGCTTTTTATTTTAAAACTACCGAAGATTTATTTTTAAAACAATCACTTCATCAACTGAAAAATTTTATTAATCTTAAAACTTTAAAAGGTATATTGTTTTCTCCTTTTTTGGGATTATTCAGTACAATGCACCAAAAAAATTCGCAAACATTTTCTAATCCAAAAACAGTACAACTTTTCAATCGATTTGCGACTTATAATGGTTCAAATCCATACAAAGCTCCTGCATTAATGAATATGATTTCGCATTTAGAGTTTAATCTTGGTGCGTATTTGCCTAAAAAAGGCATGCACCAAATTACAACACATTTAGTCAAACTTGCAGAAGAAGCTAATGTAGAAATTAAATATAATGCTGCTGTTGAAACCTTAGAAGTTGGAACCAATAACCGCATATCCGCCATTAAAAGTAACGGGGTAAGTTACCCTTTTGATATTGTGGCAAGTGATGTAGATATACACGTACTTTATAAGTATTTGCTGCCAAAATCTTATACTCCAAAAAAACTAATTCAACAAGAAAAATCAAGTAGCGCTTATGTTTTTTATTGGGGAATAAATAAAGAATTTGCAGCCTTGGGATTGCATAATATTTTATTTAGCGATGATTATAAAAAGGAATTTGACAATTTATTTTCAAAACAATTTCCAACTGATGATCCTACGATTTATATCAATATTACTTCAAAATATTGCAAAACTGATGCGCCAAAAGGTTGTGAAAACTGGTTTGTAATGGTGAATGTGCCGCACAATAAAAACGAAAGTATCGATTATGCAACCGCAATTCGGAAAAATGTTATTGCTAAAATTAATGCTATGCTGGAAACCGATATTGAAAAATACATCATTTCAGAAAGTACGTTAAGTCCCGTTGATATAGAAAAACAAACTTCGTCTTACGGCGGATCACTTTACGGCAATTCTAGTAATAATCAATTTGCTGCGTTTTTAAGACATGCTAACTTTTCATCTAGTATTAAAAATTTGTTTCTTGTAGGCGGAAGTGTGCATCCTGGGGGAGGAATTCCTTTATGCCTGTTTAGCGCAAAAATAGCCAGTAAACTTATAGTAGAAAAAGAATTGAAATGAAAGAAACGTACAAATCATATTTTTTATATTTCTTAATTCTGGTATATATTTCTGGATCAATTGGGTTTGTAGTAAATCCTGCTTTTTTTAGCCCATTTACACCTTATACCTTATTACTTACTTGTCTAGTTTTTTTAATTCATAGTCCAGTTGCCGACAAAAAATTTATTTTAGCCTTTTTTTCAATTGCTTTTTTAGGTTATATTTTTGAAGTAATTGGCGTAAAAACTGGGTTAATTTTTGGGAAATATTCCTATGGGAACGGATTAGGCATAAAATTACTTGAAGTACCCCTAATAATTTCTATCAATTGGGCAATGCTTATTTGTGCTGGAATTAGAATAGTAAGTAGTATCTTTGCAAACAAAATAACAGTATTGGTTGTTGCTGCTTTACTAGTTACACTTATAGATTTATTGATAGAACAAGTGGCACCAAAACTTGATTTTTGGCAATTTGAAAGTGGGCTACCTAGTATACATAATTATTTGGGCTGGATTGGAGTTGCTTTTTTTATTTCGTACCTTTTTTACCCTATAATCATTAAAGCCAATAGAACAGTGTCTTTAATTATTTTGATTTTACAAATTATATTTTTTACCTCATTATTTATATTTATTTAACATGGAAATACTAATTAATTGCAGCATTGTTTTAGTTACATTTATACTTACTGAATTTTCGGCTTGGGCAAATCACAAGTATGTCATGCACGGCTTTTTGTGGTATTTTCATGCTGATCACCACAAAAAAGACCATAAAAGTTGGTTTGAACGAAATGACTTGTTTTTTATCATTTATGCTGTGCCAAGTTGGTTGCTTATTATGTTTGGAATGATGAACCAATATGCTTGGTACACTTGGGTTGGTTTTGGTATTTTATTGTATGGTTTAGCCTATTTTGTTGTACACGATTTAGTAATACACCAACGTTTCAAAGTACTTACTAAAACAAAAAATGTCTATGTTTTAGCATTGCGTCGCGCACACAAAATGCATCACAAAAATATAGGAAAAGATGGTGGAGAAAGTTTTGGAATGCTAATTATTAAGAAAAAATATATTCAAGATGCCTTAAAACAAACTAAAATTGTTAATGCATAAAACAGCATATTTCTGAATAATTATCCTAATCTTCATAATAAGTTTTCACACTTTTATTTAAGTTTATTCTGTATATTTTTCATGAGCTGCATATAAATTAAACTATAAAATGGAACATACAAATGCTACCTATTGCCCGATTTGTAAAAAAACCGAAAGTGCTTTTTACATGTCTACAAAAGCGCTAATGCATGAGACAAATAACGAGCTTTACACTTTTAATATTTGCAATAATTGCGAAGCAGTATTTTTAACAAATCCAGCATCACCCGAAGAATTAGAGCAATATTATACAGAAAGTTACTTGCCTTATAGAGGAGCTAGTGCCTGGGGAAAGTACAGTTCATTTGTAGCTAACAGTCAAAAAAAATTAGATTTAAACCGTGTTAATTTTGTAAAAAAATATCTTAAAAAAAATAATCCTAACGTTAATGTTCTTGATGTAGGATGTGGTAATCCAAGTTTTTTGGAAATTTTAGAACAAAAAGCAAAAGCAAAATGTACTGGAATTGATTTTTCAGATTCAGGCTGGAAAGGCAAAAATTTTCCCAACTTAGAACTTAAAAAAATCGCGATTGAAAATTATATTTCTGATAAACAATTTGATATAATTACATTATGGCATTATTTAGAACACGATTACAACCCGAGTCAAACAATAGAAGCACTCTATAATTGTCTTAAATGTGGAGGAAAATTAATTATTGAAGTACCTGATTATAATAGCATTAGCGCAAAAATTCAAAAATCAAATTGGCAAGGTTGGCATAGTCCAAGACATATTTCGTTACCAACCAAAAAAAGTTTTGACCTTTTGTTTCAAAAAGACAAATGGAAAATTAAAAAACATTTACGATACGGAACCCTTGATGCGTTTACCCTTTGGTGGCTTGGCAGCATGCAAAAAAAAGGGATTGATTGGTCAGGGAGTATGTCAAATCATTTTTGGCCGCTTGTACTTTTAAAAGTAGTTACATTTCCTATTTTTGCATTTGAAAAACTAATTCCAATGGGCATACAAATAGTGGTTGTTGAAAAAAAATAATCTGGATTACGATCATAAATCTATCTAAAATATAATACAAACTCATGAGCCAAATAACCACTTGTACTTTTTTTAAATTGGAAACTTTTTCCAATAAACTTTGGGCTTTTTCGCAAATGCAATTAGGTCATGCACATTTCAAAAATATTGAAGGATTAGTGTTTTATAAATTACTGGGTTCAGGAGCTGAAAATGGTTTCAGTTCAAAACCCAACTTTGGTACTTATGGCTTATTATGCATTTGGGAATCAGAAATGCAGGCAACTACTTTTTTTGAAAAAAATTCATTTTTTAACAAGTATAAATCCAAAAGCGCCGAATTATTTACCGTTTTTGCACATGCTGCAGAAGCTCACGGAAAATGGGATGGAAAACAACCATTTGTTTCCAATGCCACTTTGGCTTTAGATAAACCTGTTATGGTTTTGACAAGAGCTAGTATTCGGATTTCAAAATTGATTTCTTTTTGGAGAAAAGTAGGTCAAGTAAGTAAAAGTTTAGAAGATTACGATGGATTAGCGCTGTCAATTGGTGTTGGCGAATGGCCTTTAATCCAGCAAGCTACTTTGAGCATTTGGAAAACACAAGCAGAAATGATTGATTATGCCTACAAAAACGAAAAGCACAAAGAAGTTGTTCGTCTAACCAGAAAACTTAAATGGTATAAAGAAGAACTATTTGCACGATTTATTCCTTACAAATTTTTAGGAAAATGGAATGGTAAAGATGTTGCCAATTTCTTAGATTTCTAAATATTTTTTTTTAATTTCATTTTAATATAATCAATATATTTAAACAATCCCAATCTTTAAAAACTCTTTTGTATTCTTAAAACTGAATTTTTAAGTTGGTGTTAAACTTATTACTATTTTTTGTAACTTTTTACTTTTTCTTACGTATAACAAACAAAACTAATAAATTGAGGGGGAAATTCAATGAGACAACTTAAAATAACCAAGCAGGTTACCAACCGTGAAACTGCTTCTTTAGACAAATATTTACAAGAAATTGGTAAAGTAGATTTAATTACTGCCGATGAAGAAGTAGAATTAGCACAACGTATTAAAGCGGGTGACCAAAGTGCCTTAGAAAAATTAACAAAAGCGAATTTACGTTTCGTAGTATCGGTTGCCAAACAATATCAAAATCAAGGATTAACATTACCCGATTTAATTAACGAAGGAAACTTAGGTTTAATTAAAGCCGCACAGCGTTTTGATGAAACACGTGGTTTCAAATTCATTTCGTACGCGGTATGGTGGATTCGTCAATCGATTTTACAAGCGTTAGCTGAACAATCTCGTATTGTTCGTTTGCCTTTGAACAAAATTGGTTCTATCAATAAAATTAACAAAATGTACGCTTTATTAGAGCAATCTAATGAAAGACCACCTTCTGCTGAAGAAATTGCAAAAGAATTAGACATGACGGTGAATGACGTAAAGGAGTCTATGAAAAACTCTGGTCGTCACTTGTCAATGGATGCCCCTCTTGTTGAAGGAGAAGATTCCAATTTATACGACGTTTTACGTTCAGGGGAATCACCAAATCCAGATAGAGAATTAATTCACGAATCACTTCAAACTGAAATTGAACGTGCTTTAGAAACCTTAACACCAAGAGAAGCAGATGTAGTGCGTTTATATTTTGGATTAAGCGACCAGCATCCAATGACGTTGGAAGAAATTGGCGAAACATTTGATTTAACTCGTGAACGTGTTCGTCAAATTAAAGAAAAAGCCATCAGAAGATTAAAACATACTTCAAGAAGTAAAATTTTAAAAACATATTTAGGATAAATTTAGTCGTAAAGACTAAAGCCAAAAGTCTTAACATCAAAACTCCGGAAACACTTTCGGAGTTTTTTTAAAATATCTATTTTTGCACAAACAATATACTTAAATGAAAAACACACTTATCGCTCCTTCGGTTTTAGCTGCCGATTTTGCTAATTTACAACGCGACATTGAAATGATTAATGCCAGTGAAGCTGATTGGTTTCATATTGACATCATGGATGGCGTTTTTGTACCCAATATATCTTTTGGGATGCCTGTTTTGCAAGCTATTTCAAAGCATGCCACAAAAACTATAGATGTACATTTAATGATTGTAGATCCCGACAGATACATTACCACTTTTGCTAAATTAGGAGCTAATGTTTTAACCGTTCATTATGAAGCTTGTAATCATTTACACAGAACGCTTCAAGCTATCAAAGCAGAGGGCATGAAAGCAGGAGTGGCAATCAACCCACACACTAGCGTAAAAGTTTTGGAAGACATTATTCAGGATATTGATTTGGTTTGTATCATGAGTGTAAATCCAGGTTTTGGCGGACAAAGTTTTATTGAAAAAACGTATGATAAAGTAGCCAAATTAAAAGAAATGATTTCAAGATGCAAAACAAATACTTTAATTGAAATTGACGGCGGTGTAACCAACAAAAATGCTAAACAATTAGCAGATGCTGGTGCAGATGTATTAGTTGCAGGAAATTACGTTTTTGGAGCTGTAAATCCAACGGCAATAATTGCTGATTTGAAAAATATCACAAAATAATATTTCTTAAAAAAATCAATTGAATCCTTTACTTATTCAGGTGAAGGATTTTTTTCACCATGCCAGCAGGCACATTGTTCCTTCATAACAGAAAAAGGTTTTCACTACTATTTACTATTTATATGTTTAGCAAAAACCTTTTTAACCCCAATAAATAGGAAATAATTGTGACCTCGGCAGGGTTCGAACCTGCAACCAACGGAGCCGAAATCCGTCATTCTATCCAGTTGAACTACGAAGCCTTTTTTAGATTGTTAGATTTTTAGACAATTTAGACTGTTGGATTTATAGAAAGTTAGATAAAATCTAAGTCATCTAATCTGTCTAAGATATCTAACCTGTCTAAGAAGTCTAACCTGTCTAATTTGTTTAAACCAATAGTTTTTTTACAATCGTAGAAATTGTTTTTCCTTCTGCTTGTCCGCCAATTTGTGCTGCGGCTAAGCCCATAACTTTTCCCATTGCTGCAATACCAGATGCACCAGTTTCTGCAATAATTTTAGCTACAATTGCCTCTACTTCTGCTTCTGATAATTGTGCGGGTAAGAATTTTTCAATCACTGCAATTTGAGCTAATTCTGGTTCAGCTAAATCGGTACGATTTTGTGAAGTAAAAATTTCGTAACTGTCTTTACGCATTTTTACTAATTTTTGTAAGATTTTAATTTCGTCCGCTTCTGAAATTTCTTCTTTAGAACCTGAAGCAGTTTGCGCTATTAATATCTCCGATTTAATAGCACGTAACGCTTCAAGAGCCACTGTATCTTTGGCTCTCATAGCATCTTTCATGCTATCCATAACTTGTGTAGCTAAGCTCATATATTTTTATTTTATGTAGTAAATTATTTATTATGCGAAAGTAATAAAAAAATCCCGACTCGTTTATAACTTGTC
>NSHO01000032.1 GCA_002737105.1 Flavobacteriales bacterium | reverse complement strand
TGAAAACTTTTAACTATTTCAGTAAACATATTCGGAATTAAATCTTCACGACCAAATGTAAATGCAGCCGCTATTTTGTGTGGTTGCCCTGTTTCAATTACAGTAAATGTAAAATGCAAAAAGTCTTTAACTTCTTCAGGTAAATTAGCATTTTTAATAGCTACAAAAACATTTTTGGTAGTAGCCACTTGTTCTAAAAATTCTAAAATGGGTTGTGTCGTTGCGCCGCATTCTTTCATGGCATCTAAATACATTTCAAAATGACTTTGTCGTGAACCGTCTATTGCCAAATCAGATTCTTCTGCAACTACAATTTCATTAATTAGATAGCGTAACTCTGGGTTTGGTGAAGCCGTCCAAGGAATAGAAACCGAAGTTAAATGAATTTGCAATCCTTTTAACAAAGACATAAAATCCCAAACTGCATAAATATGGTGTGTTAAAAAAACATGTAAATCTTCAACTGTTTGAATTTTTGAGTACAAAGAATGATGTAACAATTCTTGTCTTAACGGATCAATTTTAGTTTTTATCGTATTCGTATTCATCGCATTGTTTTTATATTTCTAATATTGGTACAAAAGTAAAAATGCTTCTCCATATAGAAAAGCATTTTGTATCAATTTTATTTATTGTTTAATCTAATTAATAAATTATTTGAATGCAGAAAGACCGGTAATGTCCATTCCTGTTATCAATAAATGAATGTCGTGCGTACCTTCATAAGTAACAACAGATTCTAAATTCATCATATGACGCATGATAGAATATTCGCCCGTAATTCCCATTCCGCCTAAAATTTGACGAGCATCTCGCGCAATTGTTAAAGCCATGTCTACATTATTTCTTTTGGCCATAGAAATTTGAGCTGTTGTAGCTCTTCCTTCATTTTTTAATACACCCAATCTCCAAGTTAATAATTGCGCTTTTGTGATTTCGGTAATCATTTCTGCTAATTTCTTTTGTTGTAATTGTGTCGCGCCAATTGGTTTGTCAAACTGAATTCTTTCTTTAGAATAACGCAAAGCCGTATCGTAGCAATCCATAGCGGCACCAATTGCGCCCCAAGCAATTCCATAACGTGCTGAATCTAAACATCCTAGCGGCGCTCCAAGTCCAGATTTATTTGGTAATAAATTTTCTTTTGGCACTTTTACGTTATCAAAAATAAGTTCACCCGTAGCAGAAGCACGTAACGACCATTTATTATGTGTTTCTGGAGTAGAGAAACCTTCCATGCCTCTTTCTACAATTAAACCATGAATTCTTCCTTCTTCATTTTTTGCCCAAACAATAGCAATATCTGCAAAAGGCGAATTTGAAATCCACATCTTAGCACCATTTAAAAGATAATGATCACCCATATCTTTATAGTTAGTAATCATACTTCCTGGATCTGAACCATAATTTGGTTCTGTTAAACCGAAACAACCAATCATTTCTCCAGTAGCTAATTTTGGTAAATATTTCATGCGTTGTGCTTCATTTCCGTATTTCCAAATTGGGAACATTACCAATGAAGATTGTACAGAGGAAGTAGATCGCACACCAGAATCGCCTCTTTCAATTTCTTGCATTATTAATCCGTAAGAAATTTGATCTAATCCCGCACCACCATATTCCACTGGAATGTAGGGTCCGAAACCGCCAATTTCTCCCAAACCTTTTACAATTTGTTTTGGAAATTCAGCCCGCTGTGCATAGTCTTCAATAATTGGAGAAACCTCTTTTTTTACCCATGCTCTTGCCGCATCACGAACTAATTTGTGCTCTTCTGATAATAAATCATCTAACAAATAATAATCTGGTGATTGAAATAAATCTGGTTTCATATGTAAATATTTATTGTTTTTTAAAGGTCATATGGTATCGCTTTATTTTCATTGGTGTTTGCAAGCAAACGATTTTGTTTATGGCGATTTCATATATAAATTTTTTATAAATCGATTTGAATGACAAAAGTAATTATTTTTTAACAAAAGTAAATTGAATTGTTAGATTTATTAGAAAACAAAAGTTAAAAATTACATTTTCAAATAAAATTCATTTGTTAGTTCAATGTATTCTAGAGTGTATTGATGACGAGAAGTTTCAATAATTAATTCATCAATACTTGGCGTTTGTTCTATTCGAGTAAATGCCAATAAACTTCTTTTAATTTCAGAAGTTTGCGTGCCTTTTACTCGAGTAATTTTTAACGGAAATAATAAAGATTGTTTTGCTAAACCAATAAAATCTTCTTCTGCGGAATAGGGAATAATTACAGAAAAGATTCCGTTTTCTGACAATAACAAATAGGCTGCTTCTATCAATTCATCAAAAGGTAATGCATCTGTAAAACGAGCTAAATCTCGTGATGCGTTATCTGTCTTATAATCTTCAGAATAAAAGGGCGGATTGGAAACAATGATGTCGTATTCTTCTTCAATTTCTTCTAATTCAGCTACAAATTCATCTAAACCGGTGTGATAGCAATATAATCGGTCTGCCCAAGGCGAATTTTCAAAATTATCTTCACATTCTTCATAAGCATTTTCTTCAATTTCAATAGCATCAATCTGTTCTGCATGACTTCTTTGGGCTAACATAAGTGAAATTATTCCTGTTCCAGCTCCAATATCAAGTATGTTATATGGATTGTTAATTAGCGGTGTCCAAGCACCCAACAAAACACCATCTGTTCCCACTTTCATGGCAGATTTTTCTTGTTGAATGGAAAATTGTTTGAATTTGAAAATCATAAATTAAATTATGAATGTTGAGTAATGAATGTTGAATGTTGAAATTGACTACTCCAAATACAAATCCACTAAACCAATTGGTGTATCTAAAACCAGTTCTTTCTCTTTTCTATTGACTTCTATAATAAAAGAGTCAATCATAGGAACTAAAACTTGTTTTTGTCCTTTGAAAATTTCAAAAATAGGTTGTGCGGCATTATCCAAAATGGCGTGAACAGTTCCAATATCGCCTAAGCGTTGGTCTGTAACTTTAAAACCTATAATTTCGTGAAAATAAAATTTGGTGCCTTCAAGTTTTGGTAACATAGTTAGAGGTAAATACACTTCTAAATTTTTCATGTTTTCGGCTTCTAATTCCGTATCAACATCTTCAAATTTAACTCGTAAAAATTTATCTCTATGAATGGAAGATTTTACAATAAAAAATGGAACCAGATTTTTATTGTATTCAATAAAAACTGATTCCAAATTTTGATAAAGTTCAGGTTCATCTGTATCTAAAAAGATAAGTAATTCCCCTTTGAAACTAAATTTTTTAGCGATTTTGCCTAAATAGAAACATTCATCTTTACGCATTATCGCAGTATATTAAGCTTCTTTTTCTTCGTTGTTTCCTTCAGCAGCAGGAGCTTCTGTAGTTTCTTCTGTAATAGCTTCAACTTCTTCTTCTGTAGCAACTTCTTCAGTAACTTCAACAACTTCTTCTACAGCAACTTCTTCTGTTACTTCAGCAGCAGCTTCAACTTCAACAACTTCTTCTACAGCAACTTCTTCTGTTACTTCAGCAGCAGCTTCAACTTCAACAACTTCTTCTACAGCAACTTCTTCAGTAACTTCAGCAACAGCTTCAACTTCAACAACTTCTTCTACAGCAACTTCTTCTTCTACAGCAACTTCTACAGCAACTTCTTCAGTTACTTCAGCAACAGCTTCAACTACTTCTTCTGCTTTTAAAGCATCAGCAATAGCAGCTATACGTTTTTCGTTTGCTACTTGTTCTGCTTTAAAAGCTTTAGTTTTAGCATCCGCTTGCGCTTTGCTTAAACCATCTTTTTTAGCATCAACTTTTCCAGATTTAGCATCTAACCATGTTGCTAATTTAGCATCTGCTTGTTCTTGTGTTAAAGCACCTTTTCTTACACCTCCATCTAAATGATATTTCAATAAAGCGCCTTTATAAGATAAAATTGCTTTAGCCGTGTCAGTTGGTTGTGCACCATTGTGTAACCATTGAACAGCACTATCAATATTTAAATCAATAGTTGCAGGATTAGTGTTTGGATTGTATGTACCTATTTTTTCTAGGTATTTACCATCTCTTTTTGCGCGGGCATCTGCCGCTACGATCCAGAAAAAAGGTTTTCCTTTTTTACCATGTCTTTGTAATCTAATTTTTACTGGCATAATCTTTTGGATTAAATTTGAGGTACTCGACCTCGGTTAATTAAGGGTGCAAAGATAATAATAATTTTCAATGTTCAATGTTCAATGTTCAATTATTTTTAAATCAGCGTTTTAGTATGTTTTTTGACGTTGATTTTTAACATTGATATTGAATTCGTATATTTGGACTTTATAAAAAATAATCATGGAAAACATAAAACAATACGTTCAGGAAAACAAAGAACGTTTTATTAAAGAATTAATTGAATTACTAAAAATGCCATCTGTTAGCGCAGATAGTGCGTATGCTCAAGATGTAATTAATACCGCAGAAGCTGTAAAATCTAGCTTGGAAAAAGCTGGTTGTGATGTAGTAGAAATGTGCGAAACACCCGGCTATCCAATCGTTTACGGACATAAAATAATTGATCCAAATTTGCCAACTATTTTGGTATACGGCCATTATGATGTACAGCCCGCAGATCCAATAGAATTATGGACGTCTCCCCCGTTTGAACCTGTGATTAAAGTTACAGAAATTCATCCAGAAGGTGCAATTTTCGCTCGTGGCGCTTGTGATGACAAAGGTCAAATGTACATGCATGTAAAAGCTTTTGAATACATGATTGCCAATAATAATTTACCTTGTAACGTAAAATTTATGATTGAAGGAGAAGAAGAAGTTGGTTCTAAAAGCTTAAGTTGGTTCGTGGAACGCTACCAGGAAAAATTATCTTGTGATGTAATTTTAATTTCAGATACGGGAATGATTTCTAATACGCAACCTTCCATTACAACAGGTTTACGTGGCTTAAGTTATGTAGAAGTAGAGGTAACTGGCCCAAATAGAGATTTACATTCTGGTTTATATGGTGGTGCCGTTGCCAATCCTATTAATATATTAACCAAAATGATTGCTTCGTTACACGATGAAAACAATCATATTACAATTCCGGGTTTTTACGAAGGTGTGGAAGAATTATCTTTAGAAGAAAGAGCCGAAATGGCAAAAAGACCGTATTCTGAAGACGAATATAAAAAAGCTTTAAACATTGCAGATACCTTCGGAGAAGCAGGTTACACTACAAATGAGAGAAATTCTATTCGCCCTACTTTAGATGTAAATGGAATTTGGGGTGGCTACACTGGTGAAGGGGCAAAAACCGTAATTGCAAGTAAAGCATTTGCGAAAATTTCGATGCGATTGGTTCCAAATCAAGATTGGGAAAACATAACAGAATTATTTAAAAAACACTTTGAAAGTATTGCGCCAAGTGCAGTAACTGTTAAGGTAACACCTCATCATGGTGGACAAGGTTATGTAACACCAACTGACAGTATTGGTTATCAAGCTGCTAATAAAGCCTATACAGAATCGTTTGGTGTTTCGGCAATTCCGGTTCGTTCAGGTGGCAGTATTCCAATTGTTGCTTTGTTTGAAAAAGAATTGAAAAGCAAAACTATTTTAATGGGATTTGGCTTGGATAGTGACGCCATACACTCGCCAAATGAACATTATGGAATTTTCAACTACATGAAAGGCATTGAAACCATTCCGTTGTTTTACAAATACTTTACAGAAATGTACACGAAATAAAAAGAAGCAATTAATTTGCGAAAAGAAAACTTAATTATATATTTGCACTCCAATTATCGCGGGTATGGTGAAATTGGTAGACACGCCAGACTTAGGATCTGGTGCCGCAAGGTGTGAAGGTTCGAGTCCTTTTACCCGTACAAAAAAAGCTCAAAACATTGTTTTGAGCTTTTTTTATTTTACACTTAACATATACATTTCTAAAGCTTGTAATTCTTCGTCCGTCATGGTTTTTGTAATTTCTAAATTGGCTTTCATAATTTCATATTGTGATGGGTCAACAATAGGATCCGTTTCACCTTGTAAGAACAAAGAAATACTTGCTTTTTTATCTGTATACATTTTAGAAATATCTTTTATACTTGGCCCTGAAGTTGCAACATCTGCTTTATGACAAGTGGCGCACATGCCTTTTCCTTCAAAAAGTTCTTTTCCAAATGCTTCAGGTGTAAGCACAGAAGTTTCTGTTTCGGTTGATACAAAAGGATTTACCTTTGTCTCAGTTTCTGTTTTTTTACCACAACTAATCAAACTGAAAACTATTGATACCATAAACAGAAATTTCAAATACACTTTCATAATTAATTTATCGTTTATTTAATAAAATGGCAGCTTCTTTAGCAAAATAAGTCGAAATTAAACTAGCGCCAGCACGCTTGATACACATCAATTGTTCCATCATAATTTTGTCATGGTCTAGCCAACCTCTTTCTGAAGCTGCTTTAATCATGGCATATTCACCTGATACATGAAAAACCGTTACAGGAACATTCACGGCATTTTTGACTTCGCGAACGATATCTAAATAGGCGATTCCGGGTTTTACCATGACCATATCGGCGCCTTCTTCTACATCCCAAAGCGCTTCTTTGATGGCTTCGATGCGATTGGCATAATCCATTTGATAGGTTTTTTTGTCTTTTGGAACTTCAATATCAGCGTCTTTTGGCGCACTTCCCAAAGCATCGCGAAAAGGGCCGTAAAATGCCGAAGCATATTTAGCCGAATAGCTCATAATGCCCACATTTTGAAATCCTGCAGCATCCAATCCTTGACGCAAACGCAAAACGCGTCCGTCCATCATATCGCTTGGCGCTACAAAATCGGCTCCCGCTTGCGCATGCGAAACGGCCATTTTTACTAAAGCTTCATTAGTAGCATCATTTGCCACATCGCCATTTTCAATTATTCCGTCATGACCGTAAATGGAATACGGATCCAACGCCACATCGGGCATCACAATCATTTCAGGACAAGCTGTTTTGATAGCATGAATAGCTTGTTGCATCAATCCGTTTGGGTTCCAAGCTTCTTTTCCTGTATTGTCTTTTAAATCTTCGCTAACTTTCACATAGATATTCACGGCACGAATCCCTAAATCGAATACTTCTTTAATTTCTTTCACCGTTAAATCAATCGAACGACGGAAAATTCCTGGCATCGATAGAATTTCGACTTGCACATTTTCTCCTTCTGCAATAAACATCGGAAACATAAAATCACTTGGACTTAATGTGGTTTCGCGAACTAAACTTCTTATGGATTCGTTTACTCTTAAACGACGTCCTCTTTGTAATGGGAACATATCTTTTAGCTTTATAGCATTCAGCTGTTAGCTGTTAGCTTTATTTAATTTTGTTATCAATCCGTTTAACATTTTTTTTACTTCTTCAATCTGTAAAAGAAGTTTTTGGGCATTTTCTAACTCAATAAATTTTAAATCTGTGCTCAACAATATTTGATATTCTAATTCATTTGCAGAACCAAATGCAATATATAAAAATCTACAAAAATATTTATCCGAATTTCTCCCACATCCTTCTGCAATGTTCGTTGGAACAGAACTGGAAGACCTTTTCATCTGGCTAATTAATCCGAATTGTTCTTCTTTTGGGAACGAACTGGTGTTTCGATAAATATCAAGCGTTAACTGATGTGATTTTTCCCAAACTAAAAATTTCTTATAATCTCTCATATTTTTGAGCTTTTAGCCGTTAGCATTTAGCTATCAGCTTATCTTTTTTTATAAATTTAGCTAACTGCTAATGGCTGACAGCCAATTTATAGGTTTTTCTAATACTTTCAACACTTTTTCTTCTTCACTTCCTACTTCAGGATGATGGTCGTAATGCCATTGCACATGTGGCGGTAAACTCATCAAAATCGATTCGATTCTTCCATTGGTTTTTAAGCCAAATAAAGTGCCTTTGTCGTGCACCAAATTGAATTCGACATATCGACCACGGCGGATTTCTTGCCACGTACGTTGTGCGGCTGTGTAATCTAAATTTTTTCTTTTTTCTACAATTGGAACGTATGCTTCCAGAAAACTATCACCGACTTCGCATACAAAATCGAACCAATTTTCCATTGATAGTTCTTCATTTGCTTTGCAATAATCGAAAAATAATCCGCCAATTCCACGTGCTTCATTTCTGTGAGCGTTCCAAAAATAGTCGTCACATTGTTTTTTATATTTCGGATAAAAATCAGGATTATGTTTGTCGCAAGCGGTTTTACAGGTTTGATGAAAATGAATCGCATCTTCTTCAAACAAATAATAGGGCGTTAAATCTTGTCCACCGCCAAACCAACTATTGATTACCTTTCCGTTATCATCGTACATCTCGAAATAGCGCCAATTTGCGTGAACAGTTGGCACCATTGGGTTTTTTGGGTGAATGACCAAACTCAAGCCGCAAGCAAAAAAATCAGCTTCGCCTACGTTGAACATTTTTTGCATGGCTTCAGGTAATTTTCCATGAACCGCTGAAATGTTGACCCCACCTTTTTCAAAAACTTGGCCGTTTTCAATTACGCGTGTTCTTCCACCACCGCCTTCTGGACGTTCCCAAATGTCTTCTCGGAATTTGGCAACACCATCAATGTCTTCTAATCCTTTACAGATTTGATCTTGTAGGTTTTGTATGTATTGGTAAAATTTGTCTTTCATTTAAATAGCTGTTAGCTAATAGCTGTCGGCTGTTAGCTTATTTATTGTATTCTTTCACCGCTTCCACAAACGCCTTAGCGTGATCCACAGGAATATTCGGTAAAATACCGTGTCCTAAATTAACGATATAATTGTCTTTTCCGAATTCGTCTATCATTTCATGCACCATTTTTTTGATGGTTGGAATGGGCGAAAGTAAACGACTAGGGTCAAAATTTCCTTGTAAGGTAATTTTTCCACCAGATAAATAACGCGCATTTCTTGGTGAACAGGTCCAATCTACTCCTAAAGCTGAAGCTTTTGATTTGGCCATATCGTTTAAAGCAAACCAACAACCTTTTCCGAAAATAATAACTGGGGTTATTTCTGCTAAAGCTTCAGTAATTTGATTGATATATTGGAATGAAAATTCTTGATAATCTACCGGAGACAACATACCGCCCCAAGAATCAAAAATCTGAATGGCATTGCAACCTGCTTTTACTTTTTCTTTCAAATATAAAATCGTTGTGTCTGTAATTTTTTGTAATAAAACGTGGGCTGCAACTGGGTTTGAAAAACAAAATCCTTTAGCCGTATCAAAACTTTTTGATCCTTTCCCTTCCACTGCATAACAGAAAATCGTCCATGGCGAACCTGCGAAACCAATTAATGGCACCTCATCGTTCAATATTTGTTTGGTCAATTTAATCGCATCAAAAACATACCCTAAAGTTTCGTTCACATCTGGAACAAATACTTTTTCTACATCTTGAGAAGTCCGAATTGGATTTGGGATTATCGGGCCTAAATTGTCTTTCAATTCCACGTGAATACCCATCGCTCTTGGCACGACCAAAATGTCTGAAAACAAAATAGCCGCATCTGGTTTCACAATACGAATCGGCTGAACAGTTATTTCAGCAGCTAATTCAGGCGTTTCACAACGGGTAAAAAAATCATATTTGTCACGTAATGCTCTAAATTCTGGTAAATACCTTCCAGCTTGACGCATCATCCAAACCGGTGGGCGTTCTACTTTTTCGTTATTTAAGGCCCGAAGGAATAAATCGTTTTTTATCATATTTTTTGTATTAAACCTTATAGTTTATAATGTATAATATTCTATAGCTTGCTCTATTACGTTTTCAACACTTGGTTGGTACGCTGTTTTTATGTTTTTAATTTTATTTTCAGATAATACATTTCTTAAGGCATCAGCTGTTGTGTTTCCGATGCAAAATAATTTTTCGTTGCCAAGTGTATTTTTTTTCAAATAACTGGTTACTGCAGATGGGCTGAAAAACAAAATTCCATCTACTTTATCTGAAATTTTATGTGGTGTTAACGTTGTATCGTAGACTTTAATTTCATTGAACTTAATTTCGTTTTCACTTAACATTTCTGGCAAAGTATCTTTACGAAGATTGCCGCTAAAAAAAGTAAAACTTTCATCGGAATACACTAACGTAATTATTTCGGCTAAATCTTCGGCATAACCAGTATAAGCTTCAACTGTAAATCCGTTTTCGTTTAATAATTCTTTGGTTTTTAAACCTACACAAAAAACGGTTTTTTGCTTTAATTCGTTAATTTTTGGATGTTGTAAAATACTCAGAACGGCATTTTGACTCGTGAAAATTAAGTTTTTGTTCAGGTTCTTTATTTCGAAAGAGGCATTTTCTGTTTTAATAAAATCTGCTTCAATAACATGAATAGTTGCTTTGACTAATTCTTGTTTTTGAATTGGTGAAAGTAATTTGGTAGAAAGTATTGTGGTTTGATTTGTCATGGTTTTTTATTTTTCTTTAATTTCTGACATCAATTGAGCACCACCATCATCCAAAATTTCTTGAGCGGCATGAAATCCTAATTTTTTCCATTCAAAAACAGCGACAGTTTTGGTGATTTCTAGTTTTTGTTTACCGTCAATTGACAATAAAACACCTGTAAAATCAATTACATCTTCTTTTTCATTATACGTTGCGAATGCTCCAATTGGTGCTGTACAACCTCCTTCTAACGTTCTCAAAAATTGACGTTCTATATAGGTACAAATTTCTGTTTCAATATGATTTAATTGCGAAACCGCATCTAATGAAAAGAAATCATCTGCATTACAAACCACAATCATGGCGCCTTGTGCGGGTGCTGGAATCATCCAATCTAAAGTGATAAAATTATCTGGTTTTAAATTAATACGGTCCAAACCAGCTTCTGCGAAAATAGCTCCATTCCAATTTGAATCTGTTACTTTTTGCAAGCGGGTAGTAACATTTCCACGAATATCGGCTACTTTATGTGTTGGGTATTTATGTAACCAACTTGCTTTTCTTCGCAAGCTGCTGCTCGCGATGGTAGCATTTTCTTGGGATAAAAAATCTAAATTCCCTTTATGAACCAAAATATCATAAGCAGATGCTCGTTCCAAAACGGCACCTTGTACAATTCCATTTGGCAAAAGTGTTGGCACATCTTTCATAGAATGTACTGCAATGTCAATTTTGCCTTGAATCATGGCAAAATCTATCGTTTTTGTAAAAATTCCGGTAATTCCTAATTCGTACAATGGCTTGTCTAATACAATGTCTCCATCGGATTTTACTGCGATAATCTCTGTTTTGTAGCCCAAATCGTTCAACTGTTTTTCTACTGTTTTGGCTTGCCAAAGTGCTAATTCGCTATCGCGGGTTCCTATTCGTATGGTTTTACTCATGTATGTTATTTTACAACTGGTTCTATTTGAAAAACTTTGTTAATCCAGGCTACACTTTCGTCCACAACTGTGTCGTCATCTTTTAAATGATTGGCAAAATGACTAGTTATTTTTTGAATTAATTTTGCGGTAACAATTTCGGTATATTCTTCATTGAAATCGGCATTTTTCTTTTTTAAATAATTGATTTCAGATACTTTAATGGCATTTAATTTGGCTTTTAATGCATGAATGGTTGGTGCGTATTTTCTGCCTTTTGACCAAGTTAAAAATTCAGTTAAAACTTCAGTAATAATTTCTTCAGCAGCTGGTATATACAGTTTCCTGTTTTCTAAAGTTTCATCGGTAATTTCCGACAAGTTATCTAAGTGAACTAATGTAACCAACGGATTTTGTTTTACGTTTTCGTTTACATTTTTAGGTATTGATAAATCTAAAATAAGCAAAGGCTTTTTCAGATTTAAAATATCTAAATCGACAGTAGGGTTCTGAGCGCCAGTTGCTACTACAACCACATCTGCTTTTTGTAATTCTATTTGTAAATCTGAATAATCTTTAACAATTAGGTTCAGTTTTTTAGCTAATTTTTCTGCCTTATCCTTTGTTCTATTAATTAGCGTAATTTGGTCGTGTTTTGAGTGTTTAACCAAGTTTTCGCATGTATTCCTTCCTATTTTTCCTGTGCCGAAAAGTAAAATGTTTTTATTAGAAATGGCTGCTACATTCTTAAAAATATATTGCACTGCTGCAAAAGAAACAGAAGTAGCGCCACTAGAAATTTCTGTTTCGTTTTTAACTTTCTTACTCGCTTGAATAATTGAATTAACCAACCGTTCTATATAAGGATTTGCCAAATTGTGTTTTTTGCTTTCCATAAAAGCATTTTTCAATTGGGCAATTATTTCAAAATCGCCTAAAATTTGACTATCCAAACCAGTTCCTACTCTAAACATATGGTATAAAGCTTCCTTTTGTTTGTATACGTAGGCGTATTTTTGAAATTCTTCAACCGTTCCTAAACTGTTTTCGCACAATAAATGAATCAATTGAAAAGGATGCTGTGCAAAACCGTAAATTTCAGTTCTGTTGCAAGTGGAAGTAATAATCAAACTTTCAATCCCGTTAGATTTAGCCTGTTCCAAAAGGTTGGTTTTAGCAGTATCGTCTAAACTAAATTTACCTCTAATTTCGGCATCCGCTTTTTTGTAACTAAGACCAATGGCATAGAAAGTAGTTTGTTTTACAGGTGAATGATTGTCCATAAATTGCTTTATCTCTTAAAGATGCACAAAATTATTGTTTCCATGTGAACAAAAACAACGCTGAAAGTACTTTTTATACCGAAAATAGTTTTTTTTAAATAAATTGCACTTATTTTGATATAAACTAGTAACTTTGCAACAAATTCAGCACCAAACAACTGCTTTGTTTAGATTAATTATAAATAACAAGCTTGTTTTTGTTTAAACAATTCATAAAAAAATAACGCTATGAGTTCATTTGAAGAAATTAAAATTGACACCGATTTTACTTTACTGCGTTTTGAAAACGATTCTGAAACCACCGAAACGTTAGAAAAACAAGTAGGTTCTGGTTTAATTCAATTTCATTTTAACGTGAAAGGAAAAGGAAAATTTATTTTTAACAATAATTCTTACACTTTAGATTTGAATGAGGAAAAAGCGCTTTTACTTTACAACCCTCAAAAAGAATTGCCGCTTCATTTAGAAATTGCGCCTAAAAGTTGGATTATTTCTATTTTAATTTCGATAAAAAAATTCCATACTCTATTTTCATCGGATTCGGAAATGATTCCTTTTTTGAGTAAAGATAACTTAGAAAAAAAATATTATACCGAAGAAAGTATCAGTCCATCAATGGCTATTGTTTTGAATCAAATTTTTCATTACAACCAAAATTCATCAATTAAAACCTTGTATTTAAAAGGTAAAAGTTACGAATTGTTAAGTTTGTTTTTTAATACCAACGAAGATCCAAATGCAGAACATTGTCCGTTTTTATCCGACGAAGAAAATGTATTAAAAATTAAAAAAGCCAAAGAAATTATCATAAAAAACATGGCAGAACCGCCTAGTTTGCAAGCATTATCCGATGAAGTAGGCATTTCATTAAAAAAATTGAAAGCTGGTTTTAAAGAAATTTATGGCGAAACTGTTTTTAATTTTTTATTCGATTATAAAATGGAATTTGCTAGAAAACTTTTGGACACCGGTTCTTATAATGTAAACGAAGTGGGATCGAAAATTGGATACAGTACTTCTAGCCATTTTATAGCTGCATTTAAAAAGAAATTCGGCACTACACCAAAAAAATATTTATTAAACCTAAACGTTAATTTATAAAACTACATAACAATGAAAGGAGTATTATTAGTAAATCTTGGTTCACCTGAAAGTCCAACTGCAAAAGATGTAAAACCCTATTTGGACGAATTTTTAATGGACAAATACGTAATTGACGTTCCATTTTTATTACGCGCTTTGTTAGTTAGAGGGATTATTTTACAAACTAGGCCCAAAAAATCAGCGGAAGCCTATGCTAGAATTTGGACTGATGAAGGATCGCCATTAATTGTAATTTCAAAAAAAATGCATGAAAAAGTAAAAGGATTGATTGACATTCCAGTGGCTTTAGCAATGCGTTATGGAACAATTACTATTCTTAAAGGATTGCAAGAATTACACGATAAAGGCGTAACCGAAGTGATGCTTTTCCCGCTGTATCC
>NSHO01000031.1 GCA_002737105.1 Flavobacteriales bacterium | reverse complement strand
AAATTTTAAAATATGGTGCAAAAGCCGAATATTTAGATTTTTCAATGTCGCATGAAATTTTTCCTCCAGCTGAAGATGTTTTTGGGTAATTGAGAGCTGTTTCGCAAAGATTCACAAAGAAACTCCGAGATTCACAAAGCATTTCAACCTATTAACTTTCTACAACGTTAGTCACCCTGAAAGGGTCTCACGCAATCTAATACACTCGTCAGTAGTAAATGAGATGCTTTCAGCATGACAAGTATACGCGTATGCATTTTACTCATCTCACAAATACTAACTTCATTTCGTTCACTTTTGAGCAAAAAAAATCCCGACTTGGTCGGGATTGATTTCTTTTCGAAAAGAAGATCAAATATTATTATTTAACTTCTTCAGTTTTTACAGCAGCGCTATCTACTTTAACAGCAGCAGTATCTACAGCAGTAGAGTCAGCTACAACAGCAGTAGTATCTACAGCAGTAGAGTCAGCAGCTGGAGTTTCTTCCGCTTTTTTGTTACAAGAAACTAATACAGCAGCAACGAATGCTAAACTTAAAACAACTTTTTTCATCTTAATTTAATTATAAAGGTTAATTATTTATAAAGCAAAGATATAAAAAAAATTAAATGACAAATACTTTTTTTAATTTTTTTTAAAATATTTTTTAATTCTTGTATAATTCATCCTATAAAACTTAGAAAATATTGCCTATTTTCCTTTATTTTTAGGCGTATCAGACTGATTATAAATGATTTTCATTTCTTCAATTAAATTTTTCGCACCAGCATATTTATCAATAATAAATAGAATATATCGTGTATCTACCATAATATTTCTACAAATATCTGGAGAATAATATACATCACTCATTGTTCCTTCCCAAACACGGTCGAAATTTAGCCCAATTAGGTTTCCATTGGCATCAATAGCTGGACTTCCAGAATTTCCTCCAGTAGTATGATTTGTAGCAATAAAAGCCACGGGCATTTTGCCATTATCAGCATATTTACCATAATCTTTTGCATTATACAAATCGATTAGTTTTTGTGGTACATCAAATTCATAATCTCCAGGAACATATTTTTCCATGACACCATCTAAATAAGTAAATGGCGCATACACAACTGCATCGCTTGGCTTGTATCCTTTTACTTTTCCGTACGTTACACGCAAAGTAGAATTGGCATCTGGAAAAATTCTTACCGATTTTGGACTCAACTCTAAAATGGCTTTCATGTAAGAACGTTGTGTAGCCATGTTTTTTAGATTGATCTCATCATATTTGGCTGCTACATTTTTGTTATATGCTTCCGCAAGTGTTTTCACAAAAGCAAAACCTTTATCTTGATTTAATCTTTCTAAAACTGATTTGGCATCTCCAGATAATAATTCTTTCAAACCAGTATAAGAAGTTAACTTAGACAACTTAAAAATATCAGTTGCTAATTGAGTAGCATCAACTACTTTTAAAGTTTCAGGTAAAAATTGTTGCGGCGATTTTTTACTATAAATAGCAATTAATTTTTCGAATACTTTTTCGTCAACTTGGGCATTAAAATCTTTATACAAAGGTTCAAATGCTTCAATTAAATTCTTTTTTCTATCATTAAAAGCTTGCTCTCCTTTTGAATTGTAAACTTGCTCCAATTGAAACAAACGGTAGCCAAAAGATAAAATTTCTGTATTTCTTAAAACCACTTCGGTATAATAATCTCTTGCAATAGCATACTCTTTAATAGCAGCATAATTTGTAGCAAAGTCAGATAATAAATTCCCATATTCTGCTTGTTTTCCAGCTTTGATAATTTTATCAGTTAAATCTTTTTCAAAAACTTGTTTTGCACCAACTGCATTGGCTTTAATTAATCCTTTGCGCTCTCCAATCCATTTTTTCCAATAATTAGCTACTCCAGCATATTTTGACGCATATTGAATTTTTATCGCTTGGTCTTTTCTCATAAAACCATCTTGAACTTTTAAAGCCGCATCACGCACTTCAATTCTAGCCGGGTTTAAATCGTTTACCATTTGCTTCACGGCGTAAGACGGTAAATATTCTGTAGTTTTCCCAGGATAACCCATTACCATAGTAAAATCGTTTTCTTGGATTCCTTTTGCGGAAACCGGGAAAAAATGTTTGGGTTTGTAAGGCACATTGTCTTTAGAATAGGCTGCTGGACGATTATTTTTATCCGCGTAAACTCTGAATAAAGAAAAATCTCCCGTATGACGAGGCCAAACCCAGTTGTCGGTGTCAGAACCAAATTTCCCAATAGAACTAGGCGGTGCACCCACTAATCGAATGTCTTTAAAGTTTTCTGTAACGAATAATAAATATTGATTGCCATCATAAAAAGAGCGTACTAAAACATCTTGCCAAGCTTCTCTTTCATAAGATTTGTTCAATGCTGCAATATTTTCTTGAATTTTCTTTTGCTTTTCTACTTCTGAAATTAAAGCTGCTACCCCTTCAAATACTTTTGTGGTTACATCATCAATTTTCACAATAAAAGTAACTACCACTCCAGGATTTGGAAGTTCTTCTTCCATTTTATAAGCCCAAAAACCATCGGCTAAATAATCGTGTTCAACTGTTGAATGATATTGTATGTTATCATAACCACAATGGTGATTGGTTAACAATAAGCCTTTGGAAGAGATCATTTCTGCAGTACAACCGCCGTCAAATTGTGGAACTGCATCTTTTAAAGACGATTTGTTTATAGAATAAATTTGTTCTGCAGTTAGTTTAGAACCTAAAGCTTTCATTTCTTTTTCATTCATACCTTGCAACAAAGATGGAATCCACATGCCACCTTGTTGGGCTTGGGTTTGAACAATAAATAATAATAAAAATAGTTTTAAAAATTTCATAAAGTTTAATTTAATACTTGCAAGTTAGTATAATTCACAAAGTTGTGTCGAATTTTAATATTTCGTTAAGAGATGTTTTAATATATTTTCCGTGGCACCCTTATTCATTTGCACAAAAGTACTACAAATGTGTCCTTTTTCTAATCGTTCCTCCTTGTTTTGTAATAACAAGTTAAACGTATCATTTAATTCTGATTGATTTTTTACAGAAATACAACCTCCTAAACCAACCAAAGCTGTTGCTTCTGCAAAGTGTGAATAATTTGGACCAATTACAATTGGAATTCCAAAAGTGGCTGGTTCTAAAATGTTGTGCACCCCTGGATTTCCGAAACCACCACCAACGTAGGCAATGTCTGCATAAGAATAAATCTTAGTTAAAATTCCGATAGTGTCAATTATAAATACATTGAAATCAGCTAATTTGTCTTGCTGAACTTGTTTCAGCATCTCCTCTTTTTCGGAAAATAATATTGTTTTCTTTGAAATTTTAGATTTTAGATTTAAAATTTGATTTTTATCAATTGTATGAGGTGCAATTATAAATTTAATGTCATTTGAGGCGTGGTTGATGAAATGAATTAATAATTCTTCATCTTTTGGCCAACTACTGCCAATTACAATTGTTGGCTGATTATTTGTAAATGCTGCAATAAAATCTAACGAATTATCTTTTTCTAAAATGGTCACTACCCTATCAAAACGGGTGTCTCCAGAAATTTTAACGTTTTCAAAACCTATAGAATGTAATAATTTTTTTGAAGTTTCATTCTGTACAAAAAAATAGGTAAATGTTCTCAGCGCCTTTCTGTAAAATCCGCCATACCATTTAAAAAAAGCTTGATTTTCCCTGAAAATTCCAGAAATTAAATAGGTCTTAATATTTTGATTTTTTAGTTCATTAAGATAATTGGGCCAATATTCGTACTTAATGAAAAAGGCCATTTCTGGATGCACTAATTTTAAAAATTGTTTGGCATTAGCAATAGTATCCAAAGGCAAATATACCGTAACATCTGCAACAGTATTGTTTTTTCGCACTTCATATCCCGAAGGCGAAAAAAATGTAATTATTATTTTATGATTTGGAAATTGTGCCTTTACTTTTTCTATAACAGGCAAGCCTTGTTCATATTCTCCTAAAGACGCTGCGTGAAACCAAATCGTTTTATCAATTTCTTGAATTTTATTTTGTAACGTTTGAAAAACTAATTTTCTCCCTGCTACAAATAATTTTACTTTCGAACTAAAAAATGCCAAAAGCTTTAAAATTAGTGTGGAAAAAAGAATAATTAAATTATATATTTGGTACATATTATAAATTTACACCTCAAAAATACAAATGTTTAATTTAATTATGACTTTATGAAACCATTTTACAAAAAACTTTTATTTTTCTTTGTTGGATTTGCAACATATTCTATAATTTCAAGCTATTTTTTGTATGAAAACGAACCTATTCAAAAAATTCTATTTAGATCTTTTTTTAGTTCTTTACTTGCTTGTTTAATTCTATATTTTTTTGAAAGAAAAAAGCAATCTTCAAATGATAATTCGTAATTTTGCAATCAGATAAACTCAATCATGAAAAAATTACAAATGGTTGACTTAAAAAGTCAATACGAAAAAATAAAAGAGGAAGTAAATGTTTCTATTCAAGAGGTTTTAGATACAAATACCTATATAAATGGTCCATTGGTGCACGAATTTCAGGATGATTTAGAAAAATATTTAGGCGTAAAACACGTAATTCCTTGTGCTAACGGAACAGATGCCTTGCAAATTGCCATGATGGGATTGGATTTACAACCTGGCGATGAAGTTATAACTGCTGATTTTACATTCGCGGCAACCGTTGAAGTGATTGCTTTATTGCAATTAACTCCGGTTTTAGTGGATGTAGATAGGAATAACATGAACATTTCACTAGAAGGTATTCGTAAAGCCATTACTCCGAAAACTAAAGCGATTGTTCCTGTACATTTATTTGGTCGCGCTGTCAATATGGATGCGATTATGGAAATTGCCAACGAACATAATTTGTACGTAATTGAAGATAACGCACAAGCAATTGGAGCAGATTATACTGCAAAAGACGGCTCTAAAAAGAAAGTGGGCACAATTGGACATGTGGCCGCAACATCATTTTTCCCATCAAAAAATCTAGGCTGTTATGGTGATGGTGGTGCTATTTACACAAATGATGATGCATTAGCTCATAAAATAAGAGGAATTGTAAATCACGGAATGTACGAACGTTATCATCATGATGTTGTAGGTGTAAATTCCCGTTTAGATAGTATTCAAGCAGGCGTTTTAAAAGCAAAATTACCTCATTTAGACACCTATAACAGTGCTCGTCAAAATGCTGCAAGAAAATATTCACTTGCTTTGGGTTTAAATAAAAATATCGTAGCACCAACTATTTGCGACACTTGCGATTGTCATGTATTTCATCAATATGTAATACGAATTACAAACGGAAAACGTGATGGATTATTAGCACATTTACAAGAAAAAGGTATTCCTTGTGCTATTTATTATCCAATCCCATTACATAGTCAGAAAGCGTATGCTGATATTCGCTATAAAGAAGAAGATTTTCCTGTAACCAATCTGTTGTGTAAAGAAGTCATTGCTTTACCAATGCATACGGAATTAGACGATGAACAAATTAAATTTATTACCGATACGGTTTTAGAATACGTTTAAATTAGCTTTCAGTTTATGCAGCTGTTAGCTGTTAGCTGTTAGCCATAAGCTAAAAAAATATGAAAATAGTAGTTACTGGAGGATTAGGTTTTATCGGTTCGCATACAGTTGTAGAATTACAGAACGAAGGTTTTGAAGTGATTGCGATTGATAACCTTTCTAATTCTTCAATTGAAGTTTTAAGTGGAATTGAACGAATCACTGGAAAAAAACCAATTTTTGAAAATATCGATTTACGAGAAAAAACAGCAGTTCAAAATTTCTTTGCAACATATACTGATATTTCTGGAGTAATTCATTTTGCTGCAAGCAAAGCCGTTGGCGAAAGTGTTGAAAATCCGTTATTATATTACGAAAATAATATAAGTGCTTTGATTTATATGTTGCAGGAATTAACAAAATTACCGTCAGCAAATTTCATTTTTAGTTCTTCTTGTACGGTATACGGTCAAGCCGAAAAAATGCCAATTACAGAAGACGCACCTGTTCAAACAGCAATGTCACCTTACGGAAACACAAAGCAAATTGGTGAAGAAATCATTACAGATACTTCAAAAGTTAGTGCCTTAAAAGCTATTTTACTTCGTTATTTTAATCCAATTGGCGCACATGAATCTGCTGAAATTGGCGAATTACCTTTAGGCGTTCCACAAAATTTAGTGCCATTTATCACACAAACCGCCATGGGATTGCGACAAGAACTTTCCGTTTATGGAAATGATTATCCCACAGCTGATGGAACAGCGGTGAGAGATTATATTCATGTGGTAGATTTGGCAAAAGCCCACGTAATAGCCATGAAGCGATTAATAGATAAAAAAAATAGTACGCCCGTAGAAACTTTTAATTTAGGAACTGGAAAAGGAAGTTCGGTTTTAGAAGTCATTCAATCTTTTGAAAAAGTTTCTGGTCAAAAACTAAATTATAAAATTGTAGGAAGACGAGAAGGCGACATTACTGAAGCTTACGCAAATACGGATAAAGCCAACAATGTTTTAGGATGGAAAGCAGCATCTAGTTTGGATGATTGTTTAAAAAGTGCTTGGAAATGGGAACAGAAAATAAGAAGTTAATTTATTTTCAATAATAAATTTGGATTAGGACAATTATTCTTATAAAAATCTAGCTTATTTTCAGAACAAACACCAGGGTAATCTCCAGTTTTTTCTTCTATATCTATGATGATTTGAAAATGCAAATGCGGCGCATAATCACCATTAATTGGCGGCAATCCTAATGTACCAATTTGTGACCCTTTTGTAACTGCTTCGCCAACTTTTTTATCTGTTAAACTGGCTTCACTTAAATGTCCATAAAGTGTGTGAAAAACAAAACCGTTTATTTCATGTTCCAAAATTATTGTTGGACCATAATCCCCCAAAGCGATATTGTTTTGAAAGCTATGAATTTTCCCATCTAATCCAGCATGAACCGATGCGGCTTCATTAATCCATAAATCCAATCCAATATGAATATTGCGTTCCGCTGTGATTTCGTTTTTAAAAACAGTGCTTCTTTTGTATAAATTTCTTTTTTCACAATAACCTCCAAATGCAATTTTTCCTTTATTTTTATCTAAATATTTTTGAATAAAAATTTCGTAGTCACTTGCGGTTTCTAATTTATGATTGTGTAATTCAAGGTTCGAAACAGACAAGTCTAAAGGTGTATAATCGTGATAATCAATTTTTGGAGCGATTACTTTTGCCGATTCAATTGAACGGAATATTTCTAAGATTTTTGTCATGTTTTGTTTAAATAGCCAAAAATAAAATCCTCATGAATTTCTTTATGAGGATTTTTATTTTGATTTTATAATATTTATGCCGAAATAGTTTCTATCTCATTATTTATTTTATTTACTAAGCCAACCAATACTTTTCCTGGTCCAACTTCCGTAAAACTAGAAGCGCCATCCGCAATCATTTGATTTACAGATTGCGTCCATTTTACAGGTGCTGTCAATTGAATAATTAAATTTTTCTTAATTTCAATAGCATCAGAAACTGCGCTTGCTGTTACATTTTGATACACCGGACAAATTGGTGTTGAAAAATGTGTCGCTTCAATAGCTGCAGCTAATTCCTCTCTAGCGGGCTCCATCATTGGTGAATGAAAAGCACCTCCAACAGGCAAAATTAAAGCGCGTTTGGCTCCAGCTTCTTTCATTTTTTCACAAGCCAATTCCACGGCTTTGTATTCGCCTGAAATTACCAATTGCCCTGGACAATTGTAATTTGCAGCTACTACTACACCATCAATAGAGGCGCAAATGTCTTCAACAATTTTGTCTTCTAAATTTAAAACTGCTGCCATTGTTGATGGGGCAATTTCGCAGGCTTTTTGCATCGCTATAGCTCTTTTGGAAACCAGCAATAACGCGTCTTCAAAAGACAAAGCTCCATTTGCAACTAAAGCAGAAAATTCTCCCAAAGAATGTCCAGCCACCATTTCAGGCTTAAAATTTTCTAAAGTTTTGGCTAAAATTACTGAATGTAAAAAAACAGCTGGTTGTGTTACCTTGGTTTCTTTTAATTCTTCAGCGGTTCCTTCAAACATAATATCTGTAATTCGGAATCCTAAAATATCATTTGCTTTTTCAAATAATTCTTTTGCTAAAGGCGATGATTCGTATAAATCTTTACCCATACCGGTAAATTGTGCTCCTTGACCTGGAAAAACGTATGCTTTCATTTTAAAAAGTTTATAAGTTAAAAAGATTATGAGTTTAAGAGTTGTTTGTAAATCTATAAACAAGAGAACAAAAATACTTATTTTTGTAACAATCTTATCAAATTAATGTCTAATATTTACAACATCTAAATTAAAATGAAATGAAAAAAATTCTTCCAATAATAGTGGTGCTTCTTGTAACGCTTTTCTTTTTTTATGTTTCGCTGCCGGTAATAAGTTATGGTTTTTCAGGAATAACCGTTTTATTCATAATAATCGCAGCCTTATTATTTTTTACTTTTTCTAAATTTACAATTAGTTCAGACGGAAAAAGCTACAAACCAGTTCAGGTTTTTTGGAAAATGCCAGCAATATTGATTGGAATTGCTATTTTGTATGCATTTGTATTGCCTTTTTTTACATCACACCCCGTTTTTAGAAATGAAGAATATAGAAACTTAATAGGGAAAGTAACAAATGGCGATAAATTAACCAATCATATTGCTCCAATTTCAATGAATGAAATTCGAGTTGTAGATGAATCTTTAGCCTATTTATTGGGAGAAAAAATATTAGGTTCTCAACCTGCTTTAGGAAGTCAGGCGCAATTAGGTGAATTTTTCATACAAAAAGTAAACGGAAAATTATATTGGATTGCCCCATTAGAACATTCTGGATTTTTTAAATGGCTTAACAATAAAAAAGGAACTACAGGATACGTAATGGTTTCTGCTACGAATGAAAGAGATGTGAAATTAGTACAAGAAGTAAACGGTAAACCAATTTTTCTAAAGTACCAACAAGAGGCCTATTTTCAAAGTAATTTACACCGTTATTTATATTTTAATGGTTACAATACAGTTGGTTTAACTGATTTTTCTTTTGAAATTGATGATGCAGGAGTGCCATATTGGGTGGTTACTAAATACAAAAAACAGGTGGGTTTTTCTGGAAATGATGCCACAGGAGTTATTGTAGTGAATGCGCAAAACGGAGATATTAAAGAATATAATATTAAAAACACGCCGGATTGGGTAGATAGAATTCAACCAATATCATTTATTAAAGACCAATTAAACGATTGGGGCGAATACGTAAAAGGATATTGGAATTTTTCTAATGAAAACAAACTTCAAATTACAGAAGATTTAACTTTAGTTTACGGAAAAGACAATAAATCATATTGGTACACTGGAATTACTTCGGTAGGAAAAGACGAATCTGCAGTAGGATTTGTTTTAGTTGACACACGAACCAAACATACTACATTTTACAAACAAAGTGGTGCAACCGAAATTGCCGCTCAAAGTTCGGCACAAGGAAAAGTACAAGAAAAAGGATTTGTGGCGTCGTTGCCTATTCCGTATAATATTAACAACATTCCAACTTATGTAATGACGTTAAAAGACAACGGTGGATTAGTAAAAATGTACGCCATGGTTTCCATTTCAGATTATACAATTGTAGGAACAGGAAATACGATGCGAGAAGCATTAACTGCATACAAAACTGCATTTAATTCGTCTGGAAATAAAATAAATGTAGATAGCAAATCGGCAAAAAAAGTTGTAGAATCAACTATTGTAAGAATTCAAAATGATGTTAAAAACGGAAATAGTTTTTATTATTTTACAGTAAAAGATTATCCAAATATTTTTGTTGGTTCTTCTCAAATCTCAAATCAATTGCCATTAACTGCAGTTGGAGATAGGGTGAAAATTTCATTTGATTTAGATACTGAAGAAATTATTGATGTTTCACAATTTGAGAATTTAAGTTTGAAATAATAATAAAAATTAAAAAAGGGAAATTTCAATAGAAGTTTCCCTTTCTTTTTTATTTATGCAGCCAGTCTCCTAATAGCTTTCTTAATAAAGGAAGCAAAACAAAAACCATTAACGGAACTAAAATTCCTGTCATAAGTAAAGTTTTTAAAGGTAATGGCCAACTTTTTATAGTATCGCCAATTAGAAAACTAACTAAAGTTATTGTTGGATAAATGGCTAACCATACCATAATTGCAAATTTCCATTTAGGTGGTTGTTTCATAAATTTTCTTCTATATATGCTTTTGTTTTAATAACTTCATTTTGCACTAATTCAAAATTATCAAATTCAGATTTGGTTATTTTATCAATCCAGTTCATAGTAAAAGTAATTTCTGTTTCATTTTCTGAAACGGATTTGATGTCATTGTCTACATAACCTTCAAATTTTGGATGTTCTATTAGCAAAAATCTTACTTTATAAGGTATAAACGTAATCTTTTCAGTTAAAGTTGTTGTGCTATCTGGAGTAGTGATTGTCATTTTTCTTAAAACAAAATTATCGTTTTTTTCTAAAACAAACACATCACTTATATCAGGAACAAAGTTTTCTGGGTTTTCAATTTTAAAAATTGACGCCATACATTTTCCAAAGGCGCCTTTACAATAGTTGTGAATTGAGCCATTTTAACTATTTATTGTGCCATTGGTATTTCCATTAATAAAAACTTTGCATCAGTTGTAGCTGTAAATTCCAAGTTTTGAAAATTCCAAATTCCGAAACCATCACGAGTTTCTAATTCTTGGCCATTAACTGTAATCGTTCCAGAAATCACAAACACATACATGCCATTTCCTTCTTTTTTAAGTGCGTAAATTTTAGAAAAATCCTTATCGAAATCTGCTAAATGAAACCAAGCATCTTGATGAATCCAAACTCCAGCATCATCTGCATTTGGGGACAAAATTTGAGCGAAATTATTTTTTTGTTCCGTTACTTCTAGAGTAATTTGTTGGTATCGAGGTGTTACATTTCTGGTTTTTGGATACAACCAAATTTGAAATAATTTTGTCTGTAAATCAGCATTTGGATTGAACTCACTGTGTTGAATTCCAGTTCCTGCACTCATTACTTGTACATCGCCTGTTTTGATAATGGATTCATTTCCCATACTATCTTTGTGCGCCAAATCGCCTTCTAAAGGAATGGTAATAATCTCCATATTATCATGTGGATGCGTACCAAAACCCATTCCAGCTGCAACAGTATCGTCGTTTAAAACACGTAACATTCCAAATTGAACCCTATCTGGATTATACCAACTTGCGAAACTAAAACTATGATACGCATTTAACCAACCGTGATTGGCATGACCTCTTGTATTTGCTTTATGTATAACTTTAGTTGCCATAAAATTTTCTATAATTAAGGGTGTTGTATTGGCATTAATTTAAAGTACGTTACAAAAAATATATTATTTTTTAATTCTCCAACAACTTCTGCTTTTCTGATACGTGCACAAAATCCATCTTTGGCGTGGGCATCGCCATGAGAATCTATTGAAGTTCCTTTTACAAAATAAGTTTTACCTTCAATACGAACGGCTAAATCGCAGTCGTAACCTTCCATTCCAAACTGACATTGGCCACAAGATGCTTCTACAATTTGAATTTTTGAAGTTTCTTTTTTTTCTTGAGAAAAAATACTTGAGCTGTTAAATATCAGCAAAAATAAAAGTGTTTTTTTCATTTTCTTAAGCATTTACTATTACTAAATTAGCCATTTTTTTTGCTTTTTCAACGATTTCTTCTATTGGTGTATCTAATTTATCATAATTTAATACCACACCCATTCTTCTGTAAGGACGAGAAGTTGGTTTTCCGAACAATCTAAAATCTGTTTTAGGTTGAAACGCTAGCTTTTCAATTCCATAAAAAGTTGGATGATCTGAATTTTCGGATGCTAAAATTACGGCACTTGCACCTGCTCTTTCTTGTGTAATTTCATAAATTGGCAAACTTAAAATCGCACGTAAATGCAATTCAAATTCGTTAAAATTTTGCGTATTGGCTAAAGTTACCATTCCAGTATCGTGCGGTCTTGGGGATAATTCTGAAAAATATACGCCTTCGTTAGTCAAGAAAAATTCTACGCCAAAAAGTCCTGCGCCACCTAACGCTTTTGTAACTTGTTTGGCCATATCTTGTGCTTCTGAAATATCAGCTTCTGAAACTCGAGCTGGTTGCCAACTTTCCTGATAATCGCCTCGTTCTTGACGGTGACCAATTGGTGCACAAAACAAAGTGGGTAAATTATTATTTTGAGTTACCGTTAAAAGCGTAATTTCTGAATTAAAATTTACGAAAGCTTCTACAATTACTTCTACAATATCTCCTCTTGAACCTTCTACTGCATAGTTCCAAGCTTTTTCAATATCTTCATTTGAATTTATTGTAGATTGTCCTTTTCCAGACGAACTCATTAATGGTTTAACTACACAAGGCATTCCTACTTCGGTAACTGATTTTTGTAATTCTTCGAAAGAAGTTGCATAGCGATAATTGGCCGTTTTTAAACCTAATTCTTTTGCTGCTAAATCCCGAATGGCTTTTCTATTCATGGTGAAATTAGCCGCTTTAGCTGATGGCACTACGGTAATTCCTTGTTTTTCATAGTCGTAAAAACGTTCTGTACGAATGGCTTCAATTTCAGGAACAATAAAATCGGGTTGGTGCTTGGCTACAATTCTGTCTAATTCATCGCCATCAAGCATATTAATTACTTCGAAGCCGTGAGCGACTTGCATTGCTGGTGCATTTGCATAGCTATCTACAGAAATTACTGTTTGGCCGATTCGTTGAGCTGCAATTACAAACTCTTTTCCTAATTCACCAGAACCTAATAGTAGTATTTTTTTATTCATTTTTTAATGTGTTTAGAAAACAGATGTGCGTTAGGGAATGCCCGACCTGAAAGGAAACGCCCAAAAATTATATTAAAGCTTCTTTGATTCTTTTTATAGCTTCAATTAATTGTTCTTCGCTAGTTGCGTAGGAAAGTCTTAAGCAATTTGGACTTCCGAAAGCATCGCCTGTTACGGTAGCTACGTTGGCTTCTGCTAATAAATACATGGCAAAATCTGTTGCATCTTTAATTTCAGTACCTCTTAAAGTTTTTCCAAAATAATAGGAAACATCTGGAAACACGTAAAATGCGCCATCAGGATTGGTTAATTTGAATCCTCTAATATCATTCATTAATCCGAAAACTAAATCGCGGCGTTTTTGAAATGCATCCACCATATATTTAATTTTAGAAGGATTGGCTTGTAAAGCTGCAATTGTAGCGCGTTGTGCAATTGAATTGGCGCCGCTTGTTACTTGTCCTTGTATTTTTGTACATGCTTTTGCTATAAATTCTGGAGCGCCGATGTAACCGATTCTCCATCCTGTCATAGCAAATGCTTTGGCCACACCATTTACTGTAATGGTATTGTTTTCCATGCCTTCAATTGAACCAATTGAACAATAGGCATCGGTATAATTGATATGTTCGTAAATTTCATCTGAAACAACATATACATTTGGATATTTTTTTAAAACTGCTACTAAAGCTGTTAATTCTACTTCATTATAAACCGAACCTGAGGGATTACAAGGAGAACTGAACCACATCATTTTTGTTTTTGGTGTGATAGCGGCTTCTAATTGTTCTGGTGTGATTTTAAAATTTGTTTCAACTGAAGTTGGAACTTCTACGGGAATTCCGCCAGAAAGTTTGATAATTTCGTAATAAGAAACCCAAAATGGTGCTGGAAGAACTACTTCATCACCATCGTTTAGCATTACTTGTGCAATATTGTATAACGATTGTTTGGCACCTGTTGAAATTACAACCTGATTTGGTGTATAGTTTAAATTATTATCTCTTTTAAATTTTGCGCAAATAGCTTCTTTCAATTCTAAATAACCATCCACAGGTGAATAGGTTGAATAATTATCATCGATGGCTTGTTTTGCCGCTTCTTTAATAAAATCTGGCGTATTGAAATCTGGTTCGCCTAGGCTTAAACTAATAATGTCTTTTCCTTGTTGTTTTAATTCTCTTGCCAATGCTGCCATTGCTAAAGTTTGAGA
>NSHO01000030.1 GCA_002737105.1 Flavobacteriales bacterium | reverse complement strand
AAGAAAGCAATGCCGCATTGCCAAATCGATATTTACGAAAGAAACAAACCCGATGATAGTTTTGGTTTTGGTGTAGTTTTTTCAGATGAAACATTAGGCGAATTCTTAAAACGCGACATGCAATCGTATGAATTAATTCGAAGTAAATTTGCGTATTGGGATGACATAATAATTGCTAGAGATGGAGAATCCGTTAATATTGCCGGAAATGGTTTTTGTGGTTGTTCTCGAAAAACATTATTACAATTATTACAACAACGTTGCTTGGAAGAAGGCGTAAATTTGCATTTCGAACAAAATGTAGATGATTTATCTCAATTTGCAGACTCTGATATAATTCTAGCAACTGACGGAATTGGAAGTGCCATTCGCACACAATATCAAAAAGAATTTGGAACAAAAGTTGAATTAAAAAAGAACCGCTTTGTTTGGATGGGTTCCACAAAACCGTTAGACGCTTTTACTTATTTTTTCAGAAGTACAGCACACGGAACCATTGTTGCGCATTCTTATCAATACGAAGAAGGCATGAGTACTTGGATTTTTGAATGTAGTGACGAAACCTGGCAAAAACATGGTTTTGAAGTTACGAATGAAGCAGATACCATGTCAAAAATTGCCGAAATATTTGCAGCAGAATTAGACGGTCACCCATTAATTTCAAATAAATCATATTGGCGTCAGTTTCCTCATGTTACGAATCAAAATTGGTACTATAACAACATTGTTTTATTAGGTGATGCCAAAGCTACAGCCCATTATTCTATTGGTTCAGGAACAAAATTAGCCATGGATTCTGCAATCGGGTTATCGGATGCCGTGATTGCAAATCCGAATGACGTTCAAGCTGCTTTTCGACAGTATGATAAATCTCGAAGAAATACGGTTGAAATGATTCAATATGCAGCCGTCGTTTCGTTGGATTGGTTTGAGAATATGGACCGTCACATGCAGCATTCATTTCAGCAATTTGCATTTGGTTGCATGACCCGTTCTAAAAAAGTAACGTATGAGAATATACGCCTAAGAGATAGTTCGTTTACAGATAAAGTTTTGAAAGAATTTAACCACAAATGTCATGCTGAACTTGTTACCGCATCTCCAGCTTTTACGACTTTCAAACTAAGAAATGTAGAGTTGCAAAATCGTATCGTAATGTCCTCTATGGGGCAATATGTAGCAGAAAACGGAGTTGTAAATGATTGGCATTTTCAACATTATACTTCAAGAGCTGTTGGCGGTTTAGGATTAATATTAACAGAAATGACTGCCGTTTCTGAAACCGGAAGAATTACAGAAGGTTGCGCAGGTATTTACACCGAAAATCAAATAGTAGCTTGGCAGCGAATTACTTCTTTTGTACATCAATATACCCAAACAAAAATCGGAATTCAATTAGGACATTCAGGAAGAAAAGGCTGTTCAAAAATTCCTTGGGAAGACCAATTTCAAGGTAATAAATGGGAGTTGCTTTCAGCTTCTGCTATTCCTTTCATTGAAAATTCTGATTGTCCAAAAGAGATGACTTTGGAAGACATGCAAGTTGTCAAAAATCAATTCGTGCAAGCCGCAATAAATGCTAATAAATCTGGTTTTGACATGATTGAATTACAAGCACATCACGGGTTTTTATTGGCTTCCTTTTTATCGCCGTTAACCAATATTCGTACCGATGAATTTGGTGGAAGTGTTCAAAATCGTTTAAAATATCCATTAGAGGTTTTTACAGCTATTCGTGAAGTATATCCTTCTGAAAAGCCAATCTCTGTAAGAATATCCGCTACAGATTGGGCAGAAAACGGCATTTCAGAAACTGATGTTCTGGTAATTTCGGAAGCATTTAAAACGGCTGGGGCTGATATCATTAATGTTTCTACAGGAAATACAGTTGCTAACCAAAAACCACAAACCGGCAGAATGTGGCAAACACCTTTCTCAGATGCGGTACGAAATACGGTTCATATTCCAACAATAACTGCAGGATATATTCAAGATATTGACCAAATTAATACCATAATTTTAAACGGAAGAGCCGATTTAGTTGCACTTGGAAGACCTTTATTATTGGATGCAAATTTTGTACGAAATGCGCAAGCGTACGAACAATTTCAAGCGAATGACATTCCAAATTCCTATAAAATGGGCATTTCACATTTGTATCCATTAAAAGCTACAGAAAGAAAACAAGCAGAAGGCATGAAAAAAGCATTGAAACCGAAGAGTAATAAGAAGTAATTAATAATGAAAGATAATTTTACTCATATAAGCTTACCGCCACTGGAATTACAACCAGAATATACCTTTTTGGATTTACCGCAATTCCAACATTCAGAAATGTTGAATTGCGTAGAAAAATTACTAGATAATCACATCAAAGAAGGTCGAGGAAATGCGGTTTGCATAAGAACGTTTGAGGAAACTTGGACGTACCAAGATTTGTATGAAAAAGCCAATCAAATTGAGCATGTTTTAGTTGAAGATTTAGGTTTACAATCCGGAAATCGTGTCTTGTTGCGTTCGGCAAATAACCCAATGATGGTCGCGTGTTGGTTTGCCGTTTTAAAAGCAGGCGGAATAGTCGTAGCTACGATGCCCTTATTGCGTGCTAAAGAAATAACCACTATAATTGATTGTGCTGAAATTTCTCACGCCTTTTGCGATAGCGATTTAGCCGAAGAAATGAATTTAGTCCAATCGAATTTTCTAAAAAAAGTAAGTTTCTACAGAAATTCCGATTTAGAAAAGTTAATGGAAAATAAACCCAAAACATTCGACAATTATCCCTCAAAATCAAATGATGTAGCTTTAATTGGCTTTACTTCGGGTACCACAGGTTTGCCAAAAATGACGGCACATTTTCACAAAGATATTTTAAATATTTGCGAAGCATTTCCAAATTATTCGTTGCAACCTTCTTCAAATGATATTTTTATTGGAAGTCCGCCCATTGGTTTTACTTTTGGTTTAGGCGGATTGGTGTTGTTTCCCATGTATTTTGGAGCATCCACTTTTTTAATCGAAAAACCAAGTCCTGAGGTGTTATTAAAAGCCATTCAAGATTATAAAATCACAATTTGTTTTACTGCGCCAACCGCTTGGCGCATTATTACAACAAAAATTCAAGACTACGATATTTCGAGTTTACGAAAATGCGTTTCTGCAGGAGAAACATTACCGTTAAAAGTTTGGCAGGATTGGTATGATGCCACAGGACTAAAAATTATTGATGGCATTGGCGCTACCGAAATGTTGCATATTTTTATTTCCTCCAACGAAGAAAACATGAAACCTGGCGCAACTGGAAAAGCGATTTCAGGTTACGAAGCTAAAATTATTGACCAACAAGGCAACGAATTACCAAGAAATGAAGCTGGAAGATTAGCGGTGCGAGGAATTACAGGTTGTAAATATCTGAATCGAGAAGAAAAACAAAAGGAATACGTTGAAAACGGCTGGAATATTACAGGTGATATTTTCCGACAAGATGATGAAGGGTATTTCCATTTTGTGGCTCGTGGCGATGATATGATAATTTCTTCAGGCTATAATATTGCCGCAATTGAAGTAGAATCCGTACTTTTAACACATGAAGCTGTTTTAGAATGTGCCGTTGTGGGTTTACCCGATGAAGAACGAGGGATGTTGGTTTGTGCGCACATAGTTTTAAAAGAACAAGAAATGGCAGATGAAGCATTAAAAATTCAAATTCAAAATTGGTTTAAAAACACAGCAGCGCCGTATAAATATCCAAGAGTAATTAACTTTGTTACAAGTTTGCCAAAAACTGAAACAGGGAAAATTCAACGATTTAAATTGAAATAATAATTAGTGTTTAAAAAAACAGAAATATGCAATTTATAAAACAAGAAAAAGTTCGTTTTCAACATATAGATTATGCCGGAATAGTTTTCTATCCAAGATTTTTAGAAATGCTCAATGGTTTAGTGGAAGATTGGTTTGAAGAAGCCTTAGACCGACCTTTTTCAAAAATGCACGAAACCAATGGGATTCCAACAGTTGATTTAAAAATTCAATTCAAAAATGCCGCACGTTTGGGTGAAATCTTAACTAAAAAACTTTGGGTAAAAGAGTTAAAAAACGCCTCTATTCTTTGTGGATTTGAGTTTGAAAACGAAAACAATAATTTGGTTTTAGAAGGCGAAGTTACTTTAGTCAACGTAGCTTTCAACCCAGAAAGAAACGGCATCAAAGCCGAACCTTTTTCAGAAGAAATGAAAAATAAAATTATGAATTACAAATTATGAATTAAGATGCAATAGCGTTTAATTCATAATTCGTAATTTTAAATTCGTAATTAAATAACTATGGAATTCAAAAAATTCAAAGCCGCTACTGTTCAAACCTCGCCTGTATTTCTAAACGTAGAAAAGACAGTTGATAAAGCGATTTCTTTTATTAAAGAAGCGGCCTCAAACCAAGCAAAACTTATTGCTTTTCCCGAAGTATTTATTTCAGGATATCCCTATTGGAATTGGATTATGACGCCTGTTCAAGGAAGCAAGTGGTACGAAGAATTATATAAAAATTCGGTAGACATTTCTGGACCTGAAATCAAGAAATTATGCTTGGCTGCGAAAGAAAACGCTATGCATGTTGTTGTAGGTATCAACGAAAGAGGTTCAAGCTATGGAGAAATTTACAATACCAATTTAATTATCGATAATAAAGGCGTTATCATTGGAAAACACAGAAAGTTAGTGCCAACTTGGGCAGAAAAATTAACGTGGACTTCAGGCGATGGATCATCCTTAAAAGTTTATGATACCGAAATAGGACCTATCGGAACATTAGCTTGTGGCGAAAACACCAATACTTTGGCACGTTTTACGCTACTTTCGCAAGGCGAATTGATACATATTGCCAATTACATTTCTTTGCCCGTAGCGCCACCAGATTATGATATGGCGGAAGCAATTAAAATTCGTGCCGCAGCACATTCTTTTGAAGGGAAATTATTTACGATTGTGTCATGTTCCACCATTTCTCAAGAAATTAAAGATGCGCTTCGTGCTGATGTGCCAAATGTAGATGAATTATTAGACAGAAAAAGTTCGGCTTTCTCAGGATTTATTGGTCCAAATGGTGCAGTAATTGGGCAACCGCTAATTGATGAGGAAGGAGTAGTGTATGCTGAAATCGACTTAGAAAAGTGCATCCAACCGAAACAAATGCACGATATTCTCGGACATTACAACCGCTTTGATATTTTCGATTTGCGAGTAAATACAGCACCAACAAGAAATATTACGTTTATTGACAATCACGAAGATTTTAATAAGAAATAAACTATGGAAGCAAAACATTCAGACGATCAAATTGGAAGAGCACGAGTTCAAAACACTCCCGAACTTGAAGCGTATTATAAAGAATTGGAAACATTAGGTGCAGGCGCTTTATGGACGGTAGCCAATGATATCGAACCTTGGGAACCGCGTTCTTCATCCGTTCCGATGCTTTGGAAATATGACGATTTACGCGAATTGGTTTTAAAATCATCTGAATTAGTTACTCCCGAACAAGCAGGAAGACGTGTCGTGTATTTGGTAAACGACAAGCGAAAACACGTTTCAGCTGCTGTGGGTTGGTTGTACACCGGAATTCAAGTAACTCGCCCTGGCGAAAGTACTTCGGCTCACAAACACAAAGCTTCAGCATTGCGATTTATAATGGAAGGCGAAGGCGGTTACACGGTTGTTGATGGCAATAAAATCACATTTGAAGTCAATGATTTTGTAATCACTCCAAATTCCACTTGGCACGAACATGGTGTAATAGAGGGCGGAAAAACCTGTATTTGGCAAGACGGATTGGATATTCCTTTAGTAAATGCTTTAGAAGCCAATGATTATGCGGTTTATGATGGCAAACAAGAAATACTAAAACCTTTAAATTTTTCTCCTATAATTTACGGTTGTGCCGGATTGATTCCAGCGGATAAAATCTGGGACAAACCCTATTCACCGTTATTCAAATATTCTTGGAAAAACGTATATCCAGCTCTTTTAGAAGCTCAAAAAGTGAATGAAATTAATCCGTTTGATGGAATTTTTATGCAATATTCTAATCCATTAACAGGCGGTCACGTCATGCAAACCATGGGGGCAGCGATGCAATTATTACCAGCCGGCTTCAAAGGAAAAGCACACAAGCATACTGGTTCGTTTGTGTATCAATGTGCGAAAGGAAAAGGATTTTCTATCATCAACGGACAACGCTTTGATTGGAAGGAAAGAGATATTTTCTGTGTTCCGAGTTGGGCTTGGCACGAACATCACAATTTATCCGAAACTGAAGATGCTTGCTTATTTCAATTCAACGATTTGCCTGTTATGGAAGCGCTGGGATTGTTTCAAGAAAAAGTATTAGAAGAAAATGGTGGTCATTAGAAAATATAAACAATTATGATTTTTAAAAAAATAACATTTTTAATTGTATCCTTATCACAATTTTGTATTGCTCAAAATGTTGATTTTGATAAAGGCACTATTCTTCAAAAAAAATATTATGAAGTAATTCAATACGAATCTATATATGATAAAATTATTATTTCTGTTACCATAAACAGTAAAATTTTTAGGTTTCTATTAGATACTGGAGCACCAAATTTGATCTCAAATGAAGTTATGCAAGAATTAAATTCAGTATCAACGAAAAGTGTTAATATAAGTGATGCAAATAATTTAAATCAATCAATGCAATCGGTAGTGATTCCGAAAATTGAAATTGGAAAATTAATATTTGAAGAACAAATAGCTTTGGTTTTTGATTTTAAAAATCATAATTTATTAAGTTGTTATAAAATTGACGGATTTATAGGTAGTAATTTATTGAAAAATTCCATTTTAAAAATTGATAAAACAAATCAGAACCTTGTGATTACAGATCAATTCGAATTATTAAATGTTAAGATAAAACCAACAAAAATAAAATTAATCGGAAGTCAAAAAGCACCGTATATTGAGCTTAATTTTTTAGGAAAAAACAAAGAAAAAGCTTCAGATATGGTTTTAGTCGATACAGGTATGGATGGTTTGTATGATATGTCAAATCGTGCATTTGCTATATTTGAAAATCAAAATATTTTTGAAATTAAAGGAAAATCAGAAGGATTAAGTAGCGTTGGACTATTTGGATTAGGAAAACCAAGCTTGCAAAAATTAGTTTTGCTTGAAAATACTTTTTTAAATAATAAATCAATAAAAAACTTATATGCTGATACAACAGATGATGTTAATTCAAGAATTGGTTTAAAATTTCTGGATTATGGAAATATAATTATAGATTTCAAAAAGAAGAATTTTTATTTTGAAGCAAATGACACAATACTACTTACAATTAAAGAACCTAAATTTGCACTAACAATTTTTGACAATAAACTTATAATTGGTTTAGTTTGGGATAAAAATTTGGCTGAAAAAATTAAATTTGGTGACGAGATACTCAGCATAGATGCATTTAATACAAATGAAATGAAGTCGTGTGAGATTCTAAATTTAAAAAAATACGTTAAAAACAAATTTTTTTACACTATAGTAGTCAAAAATAAAGAAGGTCAAATCAGCAAAATAAATATTGAAAATTAATAACTACAAAAAACTTTGCTACTTAGTAACTTTGAAACAAAAAAATGAAACTACTTACCTACAAAACACAAGACACTGAGCCACGTTTGGGCTTCATTCATAACAATCAAGTTATTGATATGGAAGATTTTGGAGAAATTTCTAATTTCCCATTGCCTAATGATATGTTGGATTTAATTGATATGGGATTTGAAATTATTGCTGAAATAAGCGAGTTAATTTCAGAAACACCAGAAAATTTCTTCGAAGAAATTTCTTATGAAATGAATGAAGTTACGATTTTAGCGCCTATCGAAAAACCAAGAAAAAACATCATCGGAATTGGATTAAATTACACCGAACACGTAGCTGAAAGTGCTCGTGGTTTAGATACTACAGGGAAATTACCAACAAAACCAATTATTTTTTCAAAACCACCTACAACAGTAATAGGAACAAATACGGGAATTATAAAAAATACAAAATTGACTTCTCAATTAGACTGGGAATGTGAATTGGCGGTTGTGATTGCAAAAAAAGGTAAATATGTAACAAAAGAAAATGCGATGGATTATGTGTTTGGTTACACCGTAATTAATGATATTTCTGCTCGCGATTGTCGTAGAGAAGGACAATGGATTGTATCTAAAGGGCAAGATACTTTTGCACCAATGGGACCCTATTTGGTTACGAAAGACGAAATTGAAAACCCACATAACTTGAATTTATCGTTAAAATTAAATGGATTGGAAAAACAAAATTCCAACACAAAATTTATGCTTTTCAATATTAATGATTTGATTGAAGATTTGAGTATTGTTTTTACTTTAGAACCAGGCGACATTATCGCAACAGGAACTCCAGCAGGTGTTGGCGCAGGAAGAAATCCACAAGAATGGTTATATGATGGGGATGTTGTAGAAGCGACTGTGGAAGGGATTGGAACAATTGTTAATACGGTTAAAGAAATATAAAGTTATTACACAGAGTTCCACAGAGAAAAGCACAGAGTAACACAAAATTTTTTGTGAATCTTTGTATAAACTTTGCGAATTTTTGCGAAACAAAATAAATAATAATATGAAATACAGAATAGGACAAATAGTTCCATCATCAAACGTAACGATGGAAACCGAAATACCAGCCATTTTTCGTTCACGCGAAACCATTTTACCCGAGCGTTTTACGTTTCATAGCAGTAGAATGCGTATGAAAAAAGTCACCAAAGAAGAATTAGAAGCGATGGATGCGATGAGCTTGAAATGCGCACAAGAATTGTCAGATGCTCACGTAGATGTGATGGGTTATGCTTGCTTGGTAGCGATTATGAGTATGGGACGAGGTTATCATTGTGTGTCGGAAGTAAATTTACATCAAGAAACAGTGGCTAATGATTTTCCAACGCCAATTGTTACTTCTGCAGGTGCCTTAATTAATGGGTTGAATGTTTTAGGGGCGAAACAAATTTCAATTATTACACCTTATATGCGGCCATTAACCGATATGGTGGTGGATTATATCGAAAATCAAGGCATAAAAGTAAAACAAAGTATTGCTTTAGAAATACCAGATAATTTGGAAGTAGCTGCGCAAAACCCAATGAATTTATTGGAAATATACAAGCAATTAGATTTAACTGATGTTGATGTTTTAGTTGCTTCAGCTTGTGTACAAATGCCATCATTGGAAGCGATTGATTTAATTCAAGCTGAATGTGGTATTCCCGTAACATCAGCTGCGGTTTGTACTACCTTTGAAATGATGAAAAAGCTAGGAATCGAAGCTAAATCTGCAATTGGCGGGGAACTTCTTAACGGTAATTACTAAATAATATGGATTGGAACATAATTGATGGAAAACTAGTAAACAATTTTAAGTTTAAATCGCAAACAGAATTGGTACATTTTCTTGTGAAAGTAGCTAAATATGCTGATGAAATTAAGCACCATCCCGATTGTAAAATTCACAAAGCCTTTCAATTAGAAATCACTTTATACACTTACGACAAGAATGAAATCACCAATTTAGATTATCAACTGGCTGAAAAAATGGATGATTTATTTTCCAATTAAAACTTTTAAAATTAGATAGAATTTTTGCAACATTTTTGACTTTTTGAAACAGTATTTGTAAGAAGATTATTTTTTAAAAATAAGAATCATAAATTAAAAACTATACTTTGCCCCACCATAAACATTCCTTCCTGCGGCATTAATTCCGGATGCAAAATTTCTATATTGCGTGTCTAAAATGTTTTCAATTCCGGTAAACAAAGTAAATCCTTCCATTGTTTTAGTAGCGGCTTTAAAATTGTAAGTCTCCCAAGCTGGCATGCCATTTTCAGTGGCGTAAACCAAGTTGTCTTCGCCACTTGTAGAATAATCCCTTAATTGTTTTTTCCCGTTAAACAACATGTAAGCTTCAAAATCCGCCCATTTTGGATTGAAGTATATTCCTAATTTTCCAAAATGAGGAGGAATATGATCTAAAGGTCTTTTGTTTCCATTAGTAGTTACTCTTCCTAAAGTAATATTGTAAGAACCATTAAATTGTACATTTTTAGCGAGCGTTGTTTTGATATTTCCGTTCAATCCCGTTACAAATGCTTTCCCTAAATTTTGATTGGCGATTACGGTTCTTACTTCTCCACTGCCAAAATCGTAGGTGTTTTGACCATTAAAAGTAAAGCTGTCTGTTACTATAGCATCGTATAATTGGGTGTAAAAATACGTAGTATCAAATTGATGTTTATTTGATTTAGACTTTAACACAAATCCAAAATCTCCAGTTACAGTTTGTTCCGGTTTTAAATCTTTGTTTGGCACTATCAAAGTTCCTGCGCCAGATTCAAATATTTTTGCTAAATCATCAATATTTGGCACTCTGAAACCAGAGCTTAAATTGGTTTTAAAAATAAAATTTTCCGAAGCGTTGTGCACCAAACCTATATTACCGCTGTAAGTTAGATTTTGTTGTTTTATTTCGTTAAAAGGTAATGGCATTAATGAATTATCAGCAATCGTGCTGTTTAGAGTAGCATATCCAATTCTTGCGCCCATTGAAAAGTTTGTAGCTATGTATCTTTTGGAAGTGTAGGAAATATATAACTCATTTCGCATCATATTGTTTTTTCCGTTTGGATATCTTGTATCTAAAGGCACAATTATGCCAGTTTTGATATTGTTTTTAAAGGCAGTCGATTTTAAATCATCATAGTAATTTTCCATACCATAATACAGATTTCCTTTTTTTAATTTGGTTTCAAAGTTTGCGGCTAAAGAATAAATGTTCACATCTTCAATTCTGTTTTGGAGGTTGTAATTTCCAAAATTTCTATTCATCCTACTTTCTTCAACGTTTTGATAACCCGCATCTAATTTGAAATCGGTATTAGCAAACACATTTTCTTTTTCCAAACTATATACGCCTAAAAGCCTTTTTTGTGGTCCGTAATACCATTCGGCGCTTTTTAAACCAGTGCCTAAAGGATCTGTTAATCGGTCGTATCTATTGATGTTTGAAGAAGTTGAATACTGAAAATTAGCATTATGTATAAAACCATTTTTTGATTTATACACTAATTTTTGCATAAAGTTGTATTGTTTAAATGCACTGCCAACTTGATTGTATTTGTTTTTATTTTCTGTTAAAACATCTGTTCCGTTAACTGTTTCCACATATTTTGTTCTTTCTCCAAAGAAATCACCGTTATGATTTTTAGATTTTCCCATTTTCAAATCACCAAAATCGTTATATGAAAATGCGGTTAACGAGGCAAAATTTGTTGTTCCATAATTCAAATCGAAATAGCCAGATTTTTCTTCATTTACAGAAGAATATCGGGTGTTAAAATTTCCGGTAAATCCGTTTATAAATTTTGCGTTTTTGGTAATCATGTTGACCGAACCTCCTAGTGCATCACTCCCGTATAATGATGATGTTGGGCCATATTGTACCAATGCCGTTTCCAAGAAATTTTCATCAACTGTAATTACATTTTGCAAGTGACCGGATCTGAAAATTAGGTTGTTCATTCGTATACCATCTACTAAAAGTAAAATTCGGCTAGATTCAAATCCTCTAATTACAGGACTTCCGCCACCTTGTTGCGATTTTTGTACAAATAAAGCACCCGAGTTGGCCAACATATCTGCCGTGCTTTGAAAGTTTTGAAATTCTATTTTTTCTTTTGAAAAGAGTTCAATTTGTGAGGGCGTTTGGTTTTTATTTATTGAAATTTTTTTAGAATTAATTTTTATTTCTTCAATGTTTTGTGTTTTGATAGTATCTGTAACTTCTTGACTAAAAGATAATTGTAAATTTATTATCAGAAAACCTAAAAGGAATGAGTATTTTTTTAACATGTTAAATTATTTAAATAATAAACGCCTCAAAAATTATGCCATGAAAAAATTTTTATTTTTTATTAGGTTCAATAATTACGGCGCTTGGATATTTCTTCTTTATCTGAATTAATGATTTTTCAGCTTCAATTTTACTTTTAAAACTACCTACCCAAACTTTATATGATGGATTGCTATAAACGATAGTGCCGTCTATTAACAAAAAGTCTTTTTTAAACGCAAGTAAAGTTTTTTTAGATTCTTCTATATTTCCAAAAAATATTTGAATCTTAAATTTGTCGTTTATAGTTATAGCAGAGTTATTTTTTCGCTTTTCAAGTAGCAATTTTTCAATTTTTTCATCTTGCTCAATTATTTTTTTTGAGGTTTGTGAAAAAATATTTTGCGCAAATAAAAGTGTTGCAAATAAGATAGAAAATGGTAAAATTTTATTTAAAGTCTTCATAATGAATGGTATTTATTGCAAATTTATTACTAAGATTTAAATTATCAACCCTAATCTTATTTAGAATTAAAATAAATTACATTTTAAGGCAAATTTAAGGTTTTTATAATTATTGTAATGTTGTATTTTTGTGCCAGTTTTTAAAGAAGTATGTTAAAGCATTAGCTAAAACCATACCAAAAATAAGTTTGATAATTAATTTTTAATATGAAAAAGTTGGGTAACCCTAAATCGTTTTCAAAAACTATCTTTTCTTTAGCGTTTTTTACAATGTTTGCTTTGGGCGTTTCTGCGCAAGAAGCAGTTGCAGCTGCGGTGCCTGCTGTAGTTTCAACGGCACCAGCAACTGGTTCAGGTGATCCAGTAAAAGGAAAAGAATTGTTTAACACTAATTGTGCCGCTTGTCACAAATTAGATGCAAAAATGACTGGCCCTGCATTGAGAGGTGTTGGCGATAAGTATGACAAAGCATGGTTGTACAAATGGATTAAAAATAGTTCAGACCTTATTAAGTCTGGTGATGCTAAGGCAGTAAAAGTATACGAAGAATTTGCAAAAGCAAATATGACGGCTTTTCCTCAATTATCTAATGGTGACATTGATAATATTATAGCCTATACTATGGAAGTTGCTCCGGCTGCTGAAACTACAAAAACTGCTGTAGGTGCAACTGCTGAAAAGACAGATGGTGGCGGTCTTTCAAATAATTTAATATTGGGTGTTTTAGCTTTTATATTAGGTGCTTTGATTTTTGTACTTTTCTCTGTAAACAAATTAATGCGTAACCTTGCAAAAAAAGAAGGTGCTAATATTCCAGAAGTTATAAGCCCAGCTACTGCGGTTGTTTCTTTTGCCAAAGCTTATGTGAAAAACCAGTTTATAATGGTGGTTACTGCTGTATTATTCTTATTAACATCTGCTTATTTTATGTATGGTTATTTTATGCAAATTGGCGTAGATCAAGGATATGAGCCAATTCAACCTATACATTATTCCCACAAAATACATGCTGGCGAAAATGGTATTGATTGTAAATACTGTCACTCTTCTGCAAGGGTTTCTAAGCATTCAGGAATTCCTTCATTAAATGTGTGTATGAATTGTCATAAAAATATTGCTGAATTCCAAGGTTCAAAAGATTCTACCTATGTGGAATATACTAAAGAATTTTACACTGGAGAAATTCAGAAATTATATGACGCGGTTGGTTGGGACAAAGCCACTCAAAAATATACTGGAAAAACAAAACCTGTAAAATGGGTTAGAATTCATAATTTACCTGATTTTGTATACTTTAATCACGCACAACACGTAACTGTTGGGGGGATCGAATGTCAAAAATGTCACGGAGAAGTTGAAACTTATGAAGTAATGAAGCAAGCACAACCTTTAACAATGGGTTGGTGTATCAATTGTCACAGAGAAACAAATGTTAAAGTTGAAGACAATGGTTATTACAAAAAAATCCACGAACAATTATCTAAGAAATTAGGTGTTTCTAAGCTGACTGCTGCTCAAATGGGGGGTTTAGAATGTGGTAAGTGTCACTATTAATAATAATATAAGAAGTTAATATCTATATACAATGGCATCAAACAAAAAATACTGGAAAAGTGTTGAAGAACTAAATGAAAATAGTTCTATTGTTGAGGCGTTACAAAGCAACGAATTTGTAGAGCAAATCCCTGTTGATGCGTTTCTAGGTGATAAAGAAAATCTTTCAAATTCATCTACTTCGCGTCGTGACTTTTTAAAGTACGTTGGCTTCAGTACTGCTGCAGCATCTTTGGCAGCTTGTGAAGGTCCAGTAATCAAGTCAATTCCTTATGTGGTTCAACCAGAAGAAATTATCCCAGG
>NSHO01000003.1 GCA_002737105.1 Flavobacteriales bacterium | reverse complement strand
TCATCATTTTTTAAATTTGTTGGCTGTAAAATGGGAATGTTTTTGGTTAAAGCGTAGGTCTTTACGGAGCTAACAGCAACTTTCTGTCCACGTCCAGCGGGTTTGTCAGGTGCTGTAATTACGGCAACAACTTCAAATTGACTGTTGCATATAGTATCGAGAATGCCAACTGCAAAGTCGGGCGTTCCCATAAATATTATTCTTAATTTTTCCATTATAGTATTCGCTAATAAATTTAGTACTTACTTAATTTGATATTGATTATCTGAATTCAAATAAATAATATCATTTTCTAATAAGTTTTGCAGGGCAAAGATAATTTCTTCTGATGAAAAATTAAGTACGTTTTCTATTTCATTTGAAGAAAGTACTCCTTTATATAATAGATTTTGAATTTGTTCTAAAACAGATTTAGGTTCCGATTTTTTTTGTGAGTTACAAAACGAGCAAATTCCACAGTTTTTAGGATTTTCTTCTCCAAAATAATTCGAAATTAAAACCGATTTACATTGAGAAGTATCGCTTACAAAAAGAAGCATTTGATCGTATTGCGATGATTTAATCTGATTTTGGTTTTCTAATACTTTAATTACTCGGTTTATAGTATAATTGTCTTCTCTTGGCTCGTTATACAAAATAGAAATGTCACTGCTTTGAAGTTTTAAGGAAATCATTTCTAGTGCTTCTAATTTCTTTAAAACAGTAACAACTTTTTCTTCGGGTTTGCCTGATTTTTTCGCAATTAATGCTGTATTAATTTGTGTAATTTGCTCAAAAACACCAGTGTAGTTTCTTAAAATGGTTTCTATTATTAACGCATCTTTTGTGTTTAAACTGCAATATCTTATAACTTCTCGACTTTCAATATTAAATTGTAAACTGGCTTTATTACTTTTTAAATAATCTAGCGTTATAATGCCTTGACGGTCTAAAAATTGTAAACAAGCAAATGTTTTATTTGACTGTGTATTAAATTTTGTACAAAATTGGTTTAAATTTAAATAAAAAACCTCTTGAAAACCTTCTCCATAAGCGATTTGGAAATGATTGTTTAGGTTTTTATACACCAATTGAAGCATTTCTTTATTTGGTAAATTACCGGCAAACATCTGCAATAAATTTTCTGATTTTACTTTTGGAGTTAACAATAAAGCAAATGCTGTTTCCCCATTTCTTCCAGCTCTACCAGCTTCTTGATAGTAATTTTCAATATTATCAGGAATTTGTAAATGTATTACCGTTTTTACATTTGGTTTGTCAATCCCCATACCAAATGCATTTGTAGCTACTATTATTTTAGCTTTCTCATCTAACCAAAGTTGCATGTTTTTATCTTTTTCTTTTACAGATAATCCACCGTGATAATACGTTGCTGTAAAGCCAAAATCTATAAGTACTTTGCTAATTTCTATACAGGATTTTCTATTTTTTACATATACAATTGATGGTTCAGGATATTTTAAGAGTATTTGTTTGAGTTTCCCCAATTGGTCTTCGGTTTTAATAATATGATATCCTAAATTCTCTCGCGAAAAGGAATTTTTAAAAACAACTGGGTTTTTTAATTGTAATAGGGTACAAATATCCTTTTGAACTCTTGGTGTGGCTGTAGCCGTTAATGCAACAAAAGGCACAGAAAAGTAGTCTTTTAATGTTGAAATTTTTAAATAAGCGGGTCTGAAATCATGTCCCCATTGGCTCACGCAATGCGCTTCGTCTATGGCTATTAAATTTATATTCAGATTTTTAATTCGTTCCAAAACCCAGTCTTGCTGCAAGCGTTCGGGAGAGAGATATAAAAATTTATAACCACCGAATGCACAATTATCAAGTAAATTATTAGTTTCTTCAAATGAAATGCCACCCGTTAATGCAATGGCTTTTATGTTTTTGTTTTTTAAATTTTCAACTTGGTCTTTCATTAAAGCTACAAGCGGAGAAATGACCAAACAAATGCCTGGTTTTATGAGTGCAGGGATTTGAAAACAAATTGATTTTCCACCGCCAGTTGGTAACAAGACAAAAGTATCTTTACCGAGCAAAACAGTATTAATAATTTCTTCCTGAGTAGGTCTAAAAGCAGTATGTTTCCAATGCGCTTTTAATAACTCTAACGGTTGGTTCATTAGATCGAATTAGGATTTTAAATGATTGATAATAAATTGAAATCGTGCTGCAACAGAAGTTTTAGGTACTTCATGTAAATCATATCCATATTTTGTATAGGTATCTACTAAAAAATGATGAATTTTTGATGCTTCTTCATAACTTTCATATCGTTCCGCATCACTGGTGTAAATTTCTTCCCAAGGTGGTAATAAAAAAACCATGTCATATTTATAGGTTTCGCAAGCGGCTATAAATTTTTCAGGATAGGTATCACCAATATAATCCATGTAGGCAACCACATCAGGAATGCCCCGGTCTATAAAAACATGTTTTCCTTCAGTACTTGCATTTTCGTATTGTTTGATTCTTCCTTCTAAAAGTCTTTCACTAAAAAGCATCGGATTTTCTAAAAATAAATAATCAATTCCTTCTTCTCGGGCTTTCAAAATAACTTCTCTAGAAATTTCAGGATAACAAATATAACCTTCAGCTTCCAAATGATTCATTAATGTTGTTTTTCCAGAACTAGGACCACCAATTAGTAGTATGATTTTCTTATCCATTTTACGGCTTTAAAAATCAAATGTACTATCATTTTTTTTATTTTGAAAATCTTAATTATTTATATTTTCAAATCAAACATTATAAATGTATATTTGTTGCTTTATTATATTAATTTTACATGGATAAAAAGACAGAAGATTTTTACATTAGACTTAAATCTGAACTAGAAGAATCAACAACCTGGCCTGCTGTGTATTTGTATAAATTTATTGTTCCAACTAATGCTACAAACGTTAATTTAGTTGAAAATACCTTTAATAATATGGGTGCCGTTATAAAAACGCAGGCCTCAAAAACAGGAAAATATACAAGTATTTCAATTAACGTTACCATGCAAAATGCTGATAAGGTGATTGAAAAATACCAAGAATTAGGAACTATAGAAGGAATTATTTCATTATAAGTATGTCATACAACAACGAAGAATCAATTAAATATTTAGAATACAATTCGCAACGGGAACATTTGATTATTCCTGAATACGGAAGATATGTACAAAATTTAATTAACCAAATTACAGCTATCGAAGATAGAGAAAAACGCAACAAAGGCGCACGTTATGTAATTTTGGTATTGGGAAATTTAAATCCACATTTACGCGATGTGCTTGATTTTCAACACAAACTTTGGGATCAATTGTTTATCATGTCTGATTTTAAATTAGATATCGATTCACCCTACCCAATTCCTACAAGAGAAGTAGTGCAATTGAAACCAGATCGTTTGGCTTATCCACAAAACTTTCCAAAATACCGTTTTTACGGAAACAACATCAAATACATGATTGATGTGGCCCGAAAATGGGAGGAAGGTGAACTAAAAAATGCCTTAACCATTGTGATTGCCAATCACATGAAAAAAAGCTTTTTGAGTTGGAACAAAGATACGGTTACTGATGAAGTTATTTTTAATCATTTATTAGAATTGTCTAATGGTGAATTAAACCTAACGTCAATGAAAGAAGAACTTTCTACTTCTCAAAATTTATTAAAAGTAAATAAAAAACAGTCAAATAAAACCCAGTTTTTCACTAAAAATGAAACAACTAATACAAATAGAAATCCAAACAGACCACCAGCAAACCAAAACAGACCACAGCAAAACAGAAATTCAAGTGCACCTTCAACTACAAAACCGAATGCACCAGATAATACAAAAGCCAATTTAAATAACCCAAATTATAAAGGCGCAAAAAATTTTAAACCAAAAAACAATCCTAATAACACAATATAAATGGGAACATTCAAAATTGAAGGCGGAAAGGCCTTAAAAGGAGATGTGCAACCACAAGGTGCCAAAAACGAAGCGTTACAGGTTTTATGTCCTGTTTTGTTAACTTCAGAAAAAGTTAGAGTTACTAATATTCCTGATATTATTGATGTAAATAAACTAATTACTTTATTGGGTAATTTAGGAGTTAAAATTCAGAAAAACGGACCTGGTGATTACACTTTTCAGGCTGATGAAGTAAATGTTGGCTATTTAGAAACAGAAGCTTTCAAAAAAGAAGGTGGCAGTTTACGTGGCTCTATTATGATTGTAGGACCATTATTGGCACGTTTTGGAAAAGGATTTATACCAAAACCAGGCGGCGACAAAATTGGAAGACGCCGTTTAGATACGCATTTTGAAGGGTTTATTAATTTAGGTGCAAAATTTAGATACAACAGAGAAGACCATTTTTATGGTGTAGAAAACGAAGGCCGATTAAAAGGTGCTTACATGTTATTAGATGAAGCTTCTGTTACAGGAACGGCTAATATTGTTATGGCAGCTGTTTTAGCCGAAGGCACTACTACAATTTACAACGCAGCTTGCGAACCGTATTTGCAACAGTTATGCAAAATGCTAAATTCAATGGGTGCTAAGATTACCGGTATTGGTTCTAATTTACTTACTATTGAAGGTGTGGAAACTTTAGGTGGTTGTGAACACAGAATTTTACCAGATATGATTGAAATTGGCTCCTGGATTGGTTTAGCGGCTATGACAAAAAGCGAAATTACGATTAAAAATGTAAGCTGGGAAAACTTAGGACAAATTCCGAATGTATTTAGAAAACTTGGAATTACGTTAGAACAAAAAGGAGACGATATTTACATTCCTGCTCACAAAGAGGGGTATGAAATTAAAACCGATATTGACGGGTCTATATTAACGGTTTCTGATGCGCCTTGGCCAGGATTTACTCCTGATTTATTGAGTATAGTTTTAGTAGTTGCTACCCAAGCAAAAGGAGATGTGTTAATTCATCAAAAAATGTTTGAAAGCCGCTTGTTCTTTGTAGATAAACTAATAGATATGGGTGCAAAAATTATGTTGTGCGACCCACACAGAGCAGTGGTAATGGGGCACAATTTTCAATCACAATTGAAAGCTACTGTGATGAGTTCGCCAGATATTAGAGCGGGTATTTCGTTATTAATTGCAGCACTTTCTGCAAAAGGCACAAGTACTATACAAAATATCGAACAAATTGATAGAGGTTACGAAAGAATAGACGAACGATTAAGAGCGCTTGGCGCGAATATCGTAAGAGTATAAATTTACAGCTGCCTAAAAAGTAAGTATGCTGTCATTCCGAATTTATTTCGGAATCTATAAATATTGATTATCATTAGTTTATAGAAGCTGAATCAAGTTCAGCTTGACAAATACAAGATTTTTTAGGCAGTTTTTTTAACTTTCAATGATTCAAGATGTTTTTTAGGATCAAAGTCTTTAGCTATTCCGCTTTCAATACCCTCATTTATAGCCTGTTTAAGTGCAATTATTTTGCTTTCTTCTTGTTCTAATAATCTCAATCCTGCACGTATGACTTCGCTTGCATTTTTAAATCTGCCTTCAGAAACGCTAGTGTCAACAAAATTTTCAAAATAGTTTCCAAGTGATACTGATGTATTACGTCCCATAATTATCTTATTTTTTGTAAAGTTACCAAATTTTGGTAACAATCAAAATTTATTTATTATTTTTTTAAGTTCATTACCTTAGCACAAGCTTCTGAATTTGAAAAATAGTTTTGTTAAGAAGTGGTTTAATAAAATACATTCCATATGTTTTAGATAACATGAAGTTGGAACACTTTGCAAGCGGTTTGTATGGCTGAACTTGTTTCAGCTTCTATAAATCAATTCGTTATGTTTTACTCATTACCAGTAAAACTTTACTAAAAATGGTGTTCGCAAATGCTATTTTGGGGTTACTTAGAGATAATTTGGGGTTCCGAACTCCTCCGTTGGGGTTATATTGAGATAATTTGGGGTTCGATTGAGATAATTTGCGGTTCTATTGAGATAATTTGGGGTGATTAACCCTAATTTTAGGGTCTCCAACCCCAAATTATCATTCCAGAACCCCAACGGAGGTATAAATAACCCCAACCGAGATATCATTTACACCTTTGAAGGTGTTTTTTAGAGGTTGGTACTACTAAAAACAGTTTACTCAATCACCAATTCTTTCAATTGTTCGCGGTATTTTTCTAAAATATCAGCTTTTGAGATAAAACCTATGAAAACTTTGTTTTGCACTACGGGTAAAATTATCTGGTGTGTGGTTTCAAATTTATTCATTATGCTTTCAATATTGTCTTCAAAATCAACAATGTCTTTGTCTTTCACAGGTTGTAATACTTCTGTAATAGATGTAAATTTTACTTTAAAAGCAGAAAATATAATCGGTCGAATATCATCCAAATAAATCAAACCTATTAGTTTGTTGTCGTCATTTAAAACAGGAAAAATAACATCGTCTGAAGCGGCTATTTTTTCAATTAACGCTTCTAATGTTTTGGATTCTGTTACTGGCGTAAAATGATTGTTAATCAGTTTTTTAACATCTATTGATTGCAGAATATTTTTGTCTTTATCATCTGTAAATACTTCGCCTTTATCTGCCAAGTTTTTAATGTCAAATGAATACGGTTCAAAGTGTTTAGAAATCGCAAAACTTATAGAAGAAACCAACATTAAAGGCACCATTAAACTGTAGCCACCCGTAATTTCTGCAATTAAGAAAATAGCAGTTAAGGGCGAGTGAAACAAACCACTCAGCACACCAGACATACCCACCAATGTAAAATTACTAATAGGCAAATTTGTAATTTTCAACATATTAATAAAATACGCCGTAGAAAATCCTAAATACGAACCCACAAATAAGGAAGGAGCAAAGTTACCACCATTACCTCCAGCGCCTAATGTAATTCCGGTAGCAAAGACTTTAAATAATAAGGTTAGTGTAATGAAACCAAAAATAATCCATTTGTTATTTTCAAAACGTGCTAAAAGAGTATTTTCCAATAGTTTTTCTGGCTGATTGGCGGCTAAAAGTTTAATACCTTCGTATCCTTCACCAAACAAACTAGGAAATATAAAAATTAATATTCCTAAAATAAGAGCACCAAAAAGGGCTTTTCTGTAGCTATTTTTACTTCTTGTAGCGAAAAAATGTTCTACTTTTCTAAAGTTTCTGGCGTAATGAATGGAAACAAATCCAGATAAAATTCCTAAAACGATATAAAAAGGAATGTTTTTAGAATCAAAATCTTGTATCGATTTGAAACTAAATAAGGCATCTTCATTTAATAATAACATTGACACAATTGATCCCGTTGCGGCGCTAATAATTAAAGGTGTAAAAGCTGCTATGCTGATTTCTGCCAAAACAACTTCTATGGCAAACAAAACACCTGCAATAGGTGCGTTGAACGCTGCGGCTATTCCGGCTGCCACGCCACAAGCTAAAAGCAAAGTTCTGTCTTTGTAACTCAATCTGTATTTTAAAGCGTAATTACTACCAAAAGCAGCACCGGTAATCGTAATTGGTGACTCTAATCCTGCACTTCCGCCCATACCAACGGTTAATGAACTGGTAATGATTTGCGCATACATTTGATTGGCTGGCATTACGCTGCGTTTTTTAGCCACAGCATACATAATTTGCGAAGTTCCTTTTTGAATGTTTCCGTTTAAGAAGTTTTTAATTACAAAAACGGTTAATAAAATTCCAATAATAGGTAAGGTACTTTTACTGTAAGGTAAATGCAGTTTTGTGTTTAAATATTGCGAAAATAAAAATACATTATGTGCAAAAGTTTTTAGCACAATTACAGCCAAAGCAGCTGATAATCCTACTAAAACACTAGAGACATATAAAAACTGACGCGGCTCTAAAACCGACTTAAGTTTAGAAAAATAGTTTTCAAAAAAATGGGCTATTTTTTGTATTCGTTTTAACACAAGTGTTTTTTATTTAGAATGGCTAAAATACGCTAATTTTTTTAAAGATAAAATGTTTTGGGTACGCAGATTTGATAGATTTGACGGGCAATATCAGGGATTTATTTAGGTGGTGTAATGAAATTCGTTTTTTAGTTTGTCTAATTCTAACTTAGTTTGCTGTTGTAAATCTGAAAAAAACGCTAAAAACTCTTGTTCTATTTCTGCATAAAATTGTTTGATTTCATGCATGGCAGCCGGCATATTTACTCGGTTTTTAGTGCGATAATCCATTTGAAATAAAATTAATTCCAATCCTTCTAGCGATTTATAACACACCAACCAATTGGTTTTTATCATATAGGGTAATGCATTTTGCGTTTTTGGAGCTAAGATGTCGTAATTACTTTGTAGTAAATTATAAAAATCATCCGCATATTTTTCTAATTCGATATTTGAAAATAGTTGCCAATTTTTAGCTAAAAAATGATCGTAAACAATATCCATAATCACACCTGAATAATGTCCGAATTTTTCGTGTAATCGATGTTTACTTTGTCGGTAAACAGGATGAGAATCGGTGAAACTATCTATAAAACGGTGTAATTTTATCCCAATTTGAATACCTGTTGGATACTGCTCATATTTATTTCCTTTAACAGCATCAGCCATGAAGTTGCCAATTTTAATGAAATCATCTTCATCGGAAAGGTATATGTGTGCGAGATAGTTCAAGTTTAAGGTTGAGTTGTTTATTTGGTTAAATGGAAATTGTATTTAATAAATACAGATTTAAGTTGCTATTTCTTTCGTAAATATATAAAATACTTTGCATGTTTTGTTGCTATCTTATGGTTAACATTTATATTTGTATTTTATTTGGGGTTTACATCTAAACTAGTAGACCTTTAAACTTTAAAACCTAAAATAATGACATTAATAAAATCTATATCAGGCATTCGAGGCACCATTGGCGGAAAAGTAGGCGATAATTTAACGCCGGTTGATGCGGTTAAATTTGCCTCAGCATATGGTACTTTTTTGAAAAATAATTCGAACATAACCGATAGAAAACTTAAAGTTGTAATTGGTCGTGATGCGCGTATTTCTGGACCTATGATTCATAATTTAGTTCAAAACACGCTTTTAGGTTTAGGAATTGATGTTATCGATTTAGGACTTTCTACTACGCCTACAGTTGAAATAGCAGTGCCAATGGAACAGGCAGATGGAGGTATTATTTTAACGGCTTCTCACAATCCGAAACAATGGAATGCTTTAAAATTATTAAACGCAAAAGGCGAATTTTTAAGTGGGGCAGAAGGTGCTAAAATTTTAGAAATTGCCGATGCAGAAGCATTTGATTTTGTTGATGTTGATGCGTTAGGAGAAGTTACGAGTAACGATTCTTACATGGACATTCATATTGATGAAGTTTTGGAATTGCCTTTAGTAGATGCTGAATTGGTGAAAACTAAAAAATATAAAGTTGTAGTTGATGGTGTAAATTCTTCTGGAGGGATTGTCATTCCAAATTTATTAGAACAAATGGGCGTGGAAGTGGTGAAATTATATTGCGAGCCAAACGGACATTTTCCTCATAATCCAGAACCTTTAAAAGAACATTTAACAGATATTTGCAAGTTAGTTTTAGAAGAAAAAGCCGATTTTGGAATAGTAGTTGACCCGGATGTAGATCGTTTGGCTTTTATTTCAAATGATGGTGAAATGTTTGGCGAAGAATATACGTTAGTAGCTGTAGCCGATTATGTTTTGAGTAAAACACCAGGAAATACTGTTTCTAATATGAGTTCGTCACGTGCATTACGCGATATTACTGAAAAACACAATGGAAGTTACCAAGCCAGTGCCGTTGGAGAAGTCAATGTAGTAGAATTAATGAAAAAAACCAATGCCATAATTGGTGGTGAAGGGAATGGTGGTATTATTTATCCAGAATTACATTACGGAAGAGATAGTTTGGTTGGGGTAGCTTTATTTTTAACGTATTTGGCTGGTCAAGATAAAACGGTTGCCGAATTACGTGCCAGTTATCCGCAATATTATATGAGTAAAAATAAAATTGAATTGACACCACAAATTGATGTCGATGCCATTTTAGCATCTTTGATTCAGACATATAAAAACGAGCAAATTAGCACTATTGATGGTGTAAAAATTGATTTTGCAACAGAATGGGTGCATTTAAGAAAATCGAATACTGAACCTATTATCAGAATTTATACAGAAGCACCAACACAAAACGAAGCCGATGTTTTAGCTGAACGTTTTGTGAAAGAATTGAAGGTTATTGCTGGGATATAATAAAGAATTGAAATACTTTAAAAAATAAAAAAACCGTCAAGTTTTAACAAGACGGTTTTTTTATCGTAAATCTAAAATCGTAAATCGTAAATCTTAAATATGAATCACTTCATCATAAGCAGCGGCAACTGCTTCCATAACGGCTTCACTCATAGTAGGGTGTGGGTGAACTGTTTTTAAAATTTCGTGACCTGTAGTTTCTAATTTTCTTGCTACCACAGCTTCTGCAATCATATCAGTAACCCCAGCACCAATCATATGGCAACCTAACCATTCTCCGTATTTCGCATCGAAAATTACTTTTACAAATCCGTCTGTAGTTCCTGCAGCAGTAGCTTTTCCTGATGCTGAGAACGGGAATTTTCCAACTTTAATATCATAACCTTTTTCTTTAGCTGCTTTTTCAGTTAAACCAACTGAAGCAATTTCTGGTGTTGCGTATGTACAACCTGGTATGTTTCCATAATCTAAAGGTTCTACGTGCAAACCTGCAATTTTTTCTACACATAAAATGCCTTCTGCAGACGCCACGTGAGCTAAAGCTTGACCAGGAGTAATATCTCCAATGGCATAATATCCTGGAACATTAGTTTGGTAGAAATCATTTACTAGGATTTTGTCTCTGTCAGTAGCAATTCCAACTTCTTCTAAACCAATATTTTCAATGTTTGTTTTGATACCAACTGCAGAAAGTAAGATGTCTGCTTCGATAACTTCTTCACCTTTGGCTGTTTTTACAGTTGCTTTTACGCCTTTTCCTGAAGTGTCTATTTTTTCAACAGATGAATTGGTCATAATAGTTACGCCAGCTTTTTTCATTGAACGTTCCATTTGTTTAGAAATGTCTTCGTCTTCAACTGGAACTATATTTGGCATAAATTCTACCAAAGTAACTTGTGTTCCCATGGCATTATAAAAATGAGCAAATTCTACTCCAATAGCTCCAGAACCAACAATAATCATAGATTTTGGTTGCGTAGGTAAAGTCATCGCTAATCTGTAACCAATTACTTTTACACCATCTTGTGGTAAGTTTGGCAATTCACGCGAACGAGCGCCAGTTGCAATAATGATATTATCGGCTGAATATTCAGTAACTTTTCCATCAGCGGCAGTTACATCAATTTTTTTGCCTGGTTTTACTTTTCCAAAACCATCAATAACATCAATTTTATTTTTTTTCATTAAAAACTGAACACCTTTGCTCATGCCACCGGCTACATTACGGGAACGGGCAACCACAGCGCTAAAATCTTTATCTACATTATCTACTTTTAATCCGTAGTCGGCAGCATGTTTTAAATAATCAAAAACTTGAGCTGATTTTAGTAATGCTTTAGTTGGAATACATCCCCAATTTAAACATACGCCACCCAAACTTTCTTTTTCAATAACAGCTACTTTAAAACCCAATTGAGAAGCTCTAATTGCTGTAACATATCCACCAGGACCACTTCCTAAAACTATAATATCGTATTTCATGTTTTTTATGTTTTTATCTTATTTTTCTTGTTGCGAAATTAGTAAATATTTATTTATTTTTATGTATTTTTTATTAAATAGGGAAAAGGCATTAGGTATTAGGGAAAAGGCCTAAGGCAAAAGTTAAAAGTCTATCTTCTATTCTCTATTTTCTATTCTCTATACTCTATTCTCTGTTTTTTCAAATTGCGCTTCGTATAATTTTTTATAAAACCCATTTTCAATTTGTAATAATTCTTTGTGTTTGCCTTTTTCTACAATCAAACCTTTATCCATAACAATAATAGTGTCAGCATTTACAATAGTTGCCAAACGGTGTGCTATGATTATTGAAGTTCTTCCATGTGTTAGGGTTTGTGTTGCTTTCTGTATTAATTCTTCAGAATACGAGTCAATAGATGATGTGGCTTCGTCCAAAATTAAAATACTTGGATTGCTAATGTAAGCGCGTAAAAAAGCGATTAATTGTCGTTGTCCAGAAGATAACATAATGCCTCGTTCTTTTACGTCATATTCATATCCGTTTGGTAAGGACATTAAAAAATCATGAATGCCTATTTTTTTGGCAGCAGCATAAACTTCTTCGCGTTGAATGGAAGTGTCAAATAAGGTGATGTTATTGTAAATAGAATCGGCAAATAAGAAAACATCTTGCAGCACCATTGCAATTTCATTTCTTAAGGTTTCAAGTGTAAAATCGTTAATATTAATAGCATCAATTGTTATTTTCCCTGAATCAATTTCGTAAAAACGATTTAACAAATTAATAATTGTTGATTTTCCTGCACCAGTGGCTCCAACAATAGCAATAGTTTCTGCAGCTTTTACTTCTAAATTAATTCCTTTTAAAACTTCTTCATCTTTTAGGTAGCTAAATCTAACGTTGTCAAATCTTATGTTTCCTTTTAATTTTTCAGCAGGAATAGTTCCGTTGTCTTGCACTTCTGAATTGGATTCTAAAATTTCAAAAACTCGGTCTGCCGCAACAATTCCCATTTGTATGACATTAAATTTATCTGCAATTTGGCGTAATGGCGTGTATAACATGGCAATATACATGTTAAAGGAAATAAGTTGTCCTACACTAGTATTGGTATCGCCATTTATAATAAATATAGCACCAAAATACACCACTAATCCTAAAGTAATACTCGAAACAATATCAGCAATGGGAAAGAAAATACTATTGTATAAAATGTTTTTTAGCCAAGCTTTATTGTGTTTGTGATTGATTTCCTTAAATTTTTCTAATTCAATTTTTTCTCTATTGAATAATTGAACAATTTTCATTCCTGTTAGTCGTTCTTGAATAAACGTATTTAAGTTGGCCACTTCATTACGAACTTCATTAAAAGCGACTTTCATTTTTTTATTAAAAATATTAGTGGCGATTAGAATTACTGGCATAATGAGCAATACGATACAAGTAATTTTCCAATTGATTATTACCATAAAAATAAGCACAATAACCATTTTGAGAATGTCGCTTATAATCATAAATAATCCTTGACTAAATATACTTGCAATGTTTTCAATATCCGAAACACAACGAGTGATTAGTTTTCCAACAGGCTCTTTATCGTAATATTTAACTTTAAAACTTGCCAAATGTGCAAATAATTTTTCACGAATTACTTTAACAATATCTTGCCCCAACCAACTTGAAATGTATACGAAAAAGTATTGAGCAAGCACTTCTAACAAAAGAATAATTAGCATGATTACTACTAATACCTTAATATTATAAGTGGCATTATCTTCAATTAATAATTGGCTGATTAGGTTTAAAAAATAATCTTGGATTACATTGGTTTCTTTGCTGGTATTAACAAAATATTTATCGATAGTTATGTTTAAAATTAACGGTCTTAATCCAGCCACAATTGCTAAAAATAGCGCCCAAAAAGCAACAGAAATAAGTTTGCTTTTAAAAGGTATGGCATAACGCATTAATTTTTTAAAAGATGATGATTTTAAAACGCTCATTTGGCTTATAGTTTTTTGAAGGCTAAAGGTACGGATATTTTACTTTTGTTAAATACAATCCGTGCGCAGGAACAGAAAAACCAGCATTATTTCGGTTTTTACTTTCAATAATGGTTCTAAAATCTGATAACGAGGTTTTATAAATACCTACATTTATTAAGGTGCCGACAATGGCCCGAACCATATTTCGTAAAAATCTATCGGCGGTAATGGTAAAAATAATTTGATTTTCGATTTGTTGCCAATGTGCTTCTGTAATTTTGCAATTAAAGGTTTTTACATCCGTATGAATTTTAGAAAAACACTCAAAATCTGTATATTCAAAAAGGATTTTACAAGCTTCATTCATTAAATCTAAATCCAATTCATGGTGTGCTTTCCAACTCCCATCTGAATTAAATACGTCTTTAAATGTAGTAATGTGGTATTCGTAGGTTCTACTTGTTGCGTCAAATCGAGCATGTGCATCAGGTTGTACTTCAATAATATTAAATATGGCAATATCTTTTGGTAAAAATGAATTTAACTTTTGAATGGTATTTGGAATATCAATCTCTTGTTCTGTATCAAAATGAGCAAACATTTGTTTGGCGTGAACACCAGAATCCGTTCGGCCTGCGCCAACAATTTCGATTTTTTCACGTAATACTAGCGATAAAGCTTCATCTAAAGTTTCTTGTATTGAAATAGCATTCGGTTGTATTTGAAACCCAAAATATTCTTTTCCGTTATAGGCAAATTCAATGAAATATCTCAATTATGTTTAAGTTGCAAAGTTTCTGAGTTGCAAAGTTACTAAGAATTTGAATTATATTATTCAATGTTTTCTTAAAAATAAACAATAAACAATATTTTTTTGTCAACTTTGTAGCTTAGTTACTCTGTAACTTAGAAACTCTTATTAAATGAAAAAAATATTACTCCTTTCTGATACGCACAGCCATATTGATGAAACCATTTTAAAATATGTAAAATTGGCAGACGAAGTATGGCATGCAGGAGATATTGGCGATTTAAAAGTTACAGATACTATTAAAAAATTAAAACCATTAAGAGCTGTTTTTGGAAATATTGACAATCATGAAGCCCGATTGGAATTCCCTTTAAATAATCGTTTTTTTTGTGAAGGTGTAGAGGTTTTACTTACTCATATTGGTGGCTATCCCGGAAGATATAGTCCAGCTATTCGAGAAGAAATTACTCAAAATCCACCAAAGTTATTTATTTGCGGTCATTCCCATATTCTAAAAGTTATGTTTGATAAAAAACTCAATTGTTTACATATGAATCCGGGAGCTGCAGGTATTTCAGGGTTTCACCAAAAAAGAACGATGCTGCGATTTGAAATTGATGGTGAGAAAATTCAGAGTTTGGAGATTATTGAAATAGGAGACAAGTAAATAGAATTTACGATTTACGAATTTTGATTTACGATTTTTTAACTTTTAGAAAGAGGTTAAAAACGAAAATCCGCTTTGATTTCTCAAAACGGATTTTCTACGCACTAATAAAGCTAAGATGATAGGTTTATCGTATTCTGTCCACAGATTTTACGAGATCTTCGTCCCTTTTAATTGCTTTGTTAGCCAAAGCAAGAAAAACGATAGAAAAAATGGGTAAAAGCATCCCAATACCCTTCTCAGAAACTTGCGCTTCTCCAGATAGATTTAGTGAATGATATACTAATAATCCTATTATAATAAAGTTTAATATCATATTCAATCTGTTTAACACAAACTGATTTTGTCTTTTTTTGAAACTAAAAATACTTACAAGCGCTAAAATGGCTGAAATTAGAAACAATCCAATATATATATCATTAGAATTTGCATACACTTCTAATTTATTTTCTGCTGTCCAAATTTTAATAAAAAAAGGAAGTACACCAGAAATCAGCACACACAGTAACAAATATATCGTTTGAATTCTTTGTAGCATATTTTAGTTATCTACGAACAAAAATAAGTTTTCTTTTTAAAAAAAACTATTGTTTTATAATAAAATATTCGTATTATTGCATCAAATAATCGTAAGTACTTCATTATACGATACTTTAAAAAAGCAAAAAAATCTCATCACAGTTTTTTTATTATATTAAGATTAAAAAAAATCAATAAACATTTATGTTTGACACATCTACACTAAAAGGGATGAAACTCCCTGATTTGCAAGAAATTGCCAAAGTTGCTAATATCCAGAAATTCAAAACTTTAAAAAAAGACGAATTAATTTCTCAAATATTAGATTTACAAAACACATCTGAACCACATTCTACGGTTGCAAAAACTAAAATCACTACCACATCTGCTCAACCAATTGCAGAAGAAACATCAAGTGAAAATGACGCAACAGAAAACGAAGTGAAATCGCAACGTGCACGAATAAAAAAAGTTATTACAAAACCCTCAAATAGAGCACAAGAAAGAGCTTCTTTTGATTTAGATTCTGAAAAAAAATCAGAGTCTTACAGTCAACAACCCAAACAAGAAGAAAATAAAATAGAAATTACTTCAGAAGAAATAGAAAATTCTGAATCTTCAGAACAAGAAAAAACCAATTCAAATCCAAATTTTAAGAAAAGCACCAATCCGAAATTTGCCAAAAACAACGGAAATAAAAACTTCCGCGAATCTGATTTTGAATTTGATGGAATTATAGAAAGTGAAGGCGTTTTAGAAATGATGCCTGATGGTTATGGTTTCTTGCGTTCTTCGGATTATAATTATTTGGCATCTCCAGATGATATATATTTATCACAATCTCAAGTTCGATTATTTGGGTTGAAAACCGGAGACACTGTAAAAGGAGTGGTTCGCCCTCCTAAAGAAGGAGAGAAATTTTTCCCTTTAGTTCGTGTTTTGAAAATAAATGGACACGATCCGCAAGTGATTCGTGACCGAGTTTCTTTTGAGCATTTGACACCACTTTTCCCTGAAGAAAGATTTAATTTATCAGGAAAAAACACCTCAATATCTACAAGAATAATCGATATGTTCTCGCCAATTGGTAAAGGACAACGTGCGATGATTGTGGCGCAACCAAAAACAGGTAAAACCATGTTATTAAAGGATATTGCCAATTCTATTGCGGCCAATCATCCTGAAGTATATTTAATAGTTTTATTAATTGACGAACGTCCAGAAGAAGTTACCGATATGCAACGTAGTGTGCGTGCCGAAGTAATAGCTTCTACTTTCGATGAACCGGCAGATCGTCATGTGAAAGTAGCCAATATTGTTTTAGAAAAAGCAAAACGTTTGGTAGAATGCGGACACGATGTAGTAATTTTATTAGATTCAATTACACGTTTAGCAAGAGCTTATAATACTGTTCAACCGGCATCTGGAAAGGTGTTAAGTGGAGGAGTAGATGCGAATGCGTTACAAAAACCAAAACGTTTCTTTGGAGCGGCTCGTAATATTGAAAATGGTGGTTCGTTGAGTATTATCGCAACTGCATTAACAGAAACCGGTTCTAAAATGGACGAAGTGATCTTTGAAGAATTTAAAGGAACAGGTAACATGGAATTACAATTGGACAGAAAAATATCTAACAAGCGTATTTTCCCGGCTATCGATTTAGTTTCTTCAAGTACGCGTCGTGACGACTTATTACTAGACAAATCAACATTACAACATATGTGGATTTTACGTAAATATTTAGCTGATATGAACCCTGTAGAAGCGATGGAATTTATCGAATCTCGTATCAAACGCACGAAAAACAATGAAGAGTTTTTGATTTCTATGAATGATTAGAAATTGATAATAATACAAATAAAAAAGCCGATTTCCATCTGAAAATCGGGTTTTTTTATGTCATTTGATACAACTTTATATTTTTTTCGTTGAATTGTTTTTATATTACGTATATATTTTTTAATTTTACACGTAAATTTAATAGTATGAATACGAAATTAACATTGAACATTGACGATAATGTAATTGAAGAAGCTAAATTTTATGCTAAAAACAACAGTGTAAGTCTCTCGAAGCTTATAGAAAATTATCTTTTGTCATTGACAAAAATAAAATCTAACACATCAAAAGTAAGTCCACTAGTGGAAAGTTTGACTGGCGTTATTTCTCTTGAAAGCGCAGATTACAAAAAAGAATATTCGGATTATTTATCTAAAAAATATTCTTAATGGACAGCATATTAGTTGATACGAATATCGTTTTAGACTTGCTTTCCAAACGAGAAGAATTTTATAAAGAAGCTCAAGAGTTATTCACTTTGGCGGATCATAAAAAAGTTAAATTATTTATTTCATCTTTAACAATTGCTAACACGCATTACTTATTAGCAAGAAGTCATAAATTAGATGAAGCAAGAAAGATTCTAATAAAATTTAAAGTTTTGGTTGAAGTTTTACCAATGGATGATAAAATTTTAGAATTAGCTTTGGTTTCAGATTTTAAAGATTTCGAAGACGCTATTCAATATTACACTGCTTTGGAAAATGAGTTGGATTTGATTTTAACGAGAAACAAAAAAGATTTCAAAAAATCTATTCTTCCAGTATTAACTGCTAAAGAATATTTAAATAAATAAAAGCCGATTTCCATCTGAAAATCGGCTTTTTACTTTTATTAAATACTTTACTTCAATCCAGCAATACTTTGTTCGATAGTTGCAATTTTTGCCAAAGCATCAGCTTCCTTTTTGCGTTCATTTTCAATGATTTCAGGTTTTGCGTTGGTAACAAATTTTTCATTAGATAATTTTATTTGTACCGATTTTAAGAAACCTTGAGTATAATTTAGTTCTTCAGTTAATTTTGCAATTTCTGCTTCTACATCAATGTTTCCAGTAATTGGAATGAAATATTCGTTAGATTTTACTCTGTACGATAAAGCACCATCTACTTTTTCTGTTACATATTGTAAATCTGTAATATTACCTAATTTCATAATAATTGAATCGAAATAAGATGAAGCTTTCTCATTATTTACAACTCTCAATTCAATCACGTCTTTAAAAGGAATGTTTTTATCTTTTCTAATCGTTCTAATTCCTGAAATTACATCAGTTGCAAAATCAAAATCAGCAATTAATTTTGAATTTACAGAAGTCATTTTTGGATATTCTGCTACAATTAAAGCTTGTTCTGTTGTTCTTTCAGCAATATACTGCCAAATTTCCTCCGTCAAGAAGGGCATAAATGGGTGTAAAAGCTTTAAGTTCGCTTCTAACATTTCAATGGCTTTGTTGAAAGTCGCTTTGTCAATTGGTTGTTGGTAGCCTGGTTTTATCATTTCTAAAAACCAAGAACAGAAATCGTCCCAAACTAACTTATAAGTCGCCATTAAAGCTTCCGATAATCTGTATTTTTCAAAATTATCTTCAATTTCTAAAAGAGTTTGTTGCAATTTCGCTTCGTACCATTCAATCGCTACTTTTGAAGATTCCGGTTGTGGAATTGTTTTAGAAACTTCCCAACCTTTAATCAATTTAAATGCATTCCAAATTTTATTGCTAAATGCTTTTCCTTGATTGCATAATTCTTCATCAAATAAAATATCATTTCCTGCAGACGCGCTTAATAATAAGCCTACACGAACACCATCTGCTCCAAATTTTTCTATTAAACCAAGTGGTTCAGGAGAATTTCCTAACGATTTAGACATTTTTCTTCCTTGACTATCACGAACTAATCCTGTTAAATATACGTTTTTGAATGGTTTAGCATCTGCGTATTCGTAACCTGCAATAATCATACGCGCAACCCAAAAGAATAAAATATCTGGACCTGTAACTAGATCGTTAGTTGGATAATAATATTTGAAATCTTCATTTTCTGGATCCATAATTCCACCAAAAACAGCCATTGGCCATAACCAAGAAGAGAACCAAGTATCTAGTGCATCAGCATCTTGGCGTAGGTGTTCAGTGGTCAGTTCTGAGTTGGCAGTTTTTACTTTAGCTAAAGCTAAAGCTTCTTCTTTTGTTTCAGCTACAACGAAATCTTCTTTTCCATCGCCGTAGAAATAGGCAGGAATTTGTTGACCCCACCACAATTGTCGAGAAATATTCCAATCGCGAATGTTATTTAACCAATGTGCGTAAGTATTATTAAAACGGTTTGGATATAATTTAATTTCGTCAGATTCTAAAACAGCATGAATGGCGGGCTTAACCAAATCTTCCATTTTTAGGAACCATTGATCAGATAAACGAGGTTCGATTACACACTTTGTTCTTTCAGAAGTTCCAACATTATTAGTGTATTGTTCTACTTTATCTAAAGCATTGATTGAAGTTAATTCTACTTCAATTTCTGCACGAACTACAAATCTATCTTTACCTTCATAATGTAATCCGAATGAATTTAAAGTCGCATCTTCGTTAAAAATATCAATAATTTCTAATTGGTGTTTGTCACCTAAAGTTTTATCGTTGACATCGTGAGCAGGCGTTACTTTTAAACAACCTGTACCGAATTCTAAATCTACATATTCATCTTCAATAATGGGAATAATTTTTCCAGATATAGGTACGATTACTTTTTTTCCTTTTAAATTGAAATGTCTTTCATCGGTTGGATTGATACAAATAGCAGTATCTCCAAAAATAGTTTCTGGTCGAGTTGTAGCAACTACTAAATAATCTGAAGAATTTTCAATTTGATATTTTATATAATATAATTTTCCTTGACGTTCTTCAAAAATTACTTCTTCATCTGATAAGGTTGTTTTGGCTTCTGGATCCCAGTTTACCATTCGGTACCCTCTATAAATCAATCCCTTATTGTACAAATCTACAAACGAACGAATTACAGAAGCTGACATGTCAGGATCCATAGTAAATTTTGTACGGTCCCAATCACAAGAACAGCCTAATTGTTTGAGTTGTTCTAAGATTGTTCCACCATATTTGTCCGTCCAATCGTAGGCATGTTTCAGGAATTCTTCTCGGGTTAAATCCGTTTTATTTATTCCTTCCGATTTTAATTTAGCAACCACTTTTGCTTCTGTAGCAATAGAAGCGTGATCGGTACCAGGCACCCAACAGGCATTAAAACCTTTTAATCGAGCACGACGAATTAACACATCTTGAATAGTATTATTCAACATATGACCCATGTGTAAAACTCCTGTAACATTTGGCGGAGGAATTACAATAGTATAAGGCGTGCGATGGTCTGGAGTAGAATGAAAATAGTTATTTTTCATCCAATACTCGTACCATTTTTGTTCTACGGATTTGGCGTCAAATTGGGCTGGTATCATTTATATTTTGTTTACAGTAAAAAAATGTGTCTTTTGGTATAGTTTTTGAATTATATCTGCAAAAGTAATTATATAAAACAGAATAAAAAAAATGTATTTACTTTTTGTTAATTAGATTAAATAACATATTTTTACAATTATCAAATTTATATAAAAATGAAAAAATTAGCACTTATTTTAGTTTTGATGTTAGCAGGTTTTAGTTCTGAGGCACAAAGTGGGGCTAAAATTGAATTTAAAGAAGAAACCATTAATTATGGCGAAGTATACAAGGGCGTAGATTCTGGAAAAAGAACTTTTGAATTTACTAACATCGGTGATGTGCCTTTGATTATTAAAGATGCAAAAAGTAGTTGTGGTTGTACGGTTCCGAGTTTTTCTAAAGAACCAATTGCTCCAGGAAAAACAGGTGTTATTGAAGTACAATACAATATGAATCCAGGGCCAATTAGTAAAACAATTACAGTTGATACTAATGCGGTGAACAAAGAAAACGGAATGGTTGCTTTACGAATTAAAGGAACGGTTTTAGTAAAGGAAGAGAAAAGTATTTTAGAGAAAAAACCTGCTGGTCCAGTATCTAAATAAAAATAATTAACATTAAAAAAGTCCTGATTTCTCAGGACTTTTTTGTTTATTCTAGTTTTGAATTACCAAGTTAAATTAACTTTTAATTCAAAATCGTCACTAATTGTTTTGTCTCCTAAGTCTGAGAAAAATGAACCAGAACCGTATTTGATATCATATTTTGTTCTGTCTACTTTTAAAGTAGTAGTAGCAGTATCGCCTTTAACTGTAATGTCAAAAGTAATTCGTTTAGTAATTGCTTTGATAGTTAAATCAGCAGTTACAGTATATAATCCATTACCTTTTCCACTAATTGTTTTGAAAACTAAGTTAGCTGTTTTATGCTTTTCAACACCAAAAAAGTCTTCTGCTCTTAAATGGCCATCTAAACTTTCTTTTCCTTGACCTGGCTTTAAATCTGTAGTACTAATTGTAGTCATATCAACTGAGAATGTTCCACCTTTTAATACTTTCCCATCAAATACTAATGCACCACTTTGTAAACCAATAGTTCCAGTGTGCGAACCTGTTACTTTTTTACCTGTCCAAACGATTCCGCTTTTTGCTGCATCGATTTTTTTTGTTTGTTGTGCGTTTACTGTAAATGTTGCCAATGTTACTAATGCTAACGCAATTGTTTTTAAATTTCTCATGTTTGTTAAATATTTAGTTATTAAATTGATTCAAATAATTCAGATATTGGTTTTCTAACTTTTGCATAATGCTGTGTAGCATCTTCATCGTCCCTGTAACCAATTGTTGCCACAAGAGTAGCAGATAAACCTTTTTCGGTTAAACCTAAAATTTCGTTATATTGTTCAGGAATAAAACCTTCCATCGGCGTAACATCAATTTTCAATTCGGCAGCTGCATTTAATAAGTTGCCTAATGCCAAATACGCCTGTTTTTGTGACCAAATAAATTGTTTTTCTGGAGATAAAGTAGTGATATTACCAATCATAAAATCAGCATAAGCTTTTATACTTTCTACTGGAATATTTCTAGTTTTTGCCATATTCTCTACAAAATTATTTATGTAAGCGGAGTCTACATTAGTAATACTTGCAAATACAAATAGGTGAGAAGCGTCTGTAATTTGACTTTGTCCCCAAGATGCTGGTTGCAATTGTTTTCTAATTTCTTCATTTTCAACAATTATAACTTTGTAAGGTTGTAATCCATAAGATGAAGTACTTAACTGAATGGCTTCTTTTAAAATTTCTAAATCTGAGTTAGAAATTTTTTTTTCGCTGTTAAATTTTTTGGTAGCGTAACGCCAGTTTTGATTTTCAATAAATGTGCTCATAATTAATTTCTGTACTTTTCTAATAAATTATTTAATAATGTTAATTCTTCTGTTGTTAAATTTTTTGCTAAACTATTTTCGTATTCAATTACTATTGGATCTAATTTTTTTAAAATTTCCAAACCTTTTTCTGTAATTGTTATTTCCATTTTTCTTTTGTTTGACGGACAAATTTTCCGAATAACTAATTCTTTTATGATTAATTTGTCTACCAATCGTGTAGTATTACTGTTTTTTGAAATCATCCGTTCTTGTATTACTGACATATTTGCTGGTTTTCCTTTTTGACCTCTCAAAATGCGTAATACATTATATTGTTCGCTGGATAAATCAAATGGTTTTAATATTTCTAAAAAACGATCTGCAACAATACTTTTCGAAAAAGATAAATTTAAAATTACCTTTTTTGCTAAAGATAATTCAACGGTACTTTTTATTTCTCCTTCAATTTTCATTACTATTTTTATTTGTAAGTACAAATGTAATACAAATATTTTATTTGTATATACAAACGTTATTAAATTAATGTTAAATTTTCAAAAAATTAATAAAATGCAATAATTAGAGGTTGACGAAAGAAAATAAATTTTTATATCTAAATTCTTATTGTAAATTTGAGGAAAATTAAGTGTATATGAATCTAGAACAAAAAGAGTGGTGGGAAGGTTTTTTAACCACTGAGAATGCCGCTATATTAGACGTAAGAACAGAAGAAGAAGTAGCAAACGGTTTCATTCCGGAAGCTATAAATATCGATATATATAAAGGTCAAGGTTTTATTTACCAAGTAGAAGAATTAGATAAAGAAAAAACCTATTTTGTTTATTGCTTAGCTGGAAGTAGAAGTGCACAAGCATGTGGTATTATGAAACAATTGGGTTTTGATAATGTTTATAATCTTGTAGGAGGCATTTCGCAATGGGAAGGCCCTATTGAAAATTAAATTTAGCAAAGTTGCTTGATGAAGAATTATAAAAATTCGATTTTCTATGTTACAATTCTAGTTGTTTTTTCTGGACTAATATATTCTATTTTATTAAGAGGGAAAGCTTTAGAAATTGGTAAAGTTTCTGATAAATTTATTGCGAAGCATGATTATGTAAATGAATTTATTAATTCTATATTAAACAATATATTTCATCCATTAGCCATTTTATTGGCTCAAATTGTGACCATAATATTTGTCGCTAGAATTTTTGGATGGATTTGTCGAAAAATCGGACAGCCATCAGTAATTGGTGAAATGTTAGCAGGGATTGCTTTAGGACCTTCTTTATTTGGTACTTATTTTCCAGATTTATTTCCAATATTATTTCCACCAGAATCTATAGTAAATTTAAAATTTTTAAGCCAAATTGGTTTGATTTTTTTCATGTTTGTTGTTGGAATGGAATTAGATTTAAAAGTTCTGCGCACCAAAGTTAAAGAAGCATTTATAATCAGTCATACTAGTATTATTATTTCCTATGCACTAGGACTCGTTTTAGCCACATTATTATATAAGGAGTTTGCTCCCGAAGGTGTTCCATTTATCTCATTTGGATTGTTTTTAGGTGTAGCAATGAGCATTGCTGCATTTCCTGTATTGGCAAGAATCGTTCAAGAGAGAGGACTACAAAAAACAAAAATTGGTGCTTTAGTTATTACTTGTGCAGCCATTGACGATATTACTGCATGGTGTTTATTAGCAGCAGTTATTGCAATTGTAAAGGCTGGCTCAGTAGCTAGTTCATTATTTATTATCGGTATGGCGATTACTTATATTTTATTAATGTTAGTATTAGTTAGACCATTTTTAAAACGCATTGGTAATTTATACAATTCAGCTGAAAAAATTACAAAACCGGTTGTAGCAATTTTCTTTGTAACATTATTAATTTCATCTTATTTAACCGAAATTATTGGTATTCACGCATTAGTAGGCGCATTTGTTGCAGGTGTCATTATGCCAGACAACATGAAATTTAGAAATATATTTATTGAAAAGGTCGAGGATGTTTCCTTAGTTGTGCTGCTACCCTTGTTTTTTGTAGTAACAGGATTAAATACTAAAATAGGTTTGTTAAATACAGAATACTTATGGAAAACTACCGGAATAATAGTGCTGGTTGCAGTTGGTGCAAAATTTATGAGCAGTACTTTAACCGCCAGATATGTAGGTCAAAATTGGAAAGACAGTTTAACATTAGGTGCATTTATGAATACACGTGGCTTAATGGAACTTATTGTCCTAAATATTGGATTAGAATTAGGTGTTTTGTCACCAAAAATATTTGCTATGATGGTTATTATGGCTTTGGCAACTACATTTATGACTGGTCCTGCTTTAAATTTAATTGATTTTATTTTCAAAAAACAAAAAACTATTGTTCCAAATACTTCTGAGAATTTAGATTATAAAGTTTTGGTTTCGTTTGAAAATCCAGAAGACGGAAAACCATTATTGAAAATAGCAAATAATTTTATTAGTTTAGAAAAGGAAAAGCAATCTATAACGGCTTTGTATATTTCTTCTACAAATGAGGTAAATCCGTATAAAATTGAAGAATATGAACGAGAAAGCTTTAAACCTGTATTAAAAGAAGCCACTAAGTTAAATAGAAATATTGAAACACTATTTAAAGCGTCACGTGACATCGATTCGGATATTGTAGAAGTGAGTAATAAAGGTGAATTTAATTTCTTATTGATTAATATTGGTTCGTCTATTTTTGAAGGCACACTTTTAGGAAAAGTATTAGGAATTACATCTAAAATTATAAATCCTGAAAATTTATTAAATACGTTTACAGGTAAAGAAAAATTATTTGAAGTCAATTATTTTGATGATAAAACCCAAGCTATTATCAATAAAACAGAAGTGCCTTTAGGAATTTTTGTTGATAAAGAGCTAACCCAAACAGAAAATATTTCAGTGATTTTGTTTAATAATGAAGACCAATTTTTATTGGATTACGTAAAATTATTGAAAAAGAATTCTCAAGCCAAGATATCAATTTTTGATACATATGATATCGTAAATGAGAAAAATAAAATTACTCACGAAAATGTGAAAGTGATTCATTCTTCAAAATTAGAAAAAGATTTCTTAAAAGAACAAGATTTATTAATCATGAGTATTGATAGTTGGAAAAAACTAATAGATACAAGAAGTGTATGGTTAAATAATACGCCATCACTTTTAATAATAAAACCATAACATGTTGCAAATAGGTGTGTATCACACATTAAAAATAGATAGAGAAACAAAAGTAGGTTTGTTTTTAGTAAATGAAACCGATGATGTTTTATTACCAAATAAATATGTTCCAAATGATTTTGCAATAGGCGATGACTTAACGGTTTTTGTATATTTAGATCACGAAGAACGTCCAGTGGCAACCACTTTAAAACCTTTAATTACCTTAAATTCGTTTGCTGTTTTACAAGTAAATTACATCAATAAATTTGGTGCTTTTTTAAATTGGGGAATGGAAAAAGATTTGTTTGTCCCGTTTAAAGAACAAGCCCGCCCAATGGAAAAAGACAAGCGTTATATTGTAACGATGTATTTAGACAAACAAACGGGTAGGTTAGCGGCATCAAGTAAAATCAACCAGTTTTTAGATAAAGAACCTTTAGATATTGAAGTCGGACAAGAAGTAGATTTAATGGTTTCTCACATAACTGAAATCGGAATCAACGTAATTATTAACTTAAAATTTAGAGGATTGGCGTATCAAAATGAAGTTTTTGAAACCGTTTCTCCAGGGTATAAAACAAAAGGTTATATAAAAACCATTCGCCCTGACGGAAAAATTGATGTTTCTTTCCAAAAACAAGGTTTTGAAGCCATTGACGATTCCGCACAGCAAGTGTTAGAAGCATTAAAACAAAATGATGGCGTTTTACGATTGAATGACAACAGTCATCCAGAAGAAATTAAATCGGTTATGAAAATGAGTAAAAAAACATTTAAAAAAGCCATTGGAAGTTTATACAAACAAAAATTGATTGATATTAATAACGAAGGTATTCAGTTGGTGTAACTTTGCTTTGTCATTCTGAACTTGTTTCAGAATCTTAATTATACAGATGAGAATCTGAAACAAGTTCAGATTGACAAATATTTTATCTAAAAAAAAGCAAATTCATTTGAATTTGCTTTTTTTTATGTCTAATTTTCTAATTTGTCTAAAAATCTAAAATTCTAAAAACTATTTCCCCCATTCGCTAGGATTACTATTCCAAGATTGTAGTGTTTCTAATTCTTCTTCTGAAACATATTTTTTCTCAACCGCTTTTTCAATTAAGTTTTCGTAATTACTTAATGTATATACGTCTAATTTTGCTTCTGCGATTTTCTCTTCAGAAATAGGAAATCCGTATGTAAATATTGCGGCCATTCCTTTTACATTAGCGCCTTCATTACGCAATGCTTCAACCGCCATCAAACTACTGCCACCAGTTGAAATTAAATCTTCAACTACAATTACGGTCTGACCTTTTTGCAAAAAACCTTCTACCTGATTTTGTCTGCCATGCTTTTTTGCTTCTGGTCTTACATAAACAAAAGGCAATCCCATGGCTTCTGCTACTAAGATTCCAATCCCAATTGCACCAGTTGCTACACCTGCAATGACATCAGGACGACCAAATTTTGCTTCAATTTGCTTTACAAATTCATCTCTAATATAATTTCTAACCGCTGGAAACGAAAGAATTACGCGGTTATCACAATAAATTGGACTTTTCCAGCCAGAAGCCCATGTAAAATGATTTTTTGTTTCTAATTTAATTGCGTTTATTTGTAAAAGCAATTCGGCTGTTTTTTGTGCTGTGTTGTTGTTAAATATCATATTGCAAATGTATAAAGTTTTTGTAAACGAGAAACCACTTTTTTTAACAAATACGTTTGAAAAGGAAACAAATTTCAAAATTTATCTGTTAGAAACAGTAAATATTCCAAAAGTAATTTCCGAATTATTTTTGAATAAAATACAAAGTGCCTACCTATATCACTCAGATGAAAAGTTAATTATGAAGACTTTGAAATCTAAAATTCCTGTGTCTAAAGCGGGTGGTGGTTTAGTATTTAATGCCAATGGTGAAGTTTTGTTTATTTTTAGAAACGGAAAATGGGATTTGCCAAAAGGCGGTATTGAAAAAGAGGAAACTATTGAAGAGGCAGCCATTAGAGAAGTAGAAGAGGAAACCGGTGTTTCAGGATTAAAAATTACAGAAAAATTACAAAAAACCTATCATGTATTTAAACGAAACGGAATTTTTAAATTGAAAATTACCTATTGGTTTAAAATGCAAACCAATTTTACTGGAGTAACTAGTCCGCAAGAAAAAGAAGGAATCTCCAAAGCCGTTTGGTTGAAACCTTCAGAAATTGAAGCCGCTTTAGGTAATTCTTATGAAAATATTAAGTTGTTATTTCAAAATGAAAAGGTGGTTTAAATAGTTTCCTATTCCAAAACCCTATAAACAGGATATCGCATAAACTCTTTTTCAAAGTATTTCGAATGTTTGTATACCCAGTTTAATTGATCTCCACCGTTTTCTGCGAAAGCTTTATCTGTTTGTTTTTTAGCTTCGAATTCTTGTTTTAAAGTTGGGTTTTCATCTAAAATTTGTTTGGCTAAATCTTCAAAAACATAACTAGAATAGCCTTCTTTTTGTTGTAAAATCGTATCGAAGAAATTCCAATTAAAATACGAATCAACTGCTTCTGGTTCTAAGGTTTCTAATAAATATTTTATGGCTAATTGATTGCTTGAAATTTTATAGTCGCCTGCTCTAAATTCCATTTTCTCTATATTTTTTGTAACGGTTGTATTATAATGTCCGTAATGTCCTTCATAAGCATTTTTAGAAGTTTGATAAGTTGCAATTTTATAGATTTCTACTTCTAAAATTTCATTTTGAGTAATAGGTGTCATTTCAATAGCGTTCAATTTCAATAATTCTATAATTTGCCACTGACTTTGAGGCACAATATAAAACTTCGGAATGGTTACGAATTTAGTTGGTTTATAATTTCCGTAAAAAGGTATTTTCTTTGTAAAAGACTTATTTCTATCATAAAACAATCTGTCTTTGCCAGAGATTTCACTCGGTTTGAAACCGGCTTCATAGCCTTTAAAATCAATGTAAGACACCTTTGTAGAATCGATCGCCCAACTTAATGGATATTGTTTTCCAACTTTAAAATCTTCCAAGTTATCTTTTCTAAGTTGTTTAATTTTTTCCCAATTCGTATCGGTATAATTAATGGCTGTAACCATAAATTCATAAGTCGTTTTCACACGGTCTTTGTAAGGTTTCAACATATGTGTTTCAGGAACAAATCCGAGCGTATTAAATAATGTAGTATAACCAGTAGCATAACGAGGCGTATCTGTAAATTGTTCGTAACCTAAATCAGGTTTTGCACCGTGAATATTCACGTACGGAATCACGTCAATTTTCTTTTTCTGCATGTCTTTTATCATTTCTGGATACATTTCATTTTTGAAAAAGGTTCCCAATTTCTCACCTAAACGTTCATGTTGTGTGGCAATACAAGTAAACGTATATTGATAATCAGCGCCATTTGAAACATGATTATCTAAAAAAACATCCGGATTTACTGTATGAAAAAGTGCTTGAAAACTCCTAGAATTTCGAGTATCCGATTTTATAAAATCTCTATTTAAATCGTAATTCCTGCCATTCCCTCTAAATCCGTATGCTTCAGGTCCGTTTTGATTGGCTCGTGAAAACGAATTTCTATTCAACATTCCATCAATATTATAAACTGGAATTGCTACAACCATCGTGTTTTTTGGTGCTTTTATTTTTGCATTGGCCAAATCTCGCATTAACATCATTGTTGCGTCAATTCCGTCTGGTTCTCCGGGATGAATTCCGTTATTGATTAATAAAACGGTTTTGTTCTGATTAAAAGTAAAATCGTTATTTTCTGAAAAAATTATAATATGTAAAGGTTTTCCACTATCTGTTAAACCCATAGTTTTCATATCAATTTTGTCTGAATTAGCAGCTAACGATTGATAAAAAGAAATACAATCTTCATAGGTAGTTGATTGGTTTTTGTTTCCCTTTTCAAAAGGGGTTAACAAGTTATTTTGAGCATTTACTGATAAGGAAGTAAATATAAATAAAAGAATAAATCGCATAATTGAATTTTTGAATTTCAAAAGTAAGAATTATAAATGGCAATTTCAATTCCCATACTTACATAATATATAATTGAACATTGGCAAATTAAAAACTACCTTTGTAGCATGAATAAAAATTTACATTCCAACAATATACTTTTGAATTTAGGTATCGAAAGTTTAAATAAAATGCAGGTAGCTGCAGAAACTTCAATTTTAATTGATTCCGATGTGGTGCTGCTTTCACCAACGGGTTCAGGTAAAACGTTGGGTTTTTTATTGCCAATTTTTCAACTTTTAGAAGAAGATAACAATAAAGTACAATGTATGATTATTGTGCCTTCACGTGAATTAGGGTTGCAAATTGAACAAGTTTGGAAAAAAATGGCGACTACTTTTAAAGTCAATATTTGTTATGGTGGTCATTCTATTGAAACGGAAATTAAAAATCTGAGTAACCCGCCAGCCCTTTTAATCGGTACCCCAGGAAGATTAGCTGACCATTTAGAACGAGAGACTTTTGATCCAAAATACATAAAAACCTTAGTTTTAGATGAATTTGATAAATCGTTGCAATTGGGATTTCATGAAGAAATGCGTTTCATCATTGGGAAATTAACGAATTTAGAGAAACGAGTTTTGGTTTCTGCAACAGATGGAGTAGAAGTTCCAAAATACACACGAATTGAAAATCCGAATGTTTTAAATTATATTGATAAGAAAAAAACAGAAACAAATTTAGATTTTAAATTGGTGATTTCTAAAGAGAAAGATAAGGTTAACTCTTTATTTCATTTAATTTGTTCTTTGAAATCTCAGAATGCAATTATCTTTTGTAATCACAGAGAAGCGGTAGAACGAATTAGTGATTATTTAAACGATAAAGGTATTTTCTCTGTATTTTATCACGGTGGATTAGAACAAGAAGAACGCGAACGTGCTTTAATTCAGTTTAGAAATGGCAGTATTTCGTATTTAATTACAACTGATTTAGGCGCACGTGGTTTGGATATTCCAGAAATGAAAAATGTAATTCATTATCATTTGCCTTCAAAAGTGGATGAATTTACCCATAGAAATGGTCGTACCGCACGTATGATGGCTTCTGGAACAGCATACATTATCATTCACGAAAGTGAGAAAAAAATGGATTATATTGATTATGACATGAAGAAAATTGATGTTTCAAATTACAGTGTCATCCCAAAACCACCAGAGTTTAAGACCATTTACATTAGTGGTGGTAAGAAAAACAAATTAAATAAAGTAGATATTTTAGGCTTCTTTTCTCAAAAAGGAAAGTTAGAAAAAGGCGATTTAGGTTTAATTGAAGTCAAAGATTTTGTATCGTTTGCAGCAGTAAAATATGCTAAAGTAGCGCCATTGCTTCAAAATATTAAGGATGAAAAAATGAAAGGGAAGAAATATAAAATTGAAGTTGCCCGAGACGTTGTTAAAAACGCTTTAGAAGAATAAATTAAGTAGGATGTCCTAAAAGTTTTATTGTTATCAAACTGAACTCGTTTCAGTTTCTTTAAATTTTTTATTTACAAATATTTATAGATTCCGAAATAAATTCGGAATGACAAAATCAGTTTTTTTTATTATTTATATTTTACAAACTACTGAATCAGGTACAAAAGGAGAAGCATCACCGCCATTTCTTATTACATCACGCACAATACTTGACGAAATATAAGACGTTTTTGCGGCTGTTAATAAAAATACAGTTTCAATTTTAGATAAACGTCTGTTGGTATGCGCTATGGCTTTTTCAAACTCAAAATCGGCAGGATTACGTAAGCCGCGTAATATAAATTGGGCTTTTTCTTCTTTACACAAATCGATTGTTAAACCAGAATAAGTGATGACTTTTACTTTTGGCTCGTCTTTAAAAGCGTCTTCGATAAAACGTTTTCTGTCTTCTAAAGAAAACATATACTTTTTATCAGCATTAATACCAATGGCAACAATTACTTCATCAAATAAAGAAATACCACGTTTTATTATATCATAATGTCCATTTGTAATTGGGTCAAAAGAACCTGGGAAAATTGCTTTTTTCATATTAAATATTTTTAAATATTTGATTCAATTCGAATATTTTGTTTATTTCTTCCAAATTGGTTTTCTTTCCAAAGCCAATTTAATTTCGTTTTCTAATAAATCTGAAAAATTTAAATTAGCATAAGCGGCTTGCTGTGGAAATATACTTTGTGGACTCAATCCTGGATTGGTATTAATTTCAATGAAATGCGGAATGTCGTTCATTACAATAAAATCGATTCGAGAAAAACCTTGCATTCCTAGAGCTTCGTATATTTTTGCTGCAGATTTTTCTACTAATTCCGAAACTTCTTTAGTAAGTCGGGCAGGAGTAATTTCTTCAGATTTACCTAAATATTTGGCTTCATAATCGAAAAAATCATTTTCTGAAACAATTTCTGTTATTCCTAATACTTTTGTATTTCCGTTTAATTTCATTACACCAACCGAAATTTCGACTCCTTTTAATTGTGATTCAATTAAAATATCTTTGTCTTCCGCAAATGCAAATGCTAACGCTTTATCAAATTCTGATAATTCTTTTACCATTGAGATTCCTAAACTACTGCCAGACTGATTGGGCTTTACGAAAAATGGAAAACCTAAAGTTTTGGCTATTTTTTCACCATCTATTTCTTGTCCTTTTGTAATATAAACTGAATTGGCTTTTGGAATATCAAATTTTCCTAAAACAGAAAGCGTATCTCTTTTGCTAAAAGTAAGCGCACTTTGGTAAAAACCACAACCCGTATAAGGTAAATCAATCAATTCCCAATAGGATTGTAAATGACCATCTTCTCCTGGAGTACCGTGAACGGTATTCACAGCCACATCAAATTTTACAGAATTTCCATTGTGTTCAAATGAAAAATCGGCACGGTTAATTGGAAGTTTTTGTTCATCTATTTTCACATACCACCCTTCATTTAATATGTGAACTTCAAAAACTTGATATTTATCTTTGTTTAAATGGGTTAAAATAAGTTGTCCACTTCTTAAAGAAATTACAGATTCGTCTGAATATCCGCCCATTACAACTGCTATGTTCATAAAAAAATATTTATTTCTGTTTTATACAAAAATATCATAAAATGTTTTACTTTTCTTATATTTGCGAAAATATATTTCAATGAGTTTAAGAAAGTTTTTAACGAGTTCAGCATTTTTCAAAAATTTATTTTTGGCGTTAGTGATTGTTATCCTATTTTTAGTAGTGTTTGTGAAGTTTTTAGATTTCAGCACCAATCACGGCGAAGAAATTACGGTGCCTAATTTATCTAAAATGAAATTAGAAATTGCCGAAGAAAAACTAGATGAGAAAGGTTTAGAAGTTTTTTTATTAGATACTGTAGAATTTAAACCAGAATTTCCTCCTTACACCATTGTAGAACAAGATCCAATTGCTGGTTCTAAAGTCAAAGATGGCCGAAAAATATATGTAAAACTAAATGCTGGCGGTTTTGCTATGGTTACTTTTCCAGATTTAAAAAATAAAACATTTCGTCAAGCTACAAATGCTTTAAGAGCTTTAGGTTTGGTTGAAGGAGAACTAAAATACGTTCCAGATTTAGCTAAAGATATTGTTTTAGAAGTTTCTTATAAAGGAAAACAACTAAAAGCAGGAGACAAGCTAATGAAGAACTCTAAAATTGATTTTGTTTTAGGTGATGGAAAAGACATGTTTACAGATGAAGACTTGGATTCTTTACAAAATATAGAAATTGATACTACAAAATAATGCAAGAATTTATTGATGAAAATGAAACGGCCGATGAAGATTTATTTGAACACCATCGTTTTGAAATAGCTAAAGGCCAACAACCTTTACGTATAGACAAATTTTTGATAAATAGCATTGAAAATACCACAAGAAGTAAAATTCAAAAAGCAGCTGATGCTGGAACCATTTTTGTAAATGATATTGCTGTAAAATCCAATTATAAAGTAAAACCAGACGATGTAATTAGAGTCATGCTGGAACATCCACCTTATGAACATTTATTAAAAGGTGAAAATATTCCAATTGATATTGTTTATGAAGATGATCAAGTTATTGTTGTAAACAAACCCGCAGGAATGGTTGTGCATCCCGGACACGGAAATTATTCTGGAACTTTGGTGAATGCTTTGGCATATCATTTTGATAATTTACCAATGAATAGCAGTGAAAGACCTGGCTTGGTTCACCGAATTGATAAAGATACTTCAGGGCTTTTAGTAGTAGCAAAAACAGAAGAAGCCATGTTGTATTTAACCAAACAATTTGCTGCAAAAACGTCAGAACGTGAATATTATGCTATAGTATGGGGAAATATTGAAGAAGATGAAGGAACAATTGAAGGAAATATAGACCGTCATCCAATAAATAGAATGCAAATGCACGTTTATCCTGAAGGCGAGCAAGGAAAACCTGCCATTACACATTTTAAAGTTTTGGAACGATTTGGATATGTTACAGTAGTTTCTTGCCAATTAGAAACAGGAAGAACGCATCAAATTCGTGTACACATGAAGTATATTGGACATACGCTTTTTAATGATGAACGTTATGGTGGTGATAAAATTTTAAAAGGCACCACGTTTACCAAATACAAACAATTTATAGATAATTGTTTCAAAACCTTACCCAGACAAGCACTTCATGCAAGAACTTTAGGATTTAAACACCCTTCAACTGGTGAATTCTTACGTTTTACAAGTGAAATACCCGAAGAAATTTCTTCATGCATTGAAAAATGGAGAGTGTACAGCAAAGCGGTACAAATAGAAGAAGATTAATTTCTTTTTAAAACTTCAAGATATAAAAAAAGCAATTAGATTTCTAATTGCTTTTTTTTATGGCTATTTATTAAATTATACTTTAAGCGTCCAACCAAATGTGTCTTCTGCTAATTTGTATTGGATATTATTTAATTTTTCTTTTAAACTTAATGCAAATGAATTTTCTAATTTAGGTAATTCAAAATATTCGTCTTTATAAGAGAAACCAACAATTGGATTAATAACAGCTGCTGTTCCCGCACCAAAAATTTCTTTTAGGGTGCCATTTTTTGCAGCAGCAACTAATTCGTCCACTAAAACTGCACGAACCTCTGTGGTTATATTATCTCTTTTTGCAATATCCAAAACAGATTTCCTTGTTACACCATCTAAAATTCTTTCAGAAGTTGGTGCGGTTAATAAAGTATCTACAATTCTGAAGAACACATTCATAGTTCCTGCTTCTTCTAATTTTGAGTGTGTAGCGTCATCGGTCCAAATAATTTGTTGATAACCTAAATCGTTTGCTAATTTTGTGGGATAAAATTGTGCTGAGTAATTACCAGCTGCTTTTGCGGCTCCAATTCCACCATTTGCAGCACGACTATAATGTTCTGCGATTAATACTTTAACTTCACCAGAATAATAGGATTTAGCTGGCGATAAAATAATCATAAAACGATATTGCGAAGAAGGTTGTGCAATTACACCGCTTCCAATGGCTATCATAAAAGGTCGAATATACAACGAATTTCCGTTTCCGTATTTCACCCAATCTCTATCTAAATCCAATAGTTGTTTTAATCCATCGATAAAAATTTCTTCAGGAATTTCAGGCATGGCCATACGAACTGCACTTTTATTAAAACGCGTATGATTTTCGTCGGGGCGAAACAACCAAACGTCATCATCTGCATCTTTAAAAGCTTTCATGCCTTCAAAAATAGCTTGTCCGTAATGAAAAACTTTAGCAGACGGATCAATAGTAAATGGTTCGTAAGCCTTAATAATAGGTTGTTCCCAAAAGCCATTTTTGAAATCACAAATTAACATATGATCAGTAAATGTATTTCCGAAAGTTAAGTTTTCAAAGTCAACTTCATTAATTTTTGAAGTTTCATTTTTAATGATTTTAATATGGTTTGTAATGCTACTCATTATATTTCTTTGTATATATTGGTTTCCCAAAAATTTTTACAAATTTATTAAATAAATTATTCCTGAAGATTCATTTTTCGAATAATTATTAACAAAGTTTAGTATTATTGATTAATTTTGTTTTTTATTTCACTTAACAAATCAAGTACTATGAAGAGATCACTACTAATTTTCACCGTTTTTTTAATAGCTATTTCCTGCAATAAAAAGGAATCCAAAATAGCATCTAAAACTGAATATGCAACCTTTGGTGAAAAAATCACAAAAGAAAACACCATTACTAAAGAGATTTTATTAGAAAAATATAAAACTTTTAAAAAAGGAGATACACTAGCAGTCAAAGTAAGCTCAAAAATTAATGAAATTTGCCAAAACAAAGGATGTTGGATGACTTTAGATTTAGGAAGTGAAAAAACCGCATTTGTAAAGTTTAAAGAT
>NSHO01000029.1 GCA_002737105.1 Flavobacteriales bacterium | reverse complement strand
TATGTCTCCAATTATCATTTCCGTCCTATTTTTAGGATTTTTTGTCTTACTAAGTTCCTTTTTTACCGTAAAGCAACAAACCGCAGTTGTTATTGAACGTTTTGGAAAATTTACAAGCATCAGAAGTTCTGGGTTGCAATTAAAAATTCCAATAATAGATAGAATTGCAGGAAGAGTAAATCTTAGAATTCAACAATTAGACGTTATTATTGAAACCAAAACAAAAGACAACGTTTTTATTAAAATGAAAGTTTCGGTTCAGTTTAACGTAATTCAAAGTAAAGTTTACGAAGCGTTTTACAAGCTAGAATATCCTCACGATCAAATTACAGCTTATGTATTTGATGTGGTTCGTGCCGAGGTTCCAAAATTAATTTTAGATGATGTGTTTTTGAGAAAAGACGACATTGCTATTGCGGTAAAACGCGAATTGAACGAATCTATGACTACTTACGGATACGATATTATCAATACTTTAGTAACCGATATTGATCCAGATATTCAAGTTAAAAACGCTATGAATAGAATTAACGCAGCTGATAGAGAAAAAACGGCTGCAGAATTTGAATCAGAAGCACAACGTATTAGAATTGTAGCCAAAGCCAAAGCAGAAGCTGAAAGTAAAAAACTACAAGGACAAGGTATCGCAGACCAACGAAGAGAAATTGCAAGAGGTTTAGTAGAAAGTGTAGAAGTATTAAACAATGTTGGGATTAATTCTCAAGAAGCTTCCGCTTTGATTGTGGTTACGCAACATTATGACACCTTACAAGCGATTGGCGCCGACACAAATAGTAATTTAATTTTATTACCAAACTCTCCACAAGCAGGAAGCGACATGCTAAATAATATGGTGGCAAGTTTTACGGCAAGTAACCAAATTGGAGAAACCATGAAAAATCAGCCAAAACGAATTAAGAAAAAAACCGATCATACATCAACGGATTATAACCCAAGTGATACTAGCGAAGTATAAAAAATGTTAGAATCTGACCCGAGCTTGCGAACTGACGAAGTAAACAAGTTCAGATTGACAAAAACAAACCATCAGTTTTTTAATTGGTGGTTTTTTTTGATGCAAAAAGAAAAAAAGAAATAAAAAAACCTGCAAGGAAAAATACTTGCAGGTTTTAAGTTTTATTTAGATGCTGAAACAAGTTCAGCAAGACAAATGGATTATTGTTCGCTAACTTTTGCCCAAGTATCTCTTAGTCCAACTGTTTTATTAAAAACTAATTTTTCAGCCGAGGAATCTCTGTCTACACAAAAATAACCTAAGCGTTGAAATTGAAAATGATCTAATTCTTTTGCGGTTTGTAAACTAGGTTCAACATAGCCTGTAATCACTTTTAAAGATTCTGGATTGATGTATTCTTTAAAATCAACCTCTTTGTTTCCGTCTGGATTTTCGTGAGTAAAAAGACGGTCGTATAATCTAACTTCCGCTTCAATAGCGTGCGGTATAGCAACCCAATGAATTACACCTTTTACTTTTCTGTTACTAGCTTCTGTTCCGCTACCTGATTTAGAATCTATGTCGTATGTAGCGTGAATTTCGGTAATATTTCCATCGGCATCTTTTATAACCGATTCTCCTTTTATGATGTACGCGTTTTTTAAACGAACTTCCGTTCCTAAAGTCAAACGGAAAAATTTCTTGTGTGCTTCTTCTTGAAAATCTTCACTTTCAATAAATAATTCTTTAGAAAAAGGGACTTCTCTGTAAGTCATTACTTCTTCTTCCGGATTGTTTTCAGCAGTTAGCCATTCTTCTTTTCCTTCTGGATAGTTTGTAATAACTAGTTTTATTGGATTTAAAACCGCCATCACACGAGGTGCTATTTTATTTAAATCTTCACGAATACAGAAATCTAAAAGCGATACATCAATTAAATTGGTTCGTTTTGCAATTCCGATCGTATTAGCAAAATTACGAATAGCCGTTGCGGTTATGCCGCGTCTTCTCATTCCAGAAATAGTACTCATTCTTGGATCGTCCCAAGAAGTTACGAGTTTTTCTTCTACTAATTGTAATAACTTACGTTTAGAAACAACTGTGTGTGATAAATTTCTACGAGCAAACTCTCTTTGTTTTGGTCGTACTTTGGTTTCATCATAAATTTGATTCAAAAACCAATCGTATAATTCTCTATGTGGTAAAAATTCTAACGTACAAAAAGAGTGAGAAATTTGTTCTAAATAATCACTTTCTCCGTGTGCCCAATCGTACATTGGATAAATACACCAATCATTCCCAGTACGATGGTGGTGCGCATGCATGATGCGATAAATAATAGGATCACGCATTAACATATTATTAGCTTTCATACTAATTTTAGCACGTAAAACATGGGTTCCTTTTTCGAATTCACCATTTTTCATGCGTGTAAATAAGTCTAGATTCTCTTCTATGGTACGTGTTCTAAAGGGCGAATCTGTTCCTGGTAAAGTAGGTGTTCCTTTTTGAATTGCCATATCTTCAGAAGATTGACTGTCAATATAAGCTTTATCTTTTTTAATTAATTCTACTGCCCAATCGAATAAATGTTGGAAATAATCTGATGCGTAACATTCTTTTTCCCATTTAAAACCCAACCATTCAACATCTTTTTTAATTGCGTCAACAAACTCTTGTTCTTCTTTTGAAGGGTTGGTATCGTCAAAACGCAAATTAACAGGTGCTTTATAATCTATACCTAAACCAAAATTTAAACAAATAGCGCTTGCGTGACCAATATGTAAATATCCGTTAGGTTCGGGAGGAAAACGAAAACGAAGTTTATCAGGCGATAAACCGTTTTTTAAATCATCTTCTATAATTTGTTCTATAAAATTTAAAGATTTTTCTTCTGCAGACATAAGAATTTGTAATTTTGACAAAGATAACAATAAGTTTAGAAGTTTAAAATGTTTATGAGTTTAAAAGAAATGTAAACAAATAACCAATATCAAATAAAAATGGGAATTATAAAATTGACTAATATCAGAACCTTTTCATACCACGGATGTTTAGAAGAAGAAGCAAAAATTGGAAGTAATTATAGGGTAGATTTAACTATTAAAACCAATTTAAAACCATCTGCACAAACTGACAAACTTCATGATACGGTAGATTATGTAGATTTGAATCGAATTGTAGTAGAAGAAATGGCAATAAGAGCCAAACTTTTGGAACATGTAGCACAAAGAATTATAAACAGGGTTTTAAAAGAATTGCTTTCTGTTTTAAAAATTGAAGTTCAGGTTACGAAATTAAATCCTCCAATTGGTGGCGATGTTGAAGGGGTTACTATAATTATGAGTGAAAAAAGACAGTTTTACTAGTGAAAAGTGAGTAGTAAATAGTGAATAGTTATTGAAACGAAGTAAGAAAAAAGGAAATATTTGGAATTTGTTTTTTGAATATTGCTTTTTTTATATCTATATTTGCAATCCAACAATGGCGTCGTGGCCGAGCGGCTAGGCACCGGTCTGCAAAACCGTCTACTCCGGTTCGAATCCGGACGATGCCTCTGAAAGAGTTACTAGAAATAGTAGCTCTTTTTTTTTATTTTAGGGCAATTACTTCACCACTTGTTCTATTCCTAATTTTTTATTTACAATGTTTTTGCTTTTTGGAAAAAGTCCTTGTAGGATAAAAAACACGCCAAAAATTAATATTACTATACTGATAATTCTTTTAATTTTATAGATGTTATTTGGAGTTAGTTTGTTTTTTAATTGCTTAGCTAGTAGTATTTTATAAATATCAATTAGTAAATAAAATACTAAAATTGAAGTAAAAAATACTAAAATTCGCAACGGATTCATGTCGAGTTTTGGGCCGTGAGTAATAATAATCATCATCCAAAAACCCAAAACACCAATATTGATAATATTTAAAAAAACACCTTTTAAAAACAAACCTAAATAATTATTTTTTTGAATGTCTTCTTCGTCATCGTCCTCTATTTTTTCGTTAAATTTTTTCTTTAATTGTATATAGGAAATCAAGCCGTAAACCGACATTATAATTCCGCCAGCAACATATAAAATAGGGTTATCTTTTAGTTGCGATAGTATTTGATTGGTAGCAAAGTAAGCAATTAATATAAAAATTATATCACTAAAAACAATTCCTAAATCTAAAGTAAAAGCGGCTTTAAATCCTTTTGTAATACTAGTTTCTAGTATCATAAAAAAACCAGGACCTATTGAAATAGCCAACAAAAATGCCCAGGGAATAGCTAATAATATATCGTGAATCATTTATTTTAGGTAAATAGTGAATAGTAAAAAGTAAATAGTGTTTACTATATAAACAAAAATAATAAAATCTATTTACTATTCACTAATTACTATTCGCTTAATTTTAATTTGCTTGAATAATTTTTCCGCCAGCAACTGTTTTCTGATTGGTTTGTTTTGGATTGCCGTAAATAGTAATTGTTCCACCAGCTCGTGTTTTGGCGTCAACTATATCTGTCACGTTTACATTTGCAATTCCACCAGCGTTTACGGTAACTGAAGTTTGTTGTGTAATACAATCCTGTCCATCATATTTAGCGCCAGAATTAGCTAAAATATCTTGGTTTTTTACCGTTCCTTTTACAGTAATAATACTTCCTGCGCCACAACGCACTTTTAATTTATCTGCTACAAGATTATTTAAAACAATTTCAGCGCCTTCTTTGGTAATAATTTCAAAACCAATAGTTTTTATTTCCGTATCACAAGAAATTCTACTGCCTTCATTAGCTTCTAAAGCATTTAATTTTTTATAAAAAACGGTTGCTGAAATAGCGTCGCCACTTAATATTTTTGTTAATGGCATTCTAATTTTTAATTCACCATTATTGTTTATTAATTCTACTTCTTCAGAATTAGTCCCTTTTAAAATTACTTTATTTTCAGAACCTGAAATCAATACTACATCTATTTTATCAAAAGAAGTGACTTTATTGAAATCACCAACAAATCTTTCGGTTTGTGCGAAAGTTATCGAACTGATTAATAATAAGGAATAAATGATTTTTTTCATGATCTTTATTTTTTAAAATAAATAAATTATTATAAATAAAACTACTATTAAAAATTCTAAAATATTAATATATAATCTTTTACGAATGAAAAATTTAAATAAATAATCAGATAATATTAAAATTAAAATAGTAATTATAAATTTTATTTTATAAAATAAAATTTCATCCAATTGCATTCCGCTTAAATAATCATTATTATCTTCTTGAATAATTAAATGAATCAAAATAATTATAAGTAAAAGACAAATTACATTGAAAACCGAAATATTTTTTTTTATAAATTCTAATGCTTTCATATATTTTAGATACTGAAACAAGTTCAGTATGACAAGTTTGTGATGTTATTTTATTTTAACTTAACACTAAAAAACTGATTACTGAACACTTTATTTATTTTCTCTAACAAAATGAAAGTCCAATTGTTTTTTTACTAAATCGGCATTTTTTACTTTAACGTAAACTTCGTCTCCTAATTGTATTAAATTTTTAGAAACTTCACCAACAAGTGCATATTGTTTATCATCAAAAGTATAATAATCGTCTTTAATTTCTCTGATACGTACCATTCCTTCACATTTATTTTCGATAATTTCTACATAAATTCCCCATTCGGTAACGCCAGAAACTACACCTAAAAACTCTTGATCTTTATGGTCTTGCATATATTTTACTTGCATGTATTTTACAGAATCTCTTTCCGCTTTAGCCGCTAAAATTTCTCTATCGGACGAATGCATACATTTTTCTTCAAATAATTCTTCACTCGCACTTTTTCCTCCATCTAAATAAAATTGTAACAAACGGTGTGCCATTACATCCGGATATCTTCGAATTGGTGAAGTAAAATGCGAATAATAATCAAACGCTAAGCCGTAATGACCAATATTATCTGTAGAATATACTGCTTTACTCATACAACGAATGGTAAGTGTGTCTACCATATTTTGCTCTTTTTTTCCTTGAACTTCTTCTAATAATTTATTTAAAGAAGTAGAAATATCTTGTTTCGATTTTAAATTTAAACTATATCCGAACTTAGAAATTACATTTTGTAAACCAAATAATTTATCTTCATTTGGTTCATCATGAATTCTGTAAATAAACGTTTTCTTTTGTTTTCCGATAAATTCAGCCACTTTTCTATTGGCTAATAACATAAATTCTTCAATTAAATGATTGGCATCTTTGCTTTGTTTGAAATACACACCAACAGGTTCTGCGTTTTCATTTAAATTGAATTTAACTTCTACTTTATCAAAAGAAATAGCACCAGCATTCATTCTTTTTCTGCGAAGAATTTTTGCTAATTCTTGCATTTGTAAAATAGCGGCTACAATTGGTTTTGGTGCATGATATGCTGCACCGGTTAATGAAATATGCGCTGGAATTATATCTGATTTACTTTCAATGATTTCTTGTGCTTCTTCATACGCAAATCGTTGATCTGAATAAATTACCGTTCTTCCAAACCAAGAATCAATAACTTCTGCTTTATCATTTAATTGAAAAATAGCGGAAAATGTATATTTTTCTTCATTTGGTCGAAGTGAACATGCAAAATTTGACAATACTTCTGGTAACATAGGAACCACTCGATCTACTAAATATACTGAAGTTGCTCTATCATAGGCTTCATTATCTAAAATTGTACCTTCTTGTAAATAATGAGAAACATCAGCAATGTGTACACCAATTTCATAATTTCCATTTGGTAATACTTGAAAAGATAAGGCATCATCAAAATCTTTTGCATCTTTTGGATCAATTGTAAATGTTAAGATATTTCGCATATCTCTACGTTTTGCAATTTCTTCTTCTGTAATTGAAGTATCTATTTGGTTTGCATACGCTTCCACTTCAATAGGAAAATCGTATGGTAAACCATATTCAGCTAAAATAGCATGAATTTCTGTATTGTGTTCTCCAGGTTTTCCTAAAACTTTAATTACTTTTCCAAAAGGTGAATCGGCTTTTTTAGGCCAATCTACCATTGAAACCAAAACTACATCACCATGTTCTGCATCAAAAATTTCATTTTTAGGAATAAAAATATCGGTGTACATTTTTGCATTGGTCGTGGTAACAAAACCAAAATTTTTCTGAATATCAATAACCCCAACAAATTCTGTTTTGGCTCTTTCTAAAATTTCTAAAACTTCTGCTTCTGGTTTTCTAGAGCTTCTTCTATTGTAAATATAACACCTTACTTTATCTCCATCTAAAGCATGATTTAAATTTATAAAAGGAATATATACATCATCTTCTAATTCAGAACAAATAAAATATCCAGATTTACGAGTGGTCATATCTACAGTTCCTTCGTAATATTCTGCTTTTGAAATTATCTTGAATTTACCGCGTTCGGTTTCTTCTATTTTACCGGCTTTCTTTAAAATACCTAATTCTTTAATAATTTCGTTTCTACTTTGTGTGTCATTCACTTCAATTATCGCAGCAATTTGTTTGTAATTAAAGTCTTTAGTGGGTGATGCGGATAGTATTTTATATACGTGTGCCGAAAAATCTTTGGCTTTTTTTGTCATTTTTCTAAAATTCTTTTTCATATATCATTCTTAATATGCATTAAAAGTACAAAGAAGAAATCAGAAAACGGAATTAAGTAGTAAGATTTAATAAAATTAAAATTTTCTAAAACTTAAAAGTTTTCAACATATATTAAAAACAATAAAAAAAGATTTTAATTAAATTTAAATTGATGATGGTTATTATAGCTTGTTAATATGTGGTATAAATTTATTTCCAAATGTTGTTTTACAAACTTATTGTAAGTTATACAAATTAATAAACACTTAAAAATTTTGCTAATTACTACTTTTACAACGAATTTTTATTTTTAAAACAAACTTTATTAACACCTGTTAAAATCTAAATCTAATAGTTTTTGTACATAACTAAGTTTTGCTTTTTTGTTGATAACCTTTAAAAAACTATTCATAAAAAAACAATAAACTGTAACAACTTAATTAGGATTTTAATTTAACGTTTTGCATTACAAATTTTATAAATACAACTATAAAAAACTTCTTATTTTCTATCTTTAGTTATCAACACTTAATGTTAATTTAACATTAACTGATTATCAATCAATTACATTATTTTATTAACATTAGTGTTTTTTGCATTAATTACATAGCAAAAGGGAAACAATAATAAATACAAATTTACTTTACGAAACGCTACATATTGATTATTTTTGTAAAACGATATTAACAACTCAATACACAATTATGACAATCTCAATTGGCAATGACCACGCGGGTCCAGATTATAAAACAGCAATAGTTGACTACTTAGAGTCTAACGGACATGTAGTTATTAACCATGGAACAAATAATTTTGAAAGTGTAGACTATCCAGATTTTGGTCATGCTGTGGCGAATGATGTTGCAAGTAAAAAATCCAATTTTGGAATTGTAATTTGTGGTTCTGGAAACGGAATTGCGATGTCGGCAAACAAACACCAAGATATTCGTGCTGCTTTATGTTGGACTAAAGAAATTGCGGAATTAGCCCGTCAGCATAATGATGCGAATATTATTTCTATTCCGGCTCGTTACACATCTATTCAACAAGCAGTGGAAATGGTAGCTACATTTTTAAACACCGATTTTGAAGGCGGAAGACACGCAAACAGAGTAATTAAAATTGCTTGTAAATAATATTTTTTAAACATTACTTTTAGGAATTCCGTCAGCAGTGGCGGAATTTATATTTTATATTATTTTTTTCAATGACCGCAATCCAATTCATACAAAACCAAACTAACATTGCTGTAAAAAGCATTGAAGTTACCATACAATTACTTTCAGACGATTGTACAATTCCATTTATTTCTCGTTATCGAAAAGATCAAACAGGAAATTTAGACGAGGTTCAAATTGAGCAAATTGCTAAATTAAACAAGCAATTTATTGAAATTGTAAAACGAAAAGAAAGCATTTTAAAATCTATTGATGAGCAAAACGCACTTTCGGCTGAGTTAAAAATGAAAATTGAAAACAGTTATGATTTGCAAGAATTGGAAGATTTCTATTTGCCATATAAAAAGAAGAAAAAAAACAAAGCAGACACCGCGCGTGAAAACGGATTGGAGCCATTAGCAAAAATAATTATGTCTCAACGAAATGATGACATTGAGGTTTTGGCATCGAAATATTTAAACGAAAAAATTACTAATGAAGACGAAGCCCTTCAAGGTGCTCGAGATATAATTGCCGAATGGATAAACGAAAATATTTTCATTCGAAAATCGATACGAAGAACCTTTCAGCGCAAAGCAATTATTACTACTAAAGTAGTAAAAATCAAAAAAGACGATGAAGCGGCTCAAAAATTTTCCCAATATTTTGATTGGTCAGAAAACGCAGTGAAAACGCCATCACATAGATTATTAGCTATGTTACGTGCCGAAGCCGAAGGTTTTATAAAATTGAACGTAGGTATAAATGAGGAAGACAAAGGCGAAGTAATCCGTTTTATGGAAGACAACTTAATTAAAACCAATAACGACGGCGGTGAACAGATTGAAAAAGCCATTAAAGACAGTTATAAAAGATTATTAGAGCCCGCCATTTCAAACGAAACTTTACAAGAAGCCAAAACCAAAGCCGATATAAAAGCTATTGATGTTTTTGCAGAAAATTTACGACAGTTGTTATTGGCGCCACCATTAGGAGAAAAACGTATTTTGGCAATTGATCCGGGTTATAAAAGTGGTTGTAAATTGGTTTGTTTAGACGAAAAAGGTGATTTATTAAATAACGAAACGGTTTATCCGCACGCGCCACAAAACGATAGCGCTATGGCGATGAAAAAAATTCGTTCGATGGTAAACGCTTATAATATTGAAGCTATTTCTATTGGAAACGGAACCGCATCTCGTGAAACCGAATTTTTTATTAAAAAGATTGCTTTTGATAAACCTATTCAGGTTTTTGTAGTTTCAGAAGCAGGCGCATCAGTGTATTCGGCGAGTAAAATTGCGCGAGATGAATTTCCAAACTATGATGTAACGGTACGAGGTTCGGTTTCTATTGGAAGACGCTTGTCTGATCCGTTGGCAGAATTAGTAAAAATTGATCCCAAATCAATTGGAGTGGGACAATACCAACACGATGTGGATCAAAACAAATTAAAAGAGCAATTAGACGCGGTGGTAATGAGTTGTGTAAACGCTGTTGGCATTAACGTAAATACTGCTAGTAAATCGTTGTTGAGCTATGTTTCTGGAATTGGCGAAAAAATGGCTGAAAACATTGTGGCATTTCGCACAGAAAACGGCCCTTTTGAAGACAGAAAACAACTAAAAAAAGTGACGCGTTTGGGCGAAAAAGCGTACCAACAAGCCGCAGCTTTTATCAGAATTAAAGACGGAAAAAACCCGTTAGATAATTCAGCAGTGCACCCAGAAGCGTATGCAATTGTTGAAAAAATGGCTAAAGATTTAGGTATAAAAACAAATGAATTAGTAGCGAATAAAGAAAAAATATCACAAATTTCTCCTGAAAAATATATTACTTCAGAAATTGGAATTTTAACGCTAAAAGATGTTTTAAAAGAACTAGAAAAACCAGGTTTAGACCCAAGAAAAGCAGCTAAAGTTTTTGAATTTGACCCGAATGTTCGCACGATAAAAGATTTAAAAACAGGCATGATTTTACCTGGAATTGTCAATAATATTACCGCTTTTGGTTGTTTTGTAGATATTGGCACAAAAGAAAGCGGTTTGGTTCATATTTCGCAATTAAAAGCAGGTTTTGTTTCCGATGTAAACGAAGTGGTAAAACTACACCAACACGTGCAAGTAAAAGTTGTTGAGGTTGATGAAGCCAGAAAGCGAATTCAGTTGACGATGGTAATATAAATAACAAAAAATTCCAAATCCCAAGTTTTTAAATTTGGAATTTGGAATTTTTTTTATTGGAATTTTAAAAGAGTTACTCTTTTGTTTCTTCTTCTTTTTTAGCTACTGGCGCTTCATCTTCACCTTTAGCAGCTTTTTTAAATTCCTTGATGCCACCACCAAGTCCTTTCATTAATTCTGGAATTTTTTTACCTCCAAAAAATAAAACAACAACGGCTATAATTATAATCCATTCTGTTCCTCCAATCGCTCCTAAAGTTATATATAAAGAATTCATTTTTTTAAATTTTAAATTTATACTACAAAGGTACATAAAAAATTAAAACACAAATAAGATTATTCTTTTTTTATCGGTGCATTTACTAATTGACAAATTGGCTAATTGTATTATATTTGTATAAAATCAAGAGATATGTCTCAAAAAAGGTTAAAATTTCAGGCACTAAAACAAAAATTAGTAAGCAAAAGACGTCTCATTATTTATAATGAAGACACTTTGGAAGAATCATTTTCATTAAAACTTACCTTAATGAATGTATTTATAGCGTCTTCTTTAAGTGCTATTTTAATTGTTTTTATCACCACGTTTATTATTGCTTTTACGCCTTTGCGCGAGTACGTTCCGGGTTATGCCTCTACAGAATTAAAAAAACAAGCTGCAGCATTAACAATTAAATCAGATTCTTTATTAAAAGTTACAAAAGAGAATAACGCCTATATTCAGTCTGTAAAATCGGTATTAAATGGCGATTTAGAATTCGCAAAACTTAATAAAGATTCTATAAAAGTGGCAGAAAACGCCACAGAAAAAATTGATGTTACCGTTTCTGAAAAAGAAATACAACTAAGAAAAGAAGTAAATCAACTTCAACAAAAAGCAAAAAAATAAATCCGACAACTATGTCAATAAAAGCAGTTGCAGCCAAAATACTCGCCAGATATTCGCACATACAAACTCAAAAATGGGCAAATTCTCCTGTTGCTACTCAAGAAAAAGTTTTTCAATCTTTATTAAGTAAAGCGAAAAACACGCAATTTGGAAAAGATCATGATTTTTCAAATATCAAATCATTTGAAGATTTTGCTAAACAAGTTCCAGTTCGAGATTACGAACAATTGAAGTCGTACATTGATAAAGTTGTAGCTGGCGAATCGGATATTTTATGGATTGGAAAACCATTGTATTTTGCCAAAACTTCAGGAACAACTTCAGGCGCGAAATACATTCCACTAACGGCAGAATCGATGCCATTTCATATTAAAGCGGCAAAAAATGCTATTTTAAGTTACATTCACGAAACAGGAAACGCTGATTTTGTTGACGGAAAAATGATTTTTTTACAAGGAAGTCCAGAAATGGAAGAAAAAAACGGAATCAAATTAGGCAGACTTTCCGGAATTGTAGCGCATTATGTTCCCAAATATTTACAAAAAAACCGATTACCAAGCTGGAAAACCAATTGTATTGAAGATTGGGAAACCAAAGTAGATGCAATTGTAGAAGAAACGTTTCATCAAAATATGACGGTGATTTCAGGCATACCAAGTTGGGTACAAATGTATTTTGAAAAGTTAAAAATAAAATCTAATTTGCCTGTTGGCGATTTGTTTAAAAATTTCAATTTATTCATTTATGGCGGGGTGAATTATGAACCTTATCGATCCAAATTTGAACAATTAGTTGGCAGAAAAGTAGATTCGATTGAATTATTTCCTGCTTCCGAAGGGTTTTTTGCCTATCAAGATTCGCAGACAGAAAAAGGCATGTTATTACTACTTAATTCTGGCATTTTTTATGAATTTATAAAAGCAGATGAATTTTTCACTGAAAACCCTAAACGACTGACAATTAGAGAAGTAGAAATTAACGTAAGTTATGTTTTGATTATTTCTACCAACGCCGGACTTTGGGCATACAATATTGGCGACACAATTGCGTTTATTTCTACAAAACCGTATAGAATTATTGTTACAGGAAGAATCAAACACTACATCTCCGCTTTTGGCGAACATGTGATTGGAAAAGAAGTGGAAAACGCCCTTCAAATTGCTATTTTAGGAACATATATAAGTGTAAATGAGTTTACTGTCGCCCCACAAATTAATCCAAAAAGCGGTTTGCCTTATCACGAATGGTTAATAGAATTTGATTCGGAGCCAGAAGATTTAGAAGCTTTTGCATTAAAAATTGATACAACAATGCGCCAACAAAATGTGTATTACGACGATTTGATAAAAGGCAACGTGTTGCGAACAATTATAATTACAAAAGTGGCAAAAAATGGTTTTAAAAACTATATGAAATCCATCGGAAAATTAGGCGGACAAAACAAATTACCTAGATTAAGCAACGATAGAAAAATTGCTGATTTTTTAACGATGTAAATGAATAAATTATTAACTTTCTATACACAAAAAGCGAACGAAAACGGACTATAGAATAAATTTATTACCTTTGTTGGTTATAAAATAGAAATTAATGAGAGACATTAAAAACATTTCGCGCTCTCGGGCGCAAGAATCGTCGGCAGCTATCGAACGATTGTACATTACCATGCGGCACTTATTTAACAGAGGTTTTTACAAACCAATGGGTGTTTCAGGCGAAACTTTACGTGAAGCTTTATTATCCTTACGACCAGAAATTTACGGTTCCATTGCAGAAGAAAAAGTTGAGTTAAACGGATTATTATACGTGATTGAGCGCTTGCCAGCAGGAATCGAGCAGTGTCGTTATATCAATTTAACGTCGGATGAAGGGTATGCGAATTCGCATTTTAAAGCCATTGTTCCGCCAAAAAGAAGAAGAAATTGTTATCGTATTGATGACGAGCAAATGAATATTGAAATTACCCGTGGCCGTTCAGATATTTACGATATTTTAACCCATTTAACGTTTATTTTCATCGAATCGCATAAAATTAAAGACCGTGTTTTAATTGACGATGAAGGTATGGTGTCTCGCGATTGGGAAAAACTTGCACAATTTGCACTTCAAACTAAAAAATTAACACCAGTAGATAGAGAAATTGCGATGTCGCACGCAGCTAACGTATTGGGAAGAACCTTTGCAGAAGTCCAAGATATTTATGAAAGTTTTGCTACAACAGAAGCGCCAGAACGTTTTTTACAAATTGTATATTGGTTAGGGAAAATTGCAATTGAAGAAATTGTAGATAATAACAAACGCACCATTACTTTTAGTCCGATTTTAAGAGAACGATTAGGACATCATATTTATGGTGAAATTTGGGCCAACAACATCAAAGAAACGCTTAGCAAAAACAATTTATTAGAGAGACCCATTCATGTGATTAGTGCAAATATGCACAGCGTTATGAATTCGATTTTTGCACCTGCTGTTTTAGCTCTAAAATATAAAGGAAAAGAAGCATTTCAAATTTATGAAGATTTAAGTTCATCGGCACACAAAGACTTACGAAAAAAAGTAGAGGATGTGGCTTTACAAAATGGCATGATTTCATTGCCAGACACTTCAGGAAC
>NSHO01000028.1 GCA_002737105.1 Flavobacteriales bacterium | reverse complement strand
TTACCTTTCCGAACAGAGAAGTTAAGCCCAACTGCGCAGATGGTACTGCAGTTATGTGGGAGAGTATGTCGCCGCCTTCTTTTATTAAGAGGCTATCTGAAAAGATAGCCTCTTTTTTTTGTTCCAAAATGTTGTGTAGTTTGTTTACTAGATGTATTTCTTATGAAAACCTGAGCGTTAGTGGGTGTAGTGGCATCCTTTTTTTTAAAATAATACCAAAAAAGATATAACGGAACACACGACCTGAAAGGGAACGCACAAAATAAAAGTTTTGTATATTTGAATATGAATAAATTACTAATAATAAGTTCGGTTTGGGTAGAACCTAATTCTTCTGCAGCGGGAAGTAGAATGCTTCAGTTGATTCGGTTTTTTCAATCTCAAAAATATAGTATTGCTTATGCTTCAACTGCTTCAGAAAGTGAATTTTCGTTTAATTTAACTGACTTAGGAATTACAACTTCATTTATTCAGCTTAATGACAGTTCATTTGATGAGTTTTTGCTGAGAATTGAACCAAATATGGTATTGTTTGATCGATTTATGATTGAAGAACAATTTGGTTGGCGTGTTTCGAATGTGTTGCCAAATGCAATTAAAATCTTAGATTCGGAAGATTTACATTGTTTGCGTCAAGCTAGATTTGAAGTGGTTAAGAAAAATGATTCGACAGTGGCAATAAATTATAATTCGGATGTGGCGAAACGAGAAATTGCTTCTATTTTTAGATGTGATTTATCGCTAATAGTTTCAGATTATGAAATGAATTTGTTGCAAACGGTTTTCCAAGTTCCAAAATCTATTTTGTTTTATTTGCCTATTTGGATAGAAAGTTTTACTGATGTCAAACCAGATTTTCATGCTAAAGAGGATTTTATTTTTATCGGAAACTTTTATCACGAACCAAATTGGGATTCAGTTTTGGTTTTGAAAAATGAAATTTGGCCAAAATTAAAAGAATTACTTCCAAACACTAAATTAGACATTTACGGTGCCTATCCCACGCAGAAAGTACTTCAATTACATAATCCGAAAGAGCGATTTTTTATATGCGGTAGAGCGGAAAGTGCAGAAGATGTCATTCGAAATGCTAGAGTATTATTAGCGCCCATTCGATTTGGAGCTGGAATAAAAGGAAAATTATTGGAAGCCATGGAATATGGAACACCTTCTGTAACCACATCAATCGGAGCAGAAGCTATGCATGATAATTTGGCTTGGAATGGATTTATTGAAGATGATTTTTCAGATTTTATTAGTAAAGTAGTTGAACTATATTCTAATCAAGAAGTTTGGGAAGAAAGTGTTGAAAACGGATACAATATCATTCAACATAAGTTTATGTTTTCAATTTATAAGTCTAAATTTTTGGATGTGTTAAATGAACTTCAAACCAATTTAGAATCACATAGAAATGCCAATTTTATCGGGCAAATGTTGCAATTTCACACGTTACGAAGCACCGAATATATGAGTCGTTGGATTGAAGCGAAAAATAAATAGTTAAAATTTATAATTCTGAAAATTATAAAAAGCTTGCCAACAAAATACCTAAAGCAATTACGACTAATTTGGCTAAATTGAATTTATGTCCTTCGCTACTTTCAAAAATAATAGTTGACGAAATATGAAATAAAATCCCAATTACTATACCAGATAACTGTGAGTAATAATTAGTAATAAAGCTCAAATTATCAGCTAAAAATGTCCCAATCGGCGTCATAAAAGCAAAAGTAATCATGAAAAATAAAATAGCTTTTGAGTTTAGTTGTGCGTTTTTAAAAAATGTAGTCAAAATTACCGCAATTGGAAAGTGATGAATCGCAATTCCATAAGCCAATTCAGGATGTTTGCTAATGGGTAATCCTTCTAAAAGTGCGTGTAAACACAAACTAAAAAATAATAACCAAGGGATATGTGACATTTTTTGGTGTCCGTGTACATGTCCGTGTTCTGCGCCTTTTGAAAAATATTCTAAAATGATTTGAAACACAATTCCAATCATAATAAAAATTCCAATTTTAGAATGAAAATGTCCTTCTTGACCTGGTTCGTTTATTAATTCTTCGCTATGATAGACTTCAGGAAGTAAATGCATTACAGTTAAAGACAGTAAAAAAGCACCGCTAAAAGCTAACAATAATTTTAAGTTATTTTTGCTTTTTGGAGCCAAAAATATAGCGAAAATATATCCTAAAATAACTGATAATAATGGAAAAAGGTAGATAGTGTAGTTCATTATTTAAAAATCATAATTAAACGTTCAGATTGTGTTTTGTAAAATTTTCTCAACTTGTAATCTCCAAAAATCTCCAATAAATATATGCCGGCTTCTTCCATCATGGCTTCGAAATCTGTTAATGTGAATGCAGCAACTTTTTCTATAAAAAAGTAAGTTTCACCATTGTCGCTAAATCTAATTTCTTTAATTATTTTATTATTTTCAACGGTACGTTTGATGTTGAATGTAATGCCATCGATTTCTTTGGTTTCTTCGGCTACTAAATTTTCGATAATATAATCAGCATTAAAAAAATCAATTACTCCAAAACCATATTCGTTAATGCTTTCTTTAATCGCTTTTAATGTTTTGATATTGTCTTCATGTGTGTCAAAATAACCAAAACTTGTAAATAAATTAAAAATCGCGTCATAAGTTTCGTTCATAGGTTCACGCATATCGTGCGTTTTAAACTCTAAGGTATCATTTGAAGACTGATTTGCGGTTGCAATACTGTTTTCGGACAAATCTACTCCAGTTACCTGATATCCCAATTTATTTAAGTAGATAGAATGTCTTCCTTTGCCACAGGCTAAGTCTAATATTGTACCGTTTTCAGGCATATTTAGATAGTGTGTGATATTATCCATAAAGCCTTGTGCTTCTACTTCATTTCTGTTTTTATACAAAATGTGATAATAAGGTGAATCAAACCATGTGGTGAACCAATTTTCTGATTTTTTTACTGAAGTATTTGACATTTATCTGTTTGGAAATTATGAATCAACAAATTTAATGTATTTTTGCAAATAATTAATAATTAAATTCTCTCTGAGGGAAAGAGGTCTATGGAAAATTTTAAAATGGTTGCCAAAACTTTTTTTGGTTTTGAAGAAATTCTAGAAAAAGAGTTGTTCCAATTAGGAGCTCAAAATGTGGTAAAAGGAACTAGAAGTGTTAGTTTTCAAGGTGATAAAGGATTTATGTATAAGGTCAACTTAGCTTTACGTACCGCTTTAAAAATTCTAAAACCCATTCATACGTTTAAAGCTTATAACGAGCAAACTTTGTATGATGGGATTCAAAAAATTGATTGGTCAGATTTTTTAAAAGTGCAACAAACGTTTGTTGTGGAAACGACTTTGTATTCGGAACAGTTTACACACAGCCAGTTTGTGGCCCAGAAAGTAAAAGATGCGATTGTAGATCAGTTTAAAACCAATACTGGAGAACGTCCAAGTATTGACAAAGATTTCCCTGATTTACGTATTCATATTCACATTGATAGAGATTTTTGTACGCTTTCATTAGATACTTCCGGCGTTTCATTACACCAACGAGGTTATAAAACAGCTACGAATATTGCGCCAATTAATGAAGTTTTAGCGGCTGGAATGTTAATTTTATCTGGTTGGGACGGAAATGCACATTTTTTAGATCCAATGTGTGGAAGTGGAACGATTGTGGCTGAAGCCGCTATGATTGCTTGTAATATTCCGGCTAACATCAATAGAAAAGAATTTGCTTTTGAAAGATGGGCAGATTGGGATTCGGAATTATTTGATAAGGTTTTAGAATCTTTATTAAAAAAAACTAGAGAATTTCATTACACAATAATCGGTTGCGATAAAGCGCCAAGTGCTGTTGAAAAAGCTAAAGACAATATCAAAAATGCCAATTTAGAGGAATATGTTACAATAAAACAAGCTGATTTTTTTCAATCTGAGAAAGAAGTAGAAGGTCCGTTACATATTTGTTTTAATCCGCCATACGGAGAACGTTTGAATATTGAAATGGAACGTTTTTACAGAGAAATTGGTGATACGATGAAACAGAATTATCCAGGAACAAACGCTTGGTTTATCACTGCGAATTTGGAAGCTTTAAAATTTGTAGGCTTACGTCCAAGTCGAAAAATAAAATTATTTAATGGAAAATTGGAAGCACGTTTGGTAAAATATGAAATGTATGCCGGAAGCAAGCGAACTAAATTTCAAAATAGAGAAGAAAATTCAGAAGAATAAAATTTTAAATTATGTCAAAACAAACCAAATCTTTAGTTTTTAATATGTTAGGATTTTTAATCCTATTCATTGCATTCCGTTTTATTGTTGCTACTTATACCGGTTTTACGAGTTGGCAAATTCCGTTAGCGGCGTTTGTTGTTGCTACTATTTTAGCACCAAAATTCCAAGTAGTTAAAACCAATGATGGCGATAAATTGTTTATGAAATGGATGTTTATCAAAGGTGTGAAAGAGATCAAATAAACAAACTCCAAAAAAGTAAAAATCCCAAATTCCAATTGTAATAATTAGAATTTGGGATTTCAATTTTACGTATAGAATTCTTATTGCTTGACTTTATTTACTTTAATTTTTTTGTAAAAAGGGATAAAATAGCTTAAGGTGTAATTAAATCCAGCACCAAATTTGCTGTTTTCATAGGTTTTGTTGAAACCAGGAATGTATAAATTAGCAAATCCTTCAGGTTCCTTATTTGACATCAAATAGTTTAATCGCAAGGAAAATCCAACATATAAATTATTTACAACTTCAGCTTTTAAACCACTTACTATTTCAATCCAACTTGCAGAAAGGCCATTGAATTCTTGTCCAGAAACATAAGTATTTGTTCCGTAATAATTACCAGCTTCATAAATGTTGTATGTATTCAATTTCTGACTGAAACTTCCAACACCAGCTCGCATTCCGATAAAAATCATATTTTCCATGTCGAGCCAATTTTCATAACTATTATAATCAAACCCTACTTTAAAATAGGTTCCTTTTGTGGTGTAATTAATGTTGTCGTCTGCTGTAGTTTTCTCTTCATTGCCTATTTCTCCAGCGGCATAAAATTTCTTAGTAATTCGATAATCACCAACCAATTCTAAACCTTTGTAGTTTGAATCGTACAAAGATTTTGTTAATCTATGCGCATCAACGCCGATTCTTAAACCATAACGTTGAGGAATTTTTAAAGTATCTTTTTCTTGCGCTACACCATTTCCTGAAAACAGCAGCAAAGAAATAAGACTAAAAATATATTTTAATATGTGTTTCATTTTCGTTTTCAATATTAGGTTGAATTACAACAACATTTTGAATCCAATTGTTTGAATCAGGTGTTACTGTAATTGGATTAGTTGAATTTAGAGTAAATAACGTTTTATAGCCGCAAGCACGAGAAACATATTCTGTTTTTCTTGTGTAATTAAAGGTCACCGAGTCAGAATTGTCATCACTAGTTGGTGCAACGCTTCCGTTTTTAATAAAGTATAAAACTGATGTATCTTCAAAAGTTTTTAAGGGCACTTTTATTTTACTGGTTGCTGTAAATTCAAAACCATTTGTAAATCCGGGTGCGATTACACCTAAATTGGTTACGTTTTTAAGCGTTGTTGGATTGGCAACATCATAAAATTCTATCACAATTTTTGGTGTTGTTGGTGTGTTGGTATCGCAAATATCATCTTTTTCGCAACTCGAAAAGAAAACATTAATAAATAGTAATAGAAATAGCTGTTTCATATCTTATCTTTTTTCTAAAAGCACAACATTTTCAACATGATGTGTTTGCGGAAACATATCTACTGGTCGCACTCGTGTAACTTTATACATTTCGTCTAACAAAGCCAAATCCCGCGCTTGTGTTGCCGAATTACAACTTACATAAACAATTTTTTTAGCACCAATTTTTAATAATTGAGCTACTACGTCTTTATGCATTCCATCTCTTGGCGGATCTGTGATTACTACATCTGGATGTCCGTGTGTTTTTATGAAATCATCATTAAAAACGTTTTTCATGTCACCTACAAAAAATTCGCAATTTGTAATGTCATTTCTAGTCGCATTTTCTTTTGCATCAGCAATTGCTTCAGGAACCGCTTCTACGCCAATTACTTTTTTTGCTTTTTTAGAAACAAATTGCGCAATTGTACCTGTTCCTGTGTATAAATCGTATACTAATTCTTCGCCAGTTAATCCTGCGAAATCTCTTGTAATGGCATATAATTCACAGGCTTGCTGAGAATTGGTTTGATAGAATGATTTGGTATTAATACTAAAATGCAAGCCTTCCATTTCTTCTAAAATGTAATTCCTACCTTTATAAGTAATAATATCTTGATCATAAATCGTATCATTCATTTTCTGATTTACCACGTATTGTAAGGATGTAGTTTCTGGAAAGCGTTCAGCTAAAAAATGCATCATTAATTCAATTTCCGATTTATTTTTTTCGAAAAACTGAATTAAAATCATCAATTCGCCTGTTGAAGCAGTTCGAATCATCAAGGTTCTTAATAAACCTTCGTTGCTTCGAGGGTTATAAAATGACAAGTTGTTTTCATTTGCAAATCTTCGAATTTCATTTCTAATGTCGTTAGAAGGATCTTCTTGCAAATGACAAGTTGTAATATCTAAAATTTTATCCCACATTCTTGGAATATGAAATCCAACTGCATTTTTATTGCCTAATTCTGCACCAGAAGCAACTTCTTCAGGCGTCATCCATCTTGTAGATGAAAAACCAAATTCCATTTTATTTCTATAAAAAAATTGTTTTTCCGAACCTAAAATGGGTTCAAATTCGGGCATTTCAATTTTCCCTATGCGTTTCAAATTATTGTATACTTCATTTTGTTTATAATGCAATTGTTGGCTGTATTTCATATTTTGCCATTTGCAACCGCCACAAACACCAAAATGCTCGCAAATTGGTTCAGTTCTGTGTTCTGAAAATTTATGAATTTTTACGACTTTTCCTTCATAAAAAGCTTTTCTTTTTTTCATAGTTTGAATGTCGGCCACATCACCTGGTACTACATTCGGAATAAAAATCACTTTACCATCTGGCGCTTTTGCCACTGATACTCCTTTTGCACCTGCATCAAGGATTTGCACGTTTTCGAATACGATTCTTTCTGTTCTCTTTTTTCCCATGACGCAAAAATAAGAATAGTTATGCGGATTAGATAAATTATTTTACTTTTATAACAAAATTTTAGAGTAATGACAAAATATTTGGCGCTTTTACGTGGTATAAACGTATCAGGACATAACATGATTAAAATGGATGCCTTGAAAAAAATGCTTGAAAATATGGGTTTTCAAAATGTAGAAACGTACATTCAATCGGGTAATGTTTTTTTGGAATCGGAAGAAGAGAATGCGGCAGGTTTAGGGTTTAAAATCAAACAAGAAATTGCAAAAGTATTTGGCTATGATGTTCCTGTTGTTATGGTTTCTAAAAACGATTTGGAATTGTGCTTCATAAACAATGCGTTTTTGATGGAAAAAGGATGCGACTCAAAGAAATTATATGTGGCATTTATTTCTAAAGAATTAACAGCTGTAGCTTTAAATGATTTGAAAATAAGTAATTTTAAACCGGATGAGGCGGCTATTGATGGCAATAGAATATATATCAAATACGCAATTGGCGCTGGCAAAACCAATTTAGATCAGAAATACATAGAGAAAAAATTAAATGTAGTGGCCACAATAAGAAATTGGAATACAGTTTCAACATTATTAGAAATATATAACAGTTAAAAATTTCAATTTCTAAATACCAACACTTTCAATTTGGAATTTGGAATTTATATTTTGTAAATTTACACGAATATGGATGATTTCTCTCCATTAAGTAGGAATTGCGATTTGACAATCAATAAAAATAAATCATGTCACTTTTAGAAAAATTGAATCCAGCAGAAATTATTGCTCTGGAAGACCAACACGGTGCTCACAATTACCATCCATTACCTGTAGTATTAAATAAAGGAGAAGGGGTTTTTGTTTGGGATGTAGAAGGAAAAAAATATTACGATTTTTTATCTGCTTATTCTGCAGTAAATCAAGGACATTGTCATCCAAAAATTGTTGGAGCAATGATGGAACAAGCACAAACACTTACCTTAACCTCAAGAGCTTTTTATAATGATAAACTTGGCGTTTATGAAAAATATGTAACCAATTATTTTGGTTTCGATAAGGTTTTACCAATGAACACAGGTGCTGAAGCAGTAGAAACAGCTTTAAAGATTTGTAGAAAATGGGCTTATGAGAAAAAAGGAGTAACAGAAAAACAAGCGCAAATTATTGTTTGTGAAAATAATTTTCATGGAAGAACTACCACAATTATTTCGTTTTCAAATGATGAAAACGCACGTAAAAATTTCGGGCCCTTTACTGAAGGATTTATAAAAATACCTTATGACGACATTGATGCCTTAGAAAAAGCAATTTCATCTTCGCCAAATATTGCAGGTTTTTTAGTGGAACCCATACAAGGTGAAGCAGGTGTCTATGTGCCATCTGAAGATTATATTGCAAAAGCAAAAGCATTATGCACTAAATATAATGTATTATTTATAGCAGATGAAGTTCAAACAGGAATTGCAAGAACGGGATCGTTATTAGCTGTTTGTGGAAATTGTACTTGTGAACAAGCTTGTGAAAAACAACCTACTTATGTTCAACCAGATATATTAATTTTAGGAAAGGCAATTTCTGGAGGTGCGTATCCTGTTTCGGCAGTTTTGGCAAATAATGAAATAATGAATGTAATTCAACCAGGACAACACGGCTCAACTTTCGGAGGAAATCCTGTGGCAGCAGTTGTAGCTATGGCAGCTTTAGATGTGGTTTCGGATGAAAATTTATCTCAAAATGCACGAAAATTAGGCAAACTTTTCAGAGAGGAATTACAAAAGTATATTCAAACTTCAACTATTGCAACATTGGTGCGTGGAAAAGGTTTGTTAAATGCAATTGTTATTAACGATACCGAAGAAAGTGATACGGCTTGGAACATTTGTATGAAATTATCGGAAAATGGATTATTAGCTAAACCAACACATGGAAACATCATTCGTTTTGCACCCCCATTAGTAATGACAGAAGCACAATTATTAGATTGTGTAACTATTATTATCGCTACATTAAAAGAATTTGAAAACTAAATAACACTATAAATTATGGAAAACGAAAATCAAACACAAAACGAAAATTTTGAAAATCAACTGACTAGTGCGGCAGTTGGATTTTTACAAGAAAGCGCCAAATGGTCAAAATTTATGGCAATCATTGGATTTATAGGCATTGGTTTAATGGTCATGGTTAGTCTTTTTATGGCGATTGGTTTTGGAGCAATTGGATCAACAAATATGTCTGCTTTGCCTTTTCCAATGTCGGTTCTTTCTATAATTTATGTGGTTTTTGCGGCTGTATATTTTTTTCCTGTTTATTATTTATACCAATATGCTACCAAAACAAGTGCAGCTTTACATTCTAAAAACAAACAACTTTTAACGGATGGTTTAGAAAATTTAAAATCGCATCATAAATTTTTAGGAATATTTACTTTAATCATTATTTCCTTATATGGCTTTATATTTATTTTTGCTATTTTAGGAGGAATGCTTTCTACTTTTAGATAGAAGAAAATAGTAGACATAAAAAAACCGACTTATAATTAAATAAGTCGGTTTTTGTATTGTAATTAAATTCTTAGAAATGTAATGTCAAGTTAATTGAAGTGATTCCTACATTACCAAAACCAAAGTTTGAATTACTTGCACCATCTGTAGTTACAGCGGCTGCAGTACCAGCTTTAGTTGTAGCTTTTGATTTTCCTTGTACATCAAAACCTACTCTATAGGTATATTGTGCACCAATAGCAAATTTAGGGAAAATAAAGTATTCAGCTCCTAAGAAACCTTGAACGCCTAGTCCTAATCCTAATCCTGTCTTGTTTTCAGCACTGCTTACGAATGTACCAGTTAAAGCTGTAGTTGTAGATTCATTTTTATTAGAACTTACACTAACTAAAGCATCTGCACCATAAAAACCTTGAAGACGAGTTGAACCTTTTCTCCATTCTTTACCTAAACCAGCTGTTAAGTTAAACGAGCTTGTTTTAGTTTCTACACTTGGTGTTGCAGGAGTTGTTCCCACCGCAGGTGTTCCAGTTACTTTATTAGTATTTGAACCAAATCCTAAATTTGCAACCACTCTGTAAGCCATTTTGTCAGAAATGAATTTTTTCCCAACAAATGCATTGTTTGTTACATAAGTAACAGAAGGAGCAGCATTATTAGTGTTGCCATTTAATGCATTACCTGCATATCTGAAAAGTCCATCAGCATTAAAACTAATAGCCCAATCTCCAGCAACTGGTAAATAAGATTCCCCTTTTTTAGATTTTAAATCTTGCGCATTAACAAAAGTTAATGATAATACTGCCGCAGCAGTTAGTAATACTTTTTTCATAATTGGTTTATTTTTAAAAGTTATGAGGCAAATATAAAATGTTTTTTTTGAATAATAACACTTATTTATAAGGTTATTAACATTTATATTAACATTTTTTTTAAACATTATTGAAAACAAAATATTTACGAAAACGTTGTAAATATAATGTTTTTATAAAAAAAAACAATTTCAATTAGTATAAGTTATTAACATTTTATGAAAAGTCTATTTTTAATATCGTTACATTTTGTTAACAAAAATTAGTGCTTTTGTGATTTTTCTTGATAAAAAGTATTTTTTTTGAGTTATACTAACATCATTAAATTAGTAATATATATAGATTTTGAATGAAAAATAAGTAAAATCGGATAGGTGTCACTTTATTGATTGTGTTATATTCTTTTTCTACTAAGTGAAATGTAAAACAATACTAAATTTCTCTTATTCGGAACTAAAGGATAATTAAACAAAAAAGGGCATAAAAAAAATCCTACATTTCTGTAGGATTTAATAAGTGGGCAATGAGGGGTTCGAACCCCCGACCCCCTCGGTGTAAACGAGGTGCTCTGAACCAGCTGAGCTAATTGCCCCAATAAAACGCGCTACTTTAGTAATGCGAGTGCAAATATACATCTGTTTTCGGTATATGCAAATAAAAAACAAAAAAATTATAGTATTTCAGCAACTACAAAGTTACTGCCTCCAATAAAAATTAAATCTTTTATAGAAGATTTATCAACTGCGGATTTGTATGCTTTTGAAACAGAGGCGTATGTGTTTCCAATAAGTTGGTATGATTTCGCTTTTTCTTGAAGTATTTTTGCGGCCAAACCACGTTCAATTTTTGGTTTACAGAAATAATAATTGGCGTTTTTAGGAAATAATGGCAAAATTGTGTCTAAATCTTTATCATTTACAACACCTAAAACAATATGTAATTGGTTGTATTTTTCCTTTTTTATTTGATTCATAACCATTTCAAGACCATGTGAGTTGTGAGCCGTATCGCAAATAACTTTCGGATTTTGTTGTAAAATTTGCCATCTTCCTTGTAAACTTGTGTTTAGTACTACATTCAAAATTCCGTTTTTTATATTTTCTTCTGAAATTTTGAAATCAGATTTGAAATTTCTAAATGTTTCAATTACAGTTTTTTTATTTTTCAATTGGTAATCCCCTAAAAGTCCACAAGGATAATCTGGATGGTTTTCCTCCTGTGCAAAATAAATTTCCGAGTTGTTTTTCTTAGCCGCATCTAAAAAAACAGATTTTGTTTCTGCGGTGTATTCTCCAATTACTACTGGAATAGCAGGTTTTATAATACCTGCTTTTTCAAAGGCAATTTTTTCTAATGTATCCCCCAAAAACTGCGTGTGGTCTTTTCCAATATTTGTAATTACTGACAATAAAGGCGTTATTACATTTGTAGCATCCAGTCTGCCGCCCATTCCTACTTCAATAATAGCAATATCTACTTTTTTATCTGAATAATATTGAAAAGCCAATCCAACAGTCATTTCAAAAAAACTTAATTCGGTTTTCTCAAAAAATGATTTATGCTTTAAAATAAATTGATGTACATAATTTTTTGAAATTTTCTTACCATTAATTGTAATTCTTTCTCTGAAATCTTTCAAATGAGGTGAAGTATATAAACCTACTTTATATCCTGCTTCCATAAAAACAGATGCAACCATACTACTTGTTGAACCTTTTCCGTTTGTACCAGCAACATGAATGGTTTTAAAATTTCTTTCTGGATGGTTGAAATGGGCTGTTAATAATAACGTATTGGTCAAATCTTCTTTATATGCAGCAGCACCAATGTTTTGAAACACGGGCAGTTGTTTAAAAAGCCAATTAATGGATGCTTTATAGGTCATATTTTTTTGATATTTTTAAAAATTTGGTCTTCAGTAAAATAAAATATACTTTTTTTAGTTTTATACTTTATAGAAAAATGTATCTTTATTGCAAATTTCAAAAAATTAATTAAGAATAGTATTACTTATGATCGGATTTTTTTTACAAACTACTGTAGACAGTGTTGCACAAGCTGTAACAAATGTAGCTAATACCAATACAACCCCTGTTAACGAAGGAATATCGGTTTTTGAATTCATTTTAAAAGGTGGTTTTTTCTTAATTCCAATTATTATTTTGATGATTTATACTATTTATTTGATAGTTGAAAGGTATTTATACATCACTAAAACTACAAAAAATGATGATTTTCTGCTTAAAGAAGTGCGTACACATTTAAATGGCGGAAATATAAATTTAGCAGTTGGTGCTGCAGAACGCGTAAATAATGCTACAGCAAGAGTTGTAAAAGAAGGAATTTTAACAATTGGAAGACCTATTTCTGAAATTGAATCGAATATGGAACGTATGGCTCAAATTGAATTGGGCGAAATGGAACGTAAAATGGGACAATTAGGTTTAATTGCTGGTATGGCGCCTACTTTAGGTTTCGTGGGAACAATTTCGGGTGTAATTAAAATTTTCTATAGCATTTCTATTACCGAGAACATTAGTATTGGAAATATTTCTGGTGGATTATACGAAAAAATGATTTCTTCAGGAGCTGGACTTATCGTAGGTTTAATTGCTTACGCTGGATATCATTTATTGAATGGAAAAATCGACCATTTTATGTTAAATGTTCAAAAGCAAGTATTGGAATTTGTAAACATAATTCAGCGACCAAATGGCAATTAAAAGAAACAGACGATTTCATGCAGAAGTTCATGCGTCCTCTATGAGTGACATCATGTTCTTTTTGCTGTTGTTTTTTCTAATTATCTCTACATTGGCGAATCCGAATGTGATTAAAATGACGTTGCCAAAATCGAAAACAAACGAAAAAACAAACAAACAATTTATAAGTATTTCAGTAACGGAAGACAAAGCTTTTTTTATTGACAAACAACCTGTCAATTTTGAAGAATTGGAAAAAGAATTGTTAGCAAAAATTGGCACAGATAAAGAACAAACAGTCGTAGTTCGAATTCCGTTTAATTTACAAGTGCAAGATTTAGTCGATGTGCTTCAAATAGGCGTGAAGAATAACTTGAAGTTTGTGATTGCGACTAATCCGAAGTAAATAATCACTCATTTTATTAATAAAAACAAGTAAAAATCTTTTTTTGCTTTTTAAAAATTTGTGTAATCTGCGTTTTAAAATTACTTTTGTAGTACAACACAACTATCATTATGTATAAATTACTTTTACGTCCTATATTATTCTGTTTAGATCCTGAAAAAGTGCATTATTTTACCTTTGCAATGGTAAAATTTATTTCTAAAATCCCATTTGTAACTTCAATCATAAAAGCGATTTATGTGATAGAAGATAAACAATTAGAAAGAGAAGTGTTTGGATTGAAATTTAAAAATCCAGTCGGATTAGCTGCAGGATTTGATAAAGATGCGAAACTATTCAATGAATTGTCAGATTTCGGATTTGGTTTTATTGAAATTGGAACGCTAACTCCAAACCCACAAGACGGAAATCCTAAGAAAAGATTATTTCGGTTGAAATCCGATTCAGCAATTATTAACCGAATGGGATTTAATAATGGCGGAGTAGAAGCAGCAATTTTGAGATTAAAGCAAAATAAACACGTTTTAATTGGCGGAAATATTGGAAAAAATAAAGTCACGCCAAATGAAAATGCTATTGATGATTATGTGATATGTTTCGATGCATTATACAATTATGTTGATTATTTTGCAGTTAATGTAAGTTCGCCTAATACACCAAATTTACGTGAGTTACAAGAAAAAGAACCATTGACAAAATTATTGCAGACTTTACAAGATTTAAACAATACTAAAGTTAAGGAAAAACCAATTCTTTTAAAAATCGCACCTGATTTAACTAACGAACAATTATTAGATATTATCGATATTGTAAACAAAACTAAAATTGCAGGAGTAATCGCAACCAACACAACCATTTCTCGTGACGAATTAACTTCAGAAAATAAAGTAGAAACTGGCGGGTTATCTGGAAAACCATTAACCAAACGCTCCACAGAAGTCATCAGATTCTTATCAGAAAAAAGCAATAAATCTTTCCCAATTATAGGAGTAGGAGGAATTCACACCGCAGATGATGCTATTGAAAAATTAAATGCTGGTGCGAGTTTAGTGCAATTATATACTGGCTTTATTTACGAAGGCCCACAGTTGATTAAGGATATTAATGAGAAAATATTGAAAGCCCTATAATATTTCGCAACACAGATTGGAAAAATTTTAAAAATTTATATAATTTCTTAAATCGGTGTTTAAAATAAAAATCAGTTTAATCGATCCAAATCCGCGTCATCCGTGTACCCATCAACATGAAATTAGTCTTAGCATCAAACAATAAAAATAAAATTGCCGAAATTCAACAACAAGTTGGTTCTCAATTTGAAATTGTCTCTTTAGAAGACATTGGTTGTTTTGTGGACATTCCGGAAACG
>NSHO01000027.1 GCA_002737105.1 Flavobacteriales bacterium | reverse complement strand
CGACTTGCAATTTGTGCATTTTTATACGGAATAGTGGGAATATCTGTCGCAACAACTATGATGCGTTTTATAATGATTGAAGATTGGCCTCAAGATATTGGTGGAAAACCAAGTTTTAGTTATGTAGAAAACATGCCGGCTTTTGTTCCGATTATGTTCGAAATGACCGTATTTTTTGCCGCTCACTTAATGGTAATTACTTTTTATATGAGAAGTAAATTATGGCCTTTCAAACAAGCAGAAAATCCGGATGTAAGAACAACGGATGACCATTTTTTAATGGAAGTTGGTGTTCATGATAATGAAGAAGAATTGGTTTCTTTCTTCAAAAAAACTGGAGCAGTAGAAGTAAAAGTAATTGATAAGCATTAATAGGTATGAAAAGTATTTTAAATATATTGACATTAGTTGGAGCATCTTTGCTAATGACCTCTTGTTTTGATAAATCTGCACCTAATTATCAGTTTTTTCCAAACATGTATCAACCAGTTTCATATGAAACTTATGGAGAATCTGAGGCCTTTAATTCTCCAACTGGAGAAAAAGGAAAAGTAAGTCAAATTCCGCCAGCTGGAACTATCAAACAAGGCTTTGTTCCTTATGAAATTCCAAATACGCCAGAAGGATATGCTTTATCTAAAACTTTAGGTTCAGATTTAACTCCTGACAAAATTGACTCAGAAAGAGGTAAAGAATTGTTCACCATTTATTGTTCAATTTGTCACGGAGACGCTGGAGATGGAAAAGGAAACTTAGTAAAAAGAGAAAAATTCCTAGGAGTTCCTAGTTATAAAGATAGAGAAGTAACTGCAGGTAGCATTTTTCATATTGTTACATATGGTATCAACTCAATGGGTTCACATGCAAATCAGTTGTCAAAAGAAGAAAGATGGCAAGTAGCTGATTATGTTTTGAAACTTAAATCAGAATTAAAATAGTATTACTTTTTAGAAAAAATAAAAATATGTACCAGTTTTCTAGTAGATTAAAAAGCTTTTCATTCGCCTTAATGGTATTAGGTATTTTAGGAATCGGTTACGGTTTCTGGACGGCACCTAAAACTAATGAAGATGTTGAAGCCATATTAAAAGAGCAAGAAGCTCATCATGGTGGCGAACACCACGATTCTCATGCCACAGCAACTCATTCTGATGCTACACATGAGGAACATGCTAATACGGAAGCACACACTTCTCACGAAGCTTCAACTCATAAAGTTGAAAGTGTAGATTCTATACATCACGAGGTTGCTCATGTTACTATTGATACTGCTGCTCATGCATCACATGACAGTACAGATGTAGCAATTGCACCTATTATAACCAACCATAAAAGTGAAGTTTACGTAAGTAAATATAACAATGAAACTATTGACCACGAGGCGGAACACAAAGAACATGTTGAGCACGTAAAACACCAATTGCAAAATAAACCATGGTCTGCATTATATATTGCCTGTATTTTCTTTATGTTAATTGCTGTTGGGGCTTTAGCTTTTTACGCAATCCAATGGGTAGCGCAAGCAGGCTGGTCGATTATGTTATTTAGAGTTATGGAAGGCATCACGGCTTATGTTTTGCCTGGTTCTATCATTTTCTTTATCTTATTAGCTCTATCTGGTTTCCACTTTAATCATTTGTTCACTTGGATGGCTGATGGTGTTTCGGATCCTAATAGTCCTAATTATGACCAAATTATTGCAGGTAAAACTGGATTTTTAAATGTGCCTTTTTTCTTAATAAGAGCTTTAATTTTCTTATTTGGATGGAATTTATATAGATATGTGTCTAGAAAAAATTCAATTAAATTGGACGAAACTAAGGATATGTCATTCTTTAAGAAAAACTACAATGCTGCAGCCATATTTTTAGTTTTCTTTATTATTTCTGAATCTATGATGTCTTGGGATTGGATTATGTCTGTTGACCCTCACTGGTATAGTACGTTATTCGGTTGGTATGTATTTGCAAGTTTCTTTGTAAGTGGTATTACAATGATTACATTAACAACTATTTATTTAAAAAATAAAGGCTTACTACCAGAAGTTACTAAATCACATTTACATGATTTAGCTAAATTTATGTTTGGTATCAGTGTTTTCTGGACCTACTTATGGTTTTCTCAATTCATGTTAATGTGGTATTCAAATATCCCAGAGGAAGTTACTTATTTTGTAACTCGTATTGAAAACTATAATTTACCTTTCTTCGGAATGGTAGTTATGAATTTCGTATTTCCATTATTGATATTAATGAATGCCGACTTTAAACGCCTTAATTGGGTAGTTGTAATGGCTGGTATTATAATATTAGCGGGTCATTATGTTGATTTTTTCAACATGATTATGCCTGCAACTGTTGGTGATCAATGGTTTATTGGTGTGTCAGAAATTAGTTCCGTACTTTTCTTCGCAGGGTTATTTATTTTTGTGGTGTTTACGGCACTAACAAAAGCACCATTAGCTTCTGAAGGAAATCCGTATATAGAAGAAAGCAAACATTTTCATTATTAATAATTAATTAACGAAATAAACAAATGAACGGTTTATTGATACTTTTAATCATAGTTTTATTAGGTGTTGCCGCATGGCAATTATCTAAAATATTTAGTCTAACTCAAATAGGTGTTGCCAAAGACGATTCAGCAATAGCTACTGATAAGGATAACAACATAAATGGTATTTTAATGTTTGGTTTCCTTGCGTTTATATACATTTTTACAATTTATTCATTTGTTAAATGGGGAAGTTTTGTATTAGACACACCAGCATCCTTACATGGTAAAGATGTAGATAGATTGATGAATATATCAATGGCAATTATCTTTTTTGTACAAACTTTCACCCAGTTTTTATTGCATTATTTTGCTTTTAAATATAGAGGTAAAGAAGGTCAGAAAGCATTATATTTTGCAGATAATAATAAATTAGAAGCATTGTGGACCATAATTCCAGTAATTGTATTAGCTGTTTTAATTCTTTACGGATTGTTTACTTGGAACCAAATTATGTTTGTAAATGAAGATGAAGAAGTTATCAATATTGAATTATATGCCAAACAATTCGGTTGGCAAGCACGTTATTCTGGAGAAGACAATACGCTAGGTAAAGCCAATGTTCGTTACATAAAAGATGTAAATACACTTGGTGTTGATATGGCAGATCCAGCTTCACAAGATGATAAAGTTGTGGCGGAAATTCATTTACCAGTTGGTAAGAAAATACATTTCAGAATGCGCTCTCAAGATGTTTTGCACTCTGCTTACATGCCTCACTTTAGAGCTCAAATGAACTGTGTCCCTGGAATGGTTACTCAATTTGCATTTGTTCCTACTTTAACTACTGAAGATATGCGTGGTACCGCTATGATGATGAAAAAAGTTGATGGAATTAATAAAATTAGAGCCAAGAAATCTCAAGCATTACTAGCTGAAGGTAAACCAGCTTTAGAACCATATACTTTTGACTATTTATTATTATGTAATAAAATTTGTGGTGCTTCTCATTACAACATGCAATTGAAAATTATTGTAGAGTCGGAAGCAGATTACAAAAAATGGTTAAGAGAACAAAAAACTATTTCTGCAGTAGTAAAAGAAGCTGATGCTCCTAAAGTAGATCCTGCAGCTAATCCTGCAGATGCTAAAGTTGTAGTAGATACTACTAAAATGTTAGCGCAAGTTGTAGGAAAAAAATAAATTAAGATTCAAAAAATAATATAATTATTATGTCACACGATCACGGTCATCATAAAGATACTTTCATTACTAAATACATTTTTAGTATTGATCATAAAATGATTGCTAAGCAATATTTAATTTCAGGTTTGTTGATGGGAATCATAGGGGTAGTTTTATCTTTATTCTTCAGAATGCAACTTGCTTGGCCAGAACAATCTTTTGAAATTTTTAAAATATTCTTAGGCGAAAGAATGGCTCCAGGTGGTGTTATGAGAAATGACATTTACCTAGCTTTAGTTACTATTCACGGAACCATCATGGTATTCTTTGTATTAACAGCTGGATTATCTGGAACTTTTAGTAACTTATTAATCCCCTTGCAAATTGGTGCCCGAGATATGGCTTCAGGATTCATGAACATGTTATCTTTCTGGATGTTCTTTGTTTCTTGTATAGTTATGATTGCCTCTTTATTTGTTGAATCAGGTCCTGCGTCTGCGGGTTGGACAATTTATCCGCCACTTTCTGCAATTGAAGAAGCGATTCCAGGTTCTGGAATGGGTATGACTTTATGGTTAGTGTCTATGGCTATTTTCATCGCATCTTCATTAATGGGATCTTTAAATTATATCGTAACAGTTATCAATTTAAGAACAAAAGGAATGACGATGACAAGATTGCCACTTACAGTTTGGGCATTTTTTGTAACCGCAATTATTGGAGTTATTTCATTCCCAGTATTGTTTTCTGCAGCTTTATTATTAATTTTCGATAGAAGTTTTGGAACGTCTTTCTACTTATCAGATATATTTATTAAAGGTGAAGTATTACATTACCAAGGTGGTTCACCCGTTTTATTTGAACACTTATTTTGGTTCTTAGGACACCCTGAAGTATATATCGTATTATTACCAGCTTTAGGAATTACATCTGAAGTAATTGCAACCAACTCTAGAAAACCAATTTTTGGATACCGTGCGATGATTGCATCAATTATAGCTATTGCATTTTTATCTACAATCGTTTGGGGTCACCACATGTTTATCTCTGGTATGAATCCTTTCTTAGGTTCGGTATTTACATTCACAACCTTATTAATTGCCATTCCATCAGCTGTAAAAGCATTTAACTATATTACTACATTATGGAAAGGTAACTTACAATTAAACCCTGCTATGTTATTCTCAATTGGTTTGGTTTCTACTTTCATAACTGGAGGTTTAACAGGAATTATTTTAGGAGACAGTACTTTGGATATTAATGTACACGATACGTATTTCGTAGTAGCGCATTTCCACTTAGTAATGGGTATTTCTGCATTGTACGGATTCTTTGCTGGTGTGTACCATTGGTTTCCAAAAATGTTTGGAAGAATGATGAATAAAACACAAGGATATATTCACTTTTGGGTAACTGCTGTTTGTGCTTACGGGGTTTTCTTCCCAATGCACTTTATTGGAATGGCAGGTTTACCAAGAAGATACTATACCAACTCTAACTTTCCGTTATTTGACGAGTTAGCAGATACTAACGTATTAATTACTATTTTTGCTTTAGTAGGAGCAGCTTTCCAATTGGTATTCTTCTGGAATTTCTTCTACAGTATTTTCAAAGGTAAAAAAGCACCTATGAATCCATGGCGTTCTAATACTTTAGAGTGGACAGCACCAGTAGAGCATATGCATGGTAACTGGCCTGGAGAAATCCCTGCTGTATACCGTTGGCCATATGACTATAGTAAACCAGGTCATGATGAAGATTTTGTACCGCAAAACGTACCAATGAAAGAAGGTGAAGTAGAATTGCATCACTAAAATATTAAAAAAGTCCTAATGGAAATTAGGACTTTTTTTGTAAATGTAATTTAGATATTTATATATTCAGAAAAGTATATTATATTCGCAAAACCAATTTAGCAATAGTAAAATAAATAATAATTCCCATGATATCGTTACTCGTGGTAATAAAAGGCCCTGTAGCTAATGCGGGATCCACACCATATTTATCTAAGACTATCGGAATAAATGTTCCAATTAAAGAGGCGATTACAATTACACTTAGTAGTGCAATAGAAACTGTAATGCCTATAATAAATTCGTAACCAAGTAGAAAATGACTTCCAAGTATTAAAATCCCAGCCAAAATACTTCCGTTTAATAAACTTAACGATAATTCTTTTAGCAATCGATTCCATAAACTTCCTGTAATGGAATTGTTTGCCAAACCTTGTACCACAATGGCACTCGATTGTACCCCAACATTTCCCGCCATAGCAGCAATAAGTGGCGTAAAAAACAACAACATTCTGTGGCTTTCCATCATAGGTTCAAAAATACCTAATACTTTTACGGAAATAAAACCTCCAAATAATGCCAAAACCAACCATGGCAAACGCGCTTTGGTCAGTTCCAAAATACTATCATCTGCCTCAACGTCTTGAGAGATACCTGCAGCTAACTGGTAATCTTTATCTGCTTCCTCTTTTATAATATCAATAATATCGTCAATCGTAATACGACCTACTAATCTGTCTAATTCATCTACAACGGGAATGGCTTCCAAGTCGTATTTCTGCATAATTCGGGCTACTTCTACATCTTTAGTAGCCACACGAACGTAGTCTACTTTTTTAATGTAAATGTCGCTAATTTGCGTTTTGGTGGAAGTGGTCAATAAATCTTTTAACGACAAACGACCTTTCAAACGGTCTTCGTCATCTACTACATAAATGGAATGCACGCGAGTAACATTTTCTGCCTGAAGGCGCATTTCTTTCACGCAAGTTAATACGGTCCAATTTTCGTTAACTCGTACTAATTCTTTCGCCATAATACCACCTGCGGTATTTTCGTCATATCGTAAAAGGTCAACAATATCTTTGGCGTGCTCCACATCTTCAAGCTCCGAAATTACCTGTGCTTTTTTAGATTGTGGCAATTCGGCAATAATATCTGCCGCATCATCAGTATCTAATTCATCAAGCTCTTCGGCAATTTCTTTTGCAGATAAAGTACTTAAAATAGTTTCACGAACTTCTTCATCAAGTTCAAGTAATATTTCAGCAGTAATTTCAGAATCTAACAAGTTGAAAATATAAATGGCTTCGGAAGTGTCCAAATCATTCATAATTTCAGCAATATCAGCAAAGTGAATGTCATGCAAAATGCTTTCCAAATCAACAATATTATTTTGCTGAATTAAATTTTCAATTTGCGTGATAAGTTCTTTACTGATTTTAAATTCCATCTGCCGCTATTTTTTGTGTTAAAGAAATAAATTCTTCTACGGATAATTGTTCTGGTCTTTGTGCAAAGATAGTATCTTCTTGTAATTTATCGGATAAATTTAAACTTTTTAAACTATTTCTTAATGTTTTTCTTCTTTGCTGAAAAGCCGTTTTTACCACTTTAAACAATAATTTTTCATCGCACGGCAAATCGTAATTTTCTTTTCGCGTCATGCGCATCACACCTGAGTCTACTCTTGGTGGCGGATTAAAAACGGTTGGTGGTACGGTAAATAAGTATTCAACATCGTAAAATGCTTGTGCTAAAACAGATAAAATGCCATATACTTTACTGCCTTTTTTACTGCAAATTCGTTCCGCCACTTCTTTTTGAAACATTCCTGAAAATTCTGGAATAAATTGGCGCAATTCTAAAGTTTTAAACACAATTTGAGTAGAAATATTATAAGGAAAGTTCCCAATTATAGCAAATTGTTCGTCTTTAAAAGCCGTTTGCCAATCGTGACGTAAAAAATCTAAAGAGAAAATGTTGTTGGCTAATTTTAAATAATTTGCTTCTAAATACACAACGGATTCCTTGTCAATTTCTACAACATAAGTTTCGTAAGGTTTTTCTAATAAATATTTTGTCAAAACCCCCATTCCCGGACCAATTTCTAACACTTTTTTGTAGTTAGAACCCACCAACGAATCGGCAATTTGCTGCGCAATACTTTCATCTTTAAGAAAATGCTGACCTAAATGTTTTTTGGCTTTAACTGACATTATTATGTGTTTATTTATTTTAAATTTTAAATTTTAAATTTTGAATTGTAATCCCGTCATCCTGAGCTTGCCGAAGGACTACATCGTAAATCCCAATTCGTAAATCGTAAATTAACTAGTTTTTATTATTATAAAACTCGTTTATCACTTCTAATTCTGTTCTAAAAGCCAGCATTTTATCACCAAACATATGCAGACCTTCTTCTCTTAATTTCGGCGCGAAAGTTTTATAATATTCTTGAAGTTGTTCCTTACTTTCTGCAGCATATTGTATGGAATAAGTGGTGCCTCCCATTTCTTCTTCCACTAAAACTTTTGAAAGTTTCGCTTTATAAAAACAACCAGTAGCTAAAACTTCTCCAATATGTTTTGTTTTTAACCAATTTAACCATTGGTCGTGCACACTGTCGTCAATATTTATGGTAACATTATAAATAATCATTTGCTTAATTTTTTACAAAGATACTTTTTTCAATGGCAAAAAATCAATATCAATACTAATTTCAAAAAATTAAGATTACATTCTATGTAGTTAAAAATAAAAAAACTCCCAACTAAATATTATATTTGTAAGATGAATGAAAATTTAGATCCAAACAAAGAGCGTTTTACGCCTCAAGAATTAGATATTGAAAAAGCACTGCGACCTTTAAGTTTTGATGATTTTGCAGGACAAGATCATGTGCTTGAAAATTTAAAAGTATTTGTGGCCGCAGCAAACCAGCGAGGTGAAGCACTTGACCATGCCCTGTTTCACGGTCCTCCAGGATTAGGGAAAACTACTTTGGCAAGTATTTTAGCTAACGAATTGGGTGTTGGAATCAAAATTACATCGGGACCTGTATTAGATAAACCAGGCGATTTAGCAGGGTTATTAACCAATTTAGATGAACGTGATGTGTTGTTCATTGACGAAATACACCGCTTATCGCCAATAGTTGAAGAATATTTGTATTCGGCTATGGAAGATTATAAAATTGACATTATGATTGAATCGGGTCCTAATGCCCGTTCGGTACAAATTAATTTAAATCCGTTTACCTTAGTGGGTGCCACTACTCGTTCAGGTTTGTTAACCGCACCCATGCGGGCGCGTTTCGGAATCCAAAGTCGTTTACATTATTATAATACCGAATTATTAGCCACTATTATCGAAAGAAGTTCTGGAATTTTAAAAGTGCCTATCGATATAGAAGCTGCTATAGAAATTGCTGGGAGAAGTAGAGGCACACCTCGTATAGCCAATGCTTTATTAAGAAGAGTTAGAGACTTTGCTCAAATAAAAGGAAACGGAAGTATCGACATAGAAATAGCACGTTACGCCTTAAAAGCTCTAAATGTTGATGCTTATGGTTTAGACGAAATGGACAATAAAATTTTAACGACGTTAATTGATAAATTTAAAGGCGGACCTGTTGGTTTAACCACTTTAGCCACAGCAGTTTCAGAAAACGGAGAAACTATTGAAGAAGTATACGAACCATTTTTAATTCAAGAAGGTTTTTTAATGCGAACACCCAGAGGCCGTGAAGCTACAGAAAAAGCATATAAACATTTAGGAAGAATAAAAGGCCTCAACCAAGGGGAACTTTTTTAGTTTATTTTGAGGGCGTAGCTCAAAGTCGGGAGTCTTTGCGCAGCGTGAAAGCACTGTTGTTCACAATTTCAGAACAAGAGTACCCAATTTCAGAACAGCATTAATACATTTTAGTACACGAGTGCTTAATTTCAGAACAGCAGTAGTGAATTTTGGAACAGCAGTAGTGAATTTCAGAACAGCAGTACATCATTTCAGTACAGCAGTAGAACATTTCAGTACACGAGTACTTCATTTCAGAACAGCAGTAGTGTATTTCAGAACAGCAGTACTTCATTTCAGAACACGTGTTCCCCCCGCTGCCTCGCAAACAATGTCATTAAGTTAAGATTCCTTTGTAATTTCGACCAACGGGAGAAATCACATAATGTGAGTAATATTTGAGATTCCTCCTGCGTCGGAATGACAAAAGTAGAAACCCAGCTACCGCCCAAATCCCTTAACGTGTTAACAAATAAAGCAAATGCAGTACTATTTGGTGCAGCTTTTAAAATGATTTTTACAAAAAAACAAAGAAACTATAACTTTTTAGTCAATCGTTATTGTTATTTCATTGCTTATTTTATCTTTGTGAGTTGATGCTAATGATTATATATGTCTACAGATAATAATAAAAGAAGAGAAGCTTTACTATACCACGCCAAACCAACACCAGGAAAAATCCAGGTGGTACCCACAAAAAAATATGCAACACAACGTGATTTGTCTTTGGCTTATTCGCCAGGGGTAGCAGAGCCGTGTTTGGAAATCGCAAAAGATATAAATAACGTTTATAAATATACAGCCAAAGGAAACTTAGTGGCTGTAATTACCAATGGAACCGCTGTTTTAGGACTAGGCGATATTGGCCCGGAAGCTTCAAAACCTGTAATGGAAGGAAAGGCCTTGTTGTTTAAAATATTTTCCGATATAGATGTTTTTGATATTGAAGTCGACGCCACTGATATCGATAAATTCGTTGAAACCGTAAAAGCGATAGCACCAACTTTTGGTGGGATTAATTTAGAAGATATAAAAGCACCAGAATCGTTTGAAATTGAACGAAGATTGGTCGAGGAATTAAACATTCCCGTAATGCATGACGACCAACATGGAACGGCAATCATTTCGTCAGCCGCACTTTTAAATGCTTTAGAAATTGCAGAAAAAGACATCGCTAAAATAAAAGTAGTAGTTTCTGGAGCCGGTTCAGCTGCTTTAGCTTGTGCAAATTTATATGTTTTATTAGGCGTAAAACCCGAAAATTTATACATGTTCGACGTAGATGGTTTATTAACCACTTGCAGAGACGATGTTTCAGAATTGCAAATGCGTTACGCAAAATCGTGTGATCCAGCGCCTTTATCTGAAATTATTAAAGATGCCGATATGTTTTTAGGATTATCGGTTGGAAATATATTAAAACCAGAGATGTTATTGTCAATGGCAGCCAATCCAATTGTGTTTGCTATGGCGAATCCAGTTCCTGAAATCGATTATAACGTAGCGATAAATACTCGTGAAGATATTATTATGGCTACGGGTCGTTCTGATTATCCAAATCAAGTCAATAATGTTTTAGGATTTCCTTATATTTTTAGAGGTGCTTTAGATGTTAGAGCCAGAAAAATTAACGAAGCTATGAAAATGGCTGCCGTTAGAGCTTTGGCAGAACTTGCCAAATCACCAGTTCCAGAACAAGTAAATATTGCTTACGGCGAAAAAAAGTTGGTTTTTGGAAAAGATTATATCATTCCAAAACCTTTTGATCCGAGATTGATTTCAACTATTTCTCCTGCTGTTGCAAAAGCAGCAATGGAAAGTGGTGTGGCAGATATAGAAATTACAGATTGGGAAAAATATGCAAGCGATTTAGAAGAACGCTTAGGTAACGATAATAAAATTGTAAAATTACTTACAAACAGAGCCAAAACCGATCCAAAAACAATAGTTTTCGCTGAAGCCGATCAGTTAGATGTTTTAAAAGCGGCACAAATTGTTCATGAAGAAGGCATTGGGATTCCAATTTTGTTAGGCAACGTAGAAATTATTCAAGAATTAAAAGAAGAAATTGGATTTGAAGCCGATTTAAAAATCATAGATCCAAAATCTAAAGACGAAAATAAAACCAGAGAAAAATACGCACAATATTTCTGGAAAACCAGACAACGAAGAGGAACTTCCTTGTTAGATGCTCAAAAATGGATGCGCGAACGCAATTACTTTGCTTCAATGATGGTAAATGCCGGTGATGCTGATTGTATGGTTACGGGATATTCTCGTAGTTATCCAAATGTGGTAAAACCCGTAATGGAATTAATTGCCAAGCAACAAGGTGTGTCAAGAATTGCCACTACAAACATTATGAACACCAAGCGTGGCCCATTATTTTTGTCAGATACTGCTATCAATCCAAATCCTTCTGCAGAAGAGTTAGCTAAAATTGCTTTAATGACGGCTAAAACCGTTCGATTATTTGGGATTGAGCCAGTAATTGCTATGATTTCGTTTTCTAATTTTGGTTCTTCTTCACATGAAAGCGCAATTAAAGTAAGACAAGCAGTTAAAATTTTGCACGCAAATTATCCCGATTTAATTGTTGATGGAGAAATTCAAACCGATTTTGCTTTAAATGCAGACATGCTAAAAAGCAAATTTCCGTTTTCTAAATTGGCCAATAAAAAAGTAAATACGCTAATTTTTCCAAATTTAGATGCGGCAAATATTACCTATAAAATGCTAAAAGAATTAGATAAAGTAGTTTCAATTGGTCCAATTATGATGGGATTAGATAAACCAGTGCACATTTTTCAATTAGGCGCCAGTGTAGAAGAAATGGTTAATATGGCAGCAGTTGCAGTTGTTGATGCGCAAGAAAAGAAGAAAAAAAGTGAAAAGTGAAAAGTGAAAAGTGAAGAGTAAAAAGTGAAGAGTAAAAAGTAAAAAGTAAAAAGGGACACTTATACTACCTTACACTACTTATATGGTTATAAAAAAAATTAAAAGTAAAAAGTAAAAATTATGATTTCACATATCCAAGGAAAACTAGTAGAGAAAACGCCAACCGAAGTGGTTATAGAATGTAATGGTGTGGGTTATGAAATTCATATTTCATTGCATACTTATTCTCAAATTCCTGAGTCTGAAAACGTGAAATTGTATACTTATTTACAAGTTAAAGAAGATGCACATTCCTTATTTGGCTTTGCAGAAAAAAAAGAACGAGAATTGTTTAAATTATTAATCTCCGTTTCAGGAATTGGCGCTAGTACGGCAAGAACGATGCTTTCGTCATTAAATCCAGAACAAATTATTCAAGCCATTGCGGCAAATGACGTTGGTACAGTGCAATCTATCAAAGGAATTGGTTTAAAAACGGCACAACGGGTAATTTTAGATATTAAAGATAAAGTATTAAAAATCTATGCAATTGAAGAAATTTCGGGAAGTTCATACAATACAAACAAAGAAGAAGCGTTATCTGCTTTAGAAGTTTTAGGATATATTAGAAAAAACGCCGAAAAAGTAGTCGAAAAAATTATTGTAAATTCGCCATCTGCAACTGTAGAAGAGCTAATTAAACAAGCATTAAAGGTATTATAATTTGAATGAATTACATAAAAATATAGTTTCAAAAGTAAATATTGTAATTTTTATGATGTTTATAAGTGTGTTTAATTACGCACAAGGAACGCCCCCTAAACCGCAAGATTCAACAAAAACTGGATATAGTTTGGGTCAAATTTCTTTACCCAATCCAAAAAGTATTATAGATGGATACACATACGATCCTGTTTCAAATAGATATATTTATACCGCTTCGGTAGATGATTTTAATATTAATTATCCATTAATTTTAACCCCAGAAGAATACGAAAAATTGGTTTTAAAAGAAACCATGAGAAAGTATTTCCAAGAAAAACAAAACGCTGTTGACGGAAAAAGAACGGGTTCTGAAGAAGCAAGAAGAAACTTGTTACCACGATTTTATGTAAATAATAAATTTTTTGAAGCCATTTTTGGTGGCAACACTATTGATGTAAAACCAAGCGGTTCAGTTGAAGTCGATTTAGGAATAAGATTTACCAAGCAAGACAATCCTTCTTTTTCACCAAGAAACAGAAAAACTACTGCCTTTGATTTTAACCAAAGAATTTCAGTAGGGTTACAAGGTAAAGTGGGTACAAGATTAAATGTAAATATTAATTATGATACCCAATCAACTTTTGCTTTTCAAAATTTAATAAAATTAGAATACGATCCGGGTTCGGGTGTTATTGATCCAAGTAATTTAAAAAACAATATTCCAAATAATGTTTCTGGAAATGAAGATTCGATATTACAAAAAATAGAGGTTGGAAATGTAAGTTTTCCTATTTCAAATTCTTTAATTCGTGGGGCACAAAGTTTATTTGGGGTTAAAGCGCAATTTCAATTTGGAAAAACTACTTTCACAGGGGTATTTTCAGAACAAAAATCGCAATCAAAATCTATCACTACCCAAGGCGGCGGAACCATTCAAGAATTTGATTTTTTTGCCTTAGATTATGATTCAGATAAGCATTATTTTTTATCACAATATTTTAGAAATAATTACGATAATTCCTTAAGAAATTATCCAGTAATCGATTCTCGTGCGAGAATCACAAGAATTGAAGTTTGGATTACCAACAGACAAAACAGAGTCTCAAATACGGATAATAACTTAAGAAATATATTGGCTGTACAAGATTTAGGAGAATCACAATTATCTACTACGCCAGATAATGAAGTGGTGGGTACAGATTTAGCTTTGAACCCTACTTTTTTTAGCGAGCCAATTAATTCTCCAACTGATAATAAAAACAATAAGTTCAATCCAGCTGCAATCGGACAAGCAGGAAGTTTTTTAACACCTGCAATTAGAGAAATTGCAACAGCATCATCTCAAGGTTTTAATTTGGTTTCCAATCCTACAAGTACCTTTACGGAAGGAATTGATTACTCAAAATTAGAAAACGCAAGAAAATTAGCCATTACAGAATATTCGTTTCACCCACAATTAGGATACATTTCCTTAAATCAGAAATTACAAAATGATGAGGTTTTGGCAGTTGCCTATCAATATACAATTGGTGGAGTTGTTTATCAAGTAGGAGAATTTGCAAATGACGGTTTAGAATCTACAACAGTTGATCCAGCAGGTGTGCCAACCACGCAAGCGTTACTTTTAAAAATGTTAAAAGGAAGTTTAATCAACGTAAGTGAACCAAGTTGGGATTTAATGATGAAAAACATTTATCAAATTCCAGGTGGTAACCAATTGCAACAACAAGATTTTAAATTTAATATTTTATACCAAGATCCTTCACCTTTAAATTACATTACACAATCTGGTATAGATGCGCTGCCATCAAATGTGGCTAATACCACTTTATTAAAAGTTTTTAATTTAGATAAGTTGAATTTTACGAATGATCCGCAACCAAATGGCGATGGATTTTTCGATTTTTATCCAGGAATTACAGTTGACTCTCAATACGGAAGAATTATTTTCACCACAGTAGAACCTTTTGGAAAACACTTATTTAATAAACTAGATGTTACTACCTTAACGGAAGATTATGATACGCCGCTTTCATACAATTCTAATCAATCAAAATACGTTTTCAGAACCTTATATAAATCTACACAAGCTGCTGCTTTACAAGAAAGTTCCAAAAATAAATTCAAATTAAAAGGAAGTTTTAAATCTGCTGGTGGCGATGGAATTTCTTTAAACGCGTTTAATGTACCACAAGGAAGTGTTGTGGTTACAGCAGGTGGTAGGGTTTTAGTTGAAGGTGTAGATTACACGGTGAATTACCAAGCCGGGAGGGTACAAATTTTAGATCCTTCTTTGTTGGCTTCTAACACACCTATAAATGTATCATTGGAAAATAATTCGGTTTTTGGCCAACAAACCAAACGATTTTATGGTTTAAATGTGGAGCATAAATTTAATGAGAAGTTTTTATTAGGTGCGACTTTCTTGAAAATGACAGAACGACCATTTACGCAAAAAGCAGATTACAATCAAGAATCTGTAAATAATACCATTGTTGGTCTAAATACAAATTTTTCAACAGAAGTTCCTTTTTTAACAAGGTTAGCAAATAAATTACCAAACATAGAAACAGAAGCACCTTCTAATCTGTCTTTCAGAGGGGAATTTGCTTATTTATTTCCAAATGCTCCAAAAGCCGCAGATTTTAATGGCGAACCAACTTCTTATATAGATGATTTTGAAGGGTCTCAATCTAATATCGATTTAAAATCCCCTTTGGCTTGGTCGTTGGCTAGTACGCCAATAGGTTTTGGTGGTGAATTAAATGAAGATGATCGGGTATATGGATATAAAAGAGCTAAACTTTCTTGGTATAATATTGATCCACTTTTTTATGTTAACAAGCCAGCAGGAATTGATGATAACGATATTTCTACCAATAAAACTAGAAGAATTTTTAGTCAGGAATTATT
>NSHO01000026.1 GCA_002737105.1 Flavobacteriales bacterium | reverse complement strand
TATGCAACTTCGATTGCAAATGGTGAAACTACTTTAGAGTCGTTAGCCGAAATGATTGCGTATCAGTGTACCTTAACAGACACCGATTGCTATGCCGTTTTACGTTCATTAGAACGCAACATGCTAATGGAACTTAGCCAAGGCCGAATTGTAAAATTAGGTCATGTTGGTACGTTTCAAGTAAGTGTTAGTGCTAACGGACAAGATTTGGAAGAAGATGTTAAGGCAACTGACATCAAGAAAAGTCGCATTTTGTTTCGTCCAGCTAAAAAGCTGAAACAAATGTTAGGTACTTTAAGTTACCAGAAAGCGAGCTAGTCACCCGCTAACGAGACTAAGTCTCTTTTGAAAGCCTCGAACGTTCCCGCGTTCGGGGCTTTTTTTTACCTAAAAACCAGTCAAAAATCAACCTGACGAGTTTTACAATTCAACCTGACGAGTTGAATAACTTGCCCTGACGAACTGATTTTTTTGTTTAAAGAAAAAAAAGAGTGGAAAAACAGAAAAATAAACCTCAAAAACGGCATGAAACACCTTCCTATTGACACTATAATGCGTAAAAAAAGCTCAAAAAATAGAGCTAGTCACCCGCTTTTGAGCTAAATTTCTTTCGAAAGCCTCGAATAGTTCCCGCTACTCGTATCGAAATAATAAAGTAAAATTACTACTAAATTATTTTAATACAAAATAAAAACATAAAAAATATTTTTATTATTTCTAAACAGCTGCGAAATTTTTTTAGTAATCATTATGAGAAAAGGAATTTAAATTAAATGTTTTTAAAAATCTAAGACGCGATAAATAAAGTAAAATTAAATCGATATTTTTATTTTGTTTTAAAATACTTTTTTCGCAACCAAAAAGCCACTTGTACCAAAATAATTAAGGCGGGCACTTCCACTAACGGTCCTATCACACCTGCAAAAGCTTGGCCGCTATTGATACCAAAAACTCCAATAGAAACCGCAATGGCCAACTCAAAATTATTACCCGATGCCGTAAACGACAACGCCACCGCATCACGGTAATTGGCACCAATTTTTTTACACACAAAAAACATCAAGAAAAACATAATTGCGAAGAATATCACTAATGGAACGGCTATTCTTAAAACGTCTAAAGGTAAATCTACAATCATTTCCCCTTTTAAGCTGAACATAATTACGATGGTAAAAAGCAAAGCAATTAGCGTTATGGGCGATACAAAAGGAATAAACTTTTGATTGAAGAAAGTCTCACCAATATATTTTTTCATAGCAAACCGACTAACCATTGCCAAAGCAAAAGGAATCCCCAAATAAATACCAACGGTTTTTGCAATTTCAACGATGGTTATGTTGAGTTGTAATCCTTTGATGCCAAATAAAGGCAACATAATTTCGAGATAAAAAAAAGCATACAAACTAAAAAAGAAAACTTGCAACAAACTGTTAATACCAATTAAACCAGCAGTTAATTCGCGATTGCCTTCTGCCAATTCGTTCCAAACAATTACCATGGCAATGCAAGGTGCTAAACCAATAATAATCAAACCTGTCATGTATTCAGGATAATCTTGTAGGAAAAAAGTAGCCAATAAAAACATTAAAAAGGGGCCAACTATCCAAGTAATAAAAAACGAAGCAGTTAGCAATTTAGGTTTATCAAACATTTTAGGCACTTGCGAAAAATCGATTTTGGTTAATGGCGGATACATCATTAAAATTAATCCAATAGCCAAAGGAATATTAGTAGTTCCAGAAGAAAACGAGTTGATAAAACTAGCTGCATTTGGAATAAAATAACCAATGGAAACACCAATTAGCATCGCTAAAAATATCCATAACGTTAAAAATCGGTCTAAAAATCCTAATCTTTTTTTCATAATCATTTATTTTATTTGAGAAAATACAAAATACATTTCGCTTGCAATTTTTAAACTTCTTTCGGTATATTTTTCGTTCATTTCTGGTGTTCCGTCAAAAGCTTTTGGGTCGTTATATTTGATTGGAAATCGCGCTTCGGCACCTAAAACCATTGGGCAACCTTCGTCTGCATTATTGCAAGTCATGATGGCTCCAAAATTGTTTTTCGGATTAAAATCATCGAAATACGTTTTTGAAAAACAAATTATTGCAGGTTGATTTTCATCAAATTTAACTTCATAAACGGGATTTTCTGTATCTGAAATTTTTTGAATGTCAAATCCTTGATTCGTTAAAGTTTCGCCCACTTTTGGAAACATAGCCGTAGCTTCCGTTCCACCTGAATAGCAAAATACATTTTGAATTTGGAAATGAAACGCCATGGTTTGTGCCCAAATTTGCGACAAATGACTGCGGCGAGAATTGTGCGTGCAAATAAAATTCAACCGAATTTCTTCTTGGTTATTGACTTTATTTTGAATGTAATCAATTAGCGGTTGTAATACTGCTTGTCGTTCAATTGAAACTGGAATTTCTTTGACAATTGCAATGGTTTTTGATAGATTATTGAACATGTTATGGCTTATTATAATGACAAAAAATAAAGTTTTGATTTGTATCAAAAGGGGTGCCGTGATCTTCTGTAAAACAATTTTCTAATTGAAAATCCAAGCCAAAAACAGCTTCCATTTTTTCAACAGAATATTGTGTAATTTGTAATCCGCTACATTTTAAAGGACCTTCTTCTGAAAAGGTTCCGATTAACAAATGCGCATTTTTGGTGGTTGACACTAATACATTTGCTTTATATTGGTCAATTTCATTTGATTCTGTAAAAAAATGAAAAGAAGCCCTGTCATGCCAAATATCAAATTTAATATCTGATTGAAAATGCAAACTATCTGAAACAATAAAAGTTACATTTTGAGCGCGTGCTCCTAATCTGTTTTTAGCTCTATTAATAGCGGCTTCCGAAATATCTAATAAAAATAAATTAGTGTAGCCCAAATCTAGTAAATTATCAATTAAGTAACTATCGCCGCCGCCAATATCAATAATTTTTGCATCTTTAGCTGCTTTACAAGCTTGTATTAATTGAATAGATGTTTTGGGTTGCTTTTGATACCAACTTACTTCAGTTTCTTGTTTTGTTGAAAAAACATTTTCCCAGTGTTGTTTTCTTTCAGTCATTTTTCTGTTTTTTTAATGCAAAAAGCGCGAAATATTTATTTAACAACATTTGGCATCTAACTTAATATACATACCCATAAAATAGCGTCCAATAGATTCAAATACGTCTTTGTTCAAACAATAACAAATAGATTTTCCTTCAATAGTACCTTGAATGATGTTGGCGTTTTTTAATTCTTTTAAATGTTGAGAAATGGTGGGTTGTGCCAATGGCAATTCGTTTACAATATCGCCACAAATACAAGAATCGACCTTTAATAAATATTGAATTATGGCTACTCGTGCCGGATTTGCCATAGCTTTAAACAAGTTGGCCATATCGTTTTGTTCTGGGGTAAAAGATTCAGATTTAGTAATTCCCATTGTGTCATATTTATAGATTGCAATATTACGATATTAAAATATAATAAAAAAATGTTTCATGAAAAAACAGAAACATTTTATATAATTAATTTAAAACCAATTTTTTCTTTTGAAATACACAATCATGGAAACGAACAAAAGAAACATACCGGCTACGACATAAAAATAGCCGTATTTCCAATGTAGTTCTGGCATGTTATCGAAGTTCATTCCGTAAACCCCTACAATAAAAGTTAACGGCATGAAAAACACAGAAACCACAGTTAAGGTTTTCATAACTTCATTCATTTTATGACTTTGCAACGAAAAATAAAACGAAGAAGCACTTTCCAACGAACTTAAATCGGCGTCAACTTGGTCTAATAATTCCAAACATTTTTGATGCAAACGAGAGAAAAAAGTATAATTTTCAGTCGTAATTACATTAAAAACATTATCCTCTTTCATGCTTTTTATCGAATATAAAGAATCTCGAAGTGGCACTATAGAACGGCGCAAAAAGTTTAAATTATCTCTATGGCGTTCAATTTCTTCTAGTATTTTTGGATTGGGTTTGGTTTTGATCAAATCAATAACAGCATCAATTTTTTGCTCTTCGCTTTCTATGGTTATATAAAAGTTTTCCATAACTGCGTCTAAAAGCAAATAGAGTAAATAATCTACTTTTCTATCTCTAACAATTCCAGCATGTTGACGCATTCTTTCACGGATATGTAAAAAGAAATCGCTCTTTTTCTCTTGAAAGGAAAATAGCAATCCGTCTCGTAAAATAAAACTAATCTGCTCAACATCAATACCATTAGATTCAGGTAATAACGATTTTATATTAAAAAACAAGGTGTGGTTGTGCTCCTCAACTTTTGAACGTTTGAGAATGTTTAAAATGTCACCTAAAATAAAATCATCAATTTTAAATTTTATGCCAATTTCTTTTATCAAAGCAACATCAGACAAGCCATGTAAATTGATCCAATTGTTTTTTGTGTAATCTAAATGTTTATCTAATTGAGATAGTTTTATATCTTCAAATTCTGATAATTCCTCAGAATTGTATACAAATAGTTGCATTTCAGGTGTTGCATTTTCATGTTTACCTGTATACTCTATTAGAGTAGGTATAACTTTTCGACCTTTTTTGTATAATAGTTTTCGCACTTTATATTAAATAAGTATTTTTACCTTTTACAAATATAACTATTTCTTATGCAAACCATAATTATAAATATAAAACAATTACTACAAGTTAGACCTACTTCAATTAAAAAAATATCAGGTTCGGAAATGGCACATTTACCCATTTTAGAAAACGCCTATTTACTTTTGGAAAATGATTTTATCTCAGATTTTGGTTTGATGGAAAATTGTCCAAATGTAAAAAATGCAACAGTAATTGATGCAACTGGAAAAATTGTAATGCCAAGTTTTTGCGACAGTCACACGCACATAGTGTATGCCGGAAACAGAAGTAGCGAATTTGTAGATAGAATAAATGGCTTGTCCTACGAAGAAATTGCCAATCGTGGTGGTGGAATATTAAATTCGGCTAAAACATTAAATGAAACTTCAGAAGAAGAGATTTACAACCAATCGAAAAAGCGTTTGGAAGAAGTCATTTCACAAGGAACTGGCGCCGTTGAAATTAAATCGGGATATGGTTTAACCGTAGAAGGCGAATTAAAAATGCTACGCGTCATAAAAAAATTAAAAGAAAATTATCCTATTGCGATAAAAGCAACTTTCCTTGGTGCACATGCTTTTCCAACGGAATACAAAGAAAATCATCAAGCGTATATCGATTTGATTATCAATGAAATGTTACCCAAAATCGCCCAAGAAAATTTAGCCGATTATATTGATGCTTTTTTAGAAACGGGTTATTTTAGTGTTTCAGAAACCATCCAAATTATGGAAGCTGGTAAAAAATATGGTTTAAAACCAAAAATTCACGTAAATCAATTTACAGCCATAAACGGAATTAAAGCTTGTGTTGAAAACGGTGCTTTAAGTGTTGACCATTTAGAAATTGTTACGGATGAAGACATTGAAGTTTTAAAAAATACTGATTGTATGCCAGTGGCTTTACCAAGTTGTTCGTATTTCATTTCGATTCCTTATACACCAGCACGACAAATGTTGAAAGCAGGTTTACCTTTAGCTTTAGCTTCTGATTTTAACCCAGGCACTTCACCTTCAGGAAATATGCATTTTGTAGTTGCTACGGCTTGTATCAAAATGAAAATGACCCCAGAAGAAGCCATAAATGCAGCAACAATTAACGGCGCGTATGCTATGGATTTAAGCGAGTCGCACGGAAGTATTACAAAAGGCAAAAAAGCCAATTTGATTATAACAAAACCTTTACACAGTTATTACGAAATTCCGTATTGTTTTGCTACGAATTTGATTGATAGTGTTTGGTTGGATGGGAAAATATTTGGTGAATAGGTACGCAGATTTAAAGGATTTAATAGATGGAAACTAAGCAAAAACTTTGCTAGCCTTGCGGAGAACCTTGCGTCTTTGCGGTAAAACCTAAAACTCTGCTTCCACCAAAAGCTCCATAATTTCCTTTGTTACTGGATGTTCAAATTGAATATATTCGGCATGCAAATACAATCTATCGGCTTTTTTACCATATAAATCATCGCCAACAATAGGCGTATGTAGTCCTAAACTATGAGATGCATGAACGCGTAATTGATGTGTTCTTCCAGTAATGGGATGAAAATGTACTTTCGTTTTTCCGTTTTTAACTTCGATGGTTTTCCACTTGGTTTGTGCGGGTTTGCCGTGTTCGTAACATACCAATTGTCTTGGTCTATCGGCTAAATCAACTCGCAAAGGCAAATCAATATAACCGTGAGATTTTTCCAACAAACCATCTAAAAGTGCCACATAACGTTTCTTAATAGTTCTATTAATAAACTGACTTTGCAATTGTGCGGCAGTAATTTCATTTTTGGCGATAAGCATAATTCCAGAAGTGGACATATCTAATCGATGTACAATTAGCGGACCCGTGGCTTCAGGATATTTTTCTTTAATTCGTTCATAAACCGAATCTGAAATGGTTTTTCCTGGAACCGATAAAAACTCGGTAGGCTTATTGATTACTAACATCACTTCATCTTCGTACACAATTTCAATATCTTTTCCTTCCGCATGATTCATAATAAACGGATTTTCTTCCATTTCTAAATCTTTAAGCATGTGTCCCATCAAAATGGGTTCGCATTTACTTTTGCAAGACGGATAAAATTGCTTGTGTTGGCGCACTTCAGAATTAGGCGACTGACCCCACCAAAATTCCGCCATACAAATAGGTTTTAAATGATGTTGAAAAGCATAATGCAATAACTTTGGCGCGGCACATTCACCGGCTCCAGCAGGCGGATTGTTGTTAAAAATTTCGGCTAAACTTTTCTTTTCTTGGTATTGATTGAAAAAGGAATAATTTGAAAATAATTTTTGTTGTAATTCTGCCGATTTTACTTTTCTTTCTTCTTTTAATTGATTGATTTCATTAGTAAACACAGCTACTTTTTCTTCTAAAGCTTGTAAAGTCAATTTCCAATATTTTGTCATTTTTTTCAACAAAATACTTTCTTGCTTACTTTCTTCGGCAAGTTGTATATTAAATTCAAATAATTCTTCTTCTGTTAAAGTGGTTTCTATTTGAATTCTTCTTTCATCACGAAATATTTTTTGTAATTTAATTCTGATTTTCTGATTTTGTAATTCGGTTACAGCTTGAATATTGGTGTTCTTGAAATTTTCTAATTCCTTTAAATAATTATCAGAATTTTCTAAAATTTCAATTTTTCGATTGTAGGCATTTAGCAATGCTTCTTCTTTACGAAAAAAGCTATTTTCGGTTAACATATCAAAAACAGTTGGCACAAAATACTCATGGTGATTTTCATTAGCCAATTTCCCAGAAAATGCCCATAAATAACCTAAATCACCCATTTCATTTTGGCAAACCAACACCCCAAACATTTTACCAATTACCAAACCTTTCTGAGCGAAATCTAATCCGAAATTATGATCAAAATTAGTTTGCGTTGCTAAGTAATTTTGCAATTCTAACGCTGCCATTTCACTCAATTTATGTGGTTGATAATAAAACGGAAACGTAAATTTTTCAGGTAATGAAATTCCTGAAATATCGGTTGGAAAAGGTTGGAAAAATTGGTTTTGCATTTGGCAAAGATAACATTTTAAAAATTCCAAAAATGCATGATCAAAATTCAAAAACATGCAGGAAATTTATTTAAAATTTTAAAACATAAAAAAAACGTTCAAACATTTTTTTTTACTACTTGCTTATTTTATTTTTGCGATATATAAAAAAACCAAAACGAGAAATGGGAAGAGCGTTTGAATTCAGAAAAGGAAGAAAAATGAAGCGTTGGTCGGCAATGGCTAAAGCGTTTACCAGAATTGGTAAAGATATTGTAATGGCGGTTAAAGAAGGAGGTCCAAACCCGGAAGCTAACTCGCGTTTAAGAGCTGTTATACAAAACTCAAAGGCCGTTAATATGCCTAAAGAGAACGTAGAGCGCGCTATTAAAAAAGCAACAGATAAAGACACCGCAAACTATAAAGAAATATTATTTGAAGGATATGCGCCACACGGCATTGCCATTTTAATAGAAACGGCTTCTGATAATAATAACAGAACGGTTGCAAATATTAGAAGTTATTTCAATAAATGCAACGGGACAATGGGCACGCAAGGATCGGTAGAATTTATGTTTGACCATACTTGTAATTTCAGAATTCCTGCTGCCGGACACGATATTGACGAATTAGAATTAGAAATGATTGATTTTGGTGTAGAAGAAATTTTCGCAGATGATGAAGACGGAATATTAATGTACGCCCCTTTTGAAAGTTTTGGAGCCATTCAGAAAGAATTAGAATCAAGAGGTTTAGAAATTTTATCTTCAGGATTTGATAGAATTCCGCAAGTAACCAAAGAATTAGCACCAGAGCAAATAGCTGATGTAGAAAAATTATTAGAAAAAATTGAAGAAGACGACGACGTAATGAACGTGTTTCATACAATGTTGGAGAATTAGACAATTAGATTTTTAGATAGTTAGATTTTTAGATAGTTAGATAATTGGCACATTAACTATTGATGATGATACGGTTCGTTGTTCAAAATGGTAAAACCTCTATAAATTTGTTCAATTACAAATAAACGCACCATTTGATGCGAAAAAGTCATTTGAGATAAAGCGACTTTTCCTTGTGCTTTTTGATAGACTTCATCCGAAAATCCGTAAGGTCCACCAATTACAAATACTAACGTTTTAATTCCGGAGTTCATTTTCTTTTGTAAAAAATCAGAAAATCCAATACTATTGAATTCCTTTCCGTTTTCGTCCAATAAAATTAATTGATCGGTTGGTATTAATTTTTCTAAAATGAGTTGCCCTTCTTTTGTTTTTTGTTCCGATTCCGATAAATTTTTTACGTTTTTGATATCAGGAATCACTTCCAAATCGAACTTAATATAAAATCCCAATCGCTTGGTATATTCTTCAATTAAAGCGTTTAGATTTTTATTATCTGTTTTCCCTATGACGATAAGTTTTATGTTCATTTTGAGATTTTTTTAAACACATACTAACATAGTTGTAATGTGTTAGTTTTTATAGAATATATATTTTGTTTTATAATCCAATCAATTATCTAATTATCTAATTGTCTAATTGTCTAATTAAAGAAACACATTCCACCGCTTCTTTTACATCGTGAACTCTTAAAATATTGGCGCCTTTTTGTAAACAGAAAGCGTGTAAAAACGTGGTTCCGTTTAAGGCATGTTCTGGCGAAGTTTCTAATGTTTTATAAATCATTGATTTTCTTGAAATGCCAGCTAAAATTGGTAAATCGTGAAATTGAAGTAGTTCTAAATTTTGAAGTAATTCGTAATTCTGTTCCAAAGTTTTAGCAAATCCGAAGCCAGGATCGATAATGATGTCATTTAATCCAAAACTCCTCGCTTTCGCAACTCGTTCAGAAAAATAAAAATTCATTTCTTTTAGTAAATCGTCATAATTGGCTAAACTTTGCATGGTTTTTGGTGTGCCTTTCATATGCATCATAATGTAAGGAACTTGCAATTTTGCAACGGTCTCCAACATATTTTCATCTAACAAACCTGCTGAAATATCATTAATCAATGCCGCACCATTTTCAATAGCTTTTTTGGCAACTTCACTTCTAAAAGTGTCAATAGAAAGCAAAATATCTGGAAATTTTTCCACTAATACTTTTACAATTGGTACTACTCTATTTAATTCTTCAGCTTCGGAAACAAATTCAGCACCAGGTTTACTAGAATAGCCTCCTAAATCAATAAAAGTAGCACCATCACGCAACATTTTATCTACTTGAAGTACAATTTCATTTGAATTTGTCAGTTTTCCACCATCAAAAAATGAATCTGGCGTCACGTTTACAATCCCCATTACTTTAGGTGTTGATAAATTGACGAGTGTTCCTTTACAGTTTATTGTTGACATCGTATTTTTTACTTATATTTGAACTTTGATACAAATATAAAATAATAATGAGCAATACCTCACAACAATACGACAAAGTTATAGCAGTTTGCAGAGAATTATTTACAAAAAAAGCGCACGATTATGGTACAGCTTGGCGTGTTTTGCGTTTGCCTTCATTAACCGATCAAATATTTATTAAAGCACAACGCATAAGAAGTTTACAAGAAAACGTCGTAAGAAAAGTAGATGAAGACGAAACGTCAGAATTTATTGGAATTATCAATTATTGTGTAATGGCATTAATTCAAATGGATAAAGGAATTGCTTCTCAGCCAGATTTATCGGCAAATGAAGCCATAAAATTATTCAATCATAAAATTGAAATCACGAAGGAATTAATGGAAGATAAAAATCACGATTATGGAGAAGCTTGGCGTGATATGCGAGTAAATTCTCTCACAGATTTGATTATTCAGAAGTTATTACGCGTGAAACAAATTGAAGACAATGAAGGAAAGACTTTGGTTTCTGAGGGCATTGATGCCAATTATCAAGACATGATTAATTATTCGGTTTTTGCTTTAATTTTGATGAAATTTGGAGAGTAATTGTTTCACAGAGATTCGCAAAGTTAATCGCAAAGTCACACAAAAATTAAACTTTTAAAATCTCAGTAAATACAATAACATTTCATTAACAATAGGTATCAATTTACTAACTTACATTTGATAAATAAAAACTCAGTTAAGCTCTGAGTAATCTTTGTGTAACTCTGCGTAACAAATAAAAAAATGAACAAAAAAAATATTTCTTGGATTATCAGAATTGTAGTTGCGTTACTTTTTATAGTTTCTGCTATAGCTAAATTATATCCGTCGCCTTATTTTGCAATTTCTACTTTTGAAGTAAAACAATTGTATACCTTAGGATTCTCAGAAACTCTTGCCCCTTATTTTTCAAGAATTTTAATTGGAATCGAATTTGCGCTTGGATTTTTATTACTTAATAATCATTTCTTAAAACGCATTACTATTCCTGCAACAATTGGTTTGTTGAGTGTTTTTATCATTCATTTGAGTTATGTGACTTTTTTAAGTGGCGGTAATTCAGGGAATTGTGGTTGTTTTGGCGAATTAATTCCGATGACACCAATTGAAGCCATTATTAAAAATGTCATCGCAGTTGGATTATTAATTTGGCTTGGGAAAATTTTAGAAAAAGATAAAAAATCAAACTTTTGGATTTTAACTTCTGTAACTTTAAGTTGTATTTTGGGCTTATTTATGTTGGCTCCAATGAAAGCGAGTGCAACGTCAATTTCAAAAAGCAATGGCAATAGCAATATCAATGACAATAATAATGTAAATAGCAATATTTCAGTTGATACGATTTCTAAATTGAGTGATTCTGTTAAAACAGAAAAAATAAAAACAGAAAAAGTGGTTGAAGAAATCAAAAAAGAAGTAGGTCCAAAACAAGCGGTTTCGGGGTATTCCGATTTGTATGCAGATATCGACAAAGGACAAAAAATATTGTGCTTTTTTGTTCCAGGTTGCGATCATTGTAAAGATGCTGCAAAAGATTTAAACGCTTTACAAAAAAAATACAAAGATTTTCCAGAAGTAAAAATTGTATTTATGGATGAAGAACCGGAAAAAATTCCAGATTTCTTTAAATATGCTGGTAAACAATTTCCATATAAAGTGATTGATGTTGTTCAGTTTTGGACAAAACTAGGCACCGGAAAAGACACGCCAGGCGTAGTATATTTATTCAATGGAAACGTAATTAAATTTTATGACGGAATTGCCGAAAAAGCATTTAACAGTAAAGCATTAGAAAAAGTAATTTACAAAAAATAATTACACAGAGAAACACGAAATTTTAACAGAGAAACACAAAATATTTTTGCGAATCTTTGCTTAACTTTGCGAATCTTTGTGAAACAACTAAACAAAATATCATGAAAAAAATCATTGCAACATTAGCATTAGGACTTGGATTAACATCTTGCCAGGCGCAAACTGAATTTTCAACAGAAAGTTTAAATGCAATATTAATCGACACGGAAAATCAAGCGATTTCTTTTGAAGAAATTTTAAAGCAAAACAAAGGCAAAACCGTGGTTATCGAAGTTTGGGCATCTTGGTGTTCAGATTGCATAAAAAGCATGCCTCAAGTGAAGGATTTAAAAGAAAAATTTCCAGAAGTTGCTTTTGTAAATTTGTCTTGCGACAAAACTTTTGAAGCTTGGAAAAGCGGCATTGAAAAACACGAGGTAACTGGCGAAAATTATCTAATTAAAGACGGAATGAAAGGCGAATTTGGAACTTCAATAAAATTAGATTGGATTCCTCGTTTTATTGTAATCAACAAAGAAGGAAAAATTGTTTTATTCCGCGCCATCGAAAAAGATTTTAATAAAATCATTGAAAGTATAGAAACTAGTAAATAACAATAACAATTTTCAATTTTAATTATTGAAATTGCAATTTGTACTTAAATTATGAGAAAAAACATCGTAGCCGGTAACTGGAAAATGAACAAAACCTTACCGCAAGCCATTGAATTAATCAATGAAATTAAAAACAACAAACCAAATAATAAAGCCGAAGTAATTTTAGCTACTCCTTTTCCGTATTTAGCAAAAGCCGTTGAATTAGTTGGCGGTTCAGATATTAAAATCGCCGCGCAAAATATGCATCAAGCAGAAGGTGGTGCTTTTACAGGTGAAGTTTCCGCATCAATGTTAACCAGTATTGGAATTGACACTGTTATTTTAGGTCACAGTGAAAGAAGAGCTTATTTTCATGAAAATGATGCCTTATTAGCCAACAAAGTAGATACAGCTTTGAAACATGAAATGACCGTTATTTTTTGCTTTGGCGAAGAATTAAAAGACAGACAAAACGACAATCATTTTAATATTGTAGAATACCAACTACGTGATGGTTTGTTTCATATTTCAAAAGAAAATTGGAAAAATATTGTATTAGCTTACGAACCAGTTTGGGCAATTGGAACTGGCGAAACGGCCTCTCCAGAACAAGCACAAGAAATGCATTTATTTATTAGAAATTTAGTAGATAAAGTATTTGGAAGTGTAATTGCAGAAAATGTTTCCATTCTTTACGGTGGAAGTGTAAAACCAGACAACGCCAAAGAAATTTTTTCTAAACCAGATGTTGATGGCGGATTAATTGGAGGCGCTGCATTAAACGCCAACGATTTTTTCGGAATTATTTCTGGTTTTTGATTTGTTTAATAATAGGTACGCAGATTTAACGGATAAAACAGATTAACAAAGATTTTTTATTTCAGTTGTCACTCTGAACTTGTTTCAGAGTCTGCTGTCTATGTTCTATTCTATATTCTATTATCTATTATCTCTTTTCATATAACTATGCAAAAAATCTCCTTTTGGTTTTCCTAAATCGAAAGAACTGAATTGGGTTAGAAATCGGGTTTCTTTTCTGGCATCATCATTAGTCCAATTTTCATATTCTATACGATAAATGGCAGAATACATTTCGGCACGACCAACACCGTGAAAACAATGAATTAGTACTGGATAATTTGCTTTGTTGTCCATTACTTTAAAAAAAGGTTCTAAATTTTCAGGTTTTGGCACTTGATCTGAACCTAAATTAAAATAATTCAACCCCTTAATTTTAGCAGCCGCTTCTTTTTCTGCAATAAGTTCTACTGGAATTTCTGGATTATTAACATCGTCACCGGTTCCTGGAAAACGTAAATCGATGATACTTTTAATTTGGTGCTCTTTTACAAAATCAGCAATATCTTCTGGTGGAATCACCCCGCTTTTATAGACTTTTCCTTCGGAAATTACTTTAAAATTATGATTTATTTTATAATCGTAAAAATAACTCTTTGCCCAAAAAAGTGCAGCAATTACAATTAACGAAAGTATAATTTTTATTAAATTCTTCTTTTTAAACATAGTAAGTAAACTATTTACAAATTACTTTTTGATTTTTGATTTTTGACTTTTTACTTTTTACTTTTTACTTTTTACTTTCCTTTTTGTCAATAATTAATTCCAAGTGTGATTGATGCAAAATTAACAATAATCAAAGTTTTTCGGATAATTTTTTTATAAAGTTACAATTTTTTTATAAATTGCAGTTTAAAAACTATTTCATATGAAAAATGTAACACGACTTTTTGATTTTCCTTATTATCAGCTAGAAAATTACAACTTACCAGATGCTTTGGTAACCAAATATGGTACTGACTGGATTAAAACTTCTACTCAAGAATATTTAAATAAAGCCAATGCTTTATCGAGAGCTTTATTAAACATTGGAGTAGAAAAAAATGATAAAATAGCTATCATTTCCTCAAATAACAGAACGGAATGGCATATTTCAGATATTGGGATCCTGCAAACTGGAGCACAAAACGTTCCAATGTATCCAACTATCTCAGCTGAAGATTATGAATATATTCTAAATCATTCTGAAGCAAAATACTGTTTCGTATCTGACCAAGAAGTGTACGATAAATTAAAAGCAGTTCAGGCCAATATTCCTTTATTGAAAGATATTTATTCGTTTAACGAAATTTCTGGTTGTAAAAAATGGAATGATTTATTAGAAACAGGTAAAGATACCGCAAACCAAAATGACGTAGAAGCTCGTAAAGATGCCGTTTTACCTTCCGATTTAGCAACTATAATTTATACTTCTGGAACTACAGGTCGACCAAAAGGTGTAATGCTTACGCACGACAATATTGTTTCTGATGTGTTAAATTCAGATAAAAGAATGCCATTAAGAAAAGGAAGTACACGTGCGTTGAGTTTCTTACCGATTTGCCATATTTTCGAAAGAATGTTAACGTATTTGTATCAATATGGTGGAATATCCATTTATTTTGCTGAAAGTATTGAAAAAATATCTGACAATTTAAAAGAAGTACATCCGCACGTCATGTCAGTTGTACCAAGACTTTTAGAAAAAGTATACGATAAAATTTACGCAAAAGGAGCCGATTTAACTGGAATTAAAAAGAAATTATTCTTTTGGGCATTAGATTTGGGTATGAATTACAAACCTTACAACGCAAATGGTGCTTTTTATAATTTCCAACTAGGAATTGCCCGAAAATTAATTTTCTCTAAATGGCAAGAAGGTTTGGGTGGCGAACTGGAAATGTTAGTTTCTGGAAGTGCGGCATTACAAACACGTTTAACAAAAGTATTTACTGCAGCTGGAATTCCGGTTATGGAAGGATACGGATTAACTGAAACGTCTCCAGTAATTTCAGTAAACGATATGAGAAATGGTGGCTTCCGAGTTGGAACTGTTGGTAGAGTAATTGAAAACGTAGAAGTTAAAATTGCAGAAGATGGCGAAATTCTTTGTAAAGGACCAAACGTAATGATGGGTTATTATAAAGATGAAGCACAAACCGCAGAAGTAATTAAAAATGGCTATTTCCATACGGGCGATATTGGTGAAATTGATGCTGATGGTTTCTTAAAAATTACAGATCGTAAAAAAGAAATGTTTAAAACTTCTGGTGGAAAATATGTTGCACCGCAAGTATTAGAAAATTCATTCAAACAATCTCGTTTTATCGAGCAAATTATGGTTATTGGAGATGGTGAAAAAATGCCTGCGGCTTTCATTCAACCGGCATTTGATTTTGTAAAAGAATGGGCAGTCAGACATAGTATTGATTTAGGAAATTCTAACGAAGACCTTTGCAACAATCCAAAAGTAATTGCTAGAATTCAGGAAGATGTTGATGAAGCAAACAAAAAATTCGGAAATTGGGAACAAGTAAAACGTTTTGAATTAACACCCGATTTATGGTCAATTGACGCAGGGCATTTAACGCCAACTATGAAATTGAAACGTAAAATTATCAAGGAGAAATACCAAATGCTTTACGATAAAATTTACAATTCTTAATATGAAAAAATATATTTTCATTACGTTAGTCTTCGCTTTTTTTTCTTGTAAAAAGAGCGAAGATTTTTCGTTACAGCGCTACCA
>NSHO01000025.1 GCA_002737105.1 Flavobacteriales bacterium | reverse complement strand
GCTTCACATAAAATAATCGCTTCTCGAGTTTTTCTTGCCACACCACCTAAGCTTTCACCCGACGCACTTGGTCGTATAAATGCAAGTTCATCTTTTACCAATTCTTCCATTCGGGTTTTATCTCCCAAAATACTGCCGTGACTTAATGTGCTGCTTGGATCAACTGCTAAAACCGCTACTTTTTTACCTATGCTGGTTAAGTGTGTTCCAAAGGCTTCTATAAAAGTGCTTTTTCCTACACCAGGAACACCTGTAATACCAATTCGAACTGATTGATTCGCATAGGGCAAACAACCATTAATGACTTCATTCGCTTTTTCAAAATGGATTGGGTTGGTGCTTTCAATTAAAGTAATGGCTCTACTCAAAGCCACTTTGTCGCCTAAAATAATTTTTTCAATCAATTCTGCCGCACTAATTTCTAGCTTTCTAAATGCCTGAATGTGCTTTGCTACCTGAGAACTTAGTATTTCAGGTTTTATTATTCCGTCTTTTTCGGAAAGTGCAGATATTTTATTATTTTTACTCAATTAAAATTGCTTTGCGTAAAAGTAATAATTTTTTTTAAAAGAAGCCATTCCTGCTATCCGCTAAATCTTATATTTTACTCTTTAACAAGTAAAATATAAGGATGACGCTCCTATCAGGGCTAGGGCATTCGTTTTCAAAAGAAGTAAATTTAATATCAAAAAACAAAAATAACACCAAACATATACTATTCGATTCCTTCGAAATTAAGAGGTAAAAAAACATAAAACTATGAATTTCAATACAGAGGCTTATCAAAAATTAACCGCTATTGTAGGCGAAAATTATATTTTTACTGATGCAGAAACACTTTTGCATTTTGGTCATGATGAAACTGAAGATTTATCATTTCCGCCACAAGTTGTTCTAAAACCCGCTAATGCACAAGAAATTTCAAAAATTTTAATTATTGCCAATCAATATAAAATACCAACTACTCCAATAGGCGCAAGAACTGGTTTGAGTGGTGGTGCATTATCTGTTTTTGGAGGCATTGGCTTATCTCTAGAGCGATTAAATAAAATTATTGAAATAGACGAAAATAATTTACAAGTCATCACCGAACCCGCTGTTATTACTCAAGTATTACGAGATGCAGTTGGCCAAAAAAACCTATTTTATCCTGTAGATCCAAGTAGTATGGGAAGTTGTTGGATAGGAGGTAACGTTGCCGAAAATGCTGGTGGCGCACGTGCTGTAAAATATGGCGTAACAAAAGATTATGTGCTGAATTTGGAAGTGGTTTTGCCAACGGGCGCTATTATTTGGACCGGTGCAAATACTTTAAAAAATTCAACGGGTTATAACCTTACCCAATTGATGGTAGGAAGTGAAGGTACTTTAGGAATTGTAACTAAAATTGTTTTAAAACTAATACCTAAAAATAAGCATAATGTGTTGCTTTTGGTGCCTTTTTATAAAGCTACTCAAGCTTGTGAAGCCGTTTCTGCTATATTTAGAGCCGGAATTGTACCTAGTGCTTTAGAATTTATGGAGCGCGATGCAATAGATTGGTCAGTTAAATATTTAGATGGTATTTCTGTAGAGGTAAAACCAGAACATCAAGCCCATTTACTTATAGAAGTAGATGGTAATTACCCGGAAATTTTAATGCAAGAAGCCGAAAAAATATTGGAAGTGGTGGAACAATTTGAAATTGATGAAGTATTATTTGCAGATACAGAAGATCAAAAAAATGCCCTTTGGAAAATGCGTAGAGGTGTAGCTGAAGCCGTAAAAGCAAATTCAATTTATAAGGAAGAAGATACTGTAGTGCCGCGTTACGAATTGCCGAAATTATTAAAAGGAATTAAGGAAATTGGTTCAAAATACGGATTTCAATCGGTGTGTTATGGACACGCTGGTGATGGAAATTTACATGTAAACATTATCAAAGGTTCAATGACTGATGACAATTGGAAAACAGAAGTTCCAAAAGGAATTCGAGAAATTTTTGCATTGACAGTTTCATTAAAAGGAACATTATCTGGAGAACACGGCATTGGATTGGTACAAAAAAACTATATGAATATTGCTTTTAATAAGGGTCATTTGGAACTTATGGAACGCATAAAAGCCGTTTTTGATCCTAATAATATTTTAAATCCAGGGAAAATTTTCCCTGATGAATTGTAAAAGAGTTTTATTTCTTCAAGTATTCTAACAAAACAGGATCTGCGTTTTTAAACGTATTGTCCATTTCTGTTATTGTTGCAATGCGTTTTTTGTTAAGTTTTATCAAAATATCTTTTTCTGTGGTAAATAAAATCACCGTTAAAAACGGATTGTTGAGGTATTGACTTAAAAGCATAACTAAATCTTCAATAGGCTTTATTTCTATAATTTCTTCAGATAGATATCTAAAAGTAACATTAAATTTTAAAGTATCATTCTCTACAACCGTTCGGAAATATATATTTGTTAACTCGGTTTTTCCAACGGTTTTGCCTAAAGTCAACTTGGCAAAAGTGCCATTTGCTAAACTGGTTTTTAAATGTTCAAATATTACATTTATCTGCTCGGAATAAATCATTTGTTTTTTTTGTAAAAGTACTAAAAGTTTAGCACAAAAAAAGTCCTCAATTATTGCTAATTCAGGACTGGTTATTTAATCTCGTTTCGGATTGTTTTTTTTATCGCGCTTTTCTTCTTTTTTTTCCTTTGCGGTTTTTAAAGGTTCCTTTTTTTGAACCTTTTTTGCGTCTTGACTTTTAGCCATAGGTATTTAATTTAAGAATTACTTCACATTATTTGTTTTGTAAATATAACTTTTTTTCTGAAATGCATCAAGTTTAAATTAGGTTTTACTTGTTTTGTCAAAAAAAAATAAAACAATAATTTATTAATCTTTCAATTTTGTCTAAAATTATTGAAATAGACTATATTTGCACCTCAAAAATCCAAACTTACAAACATGGGACTAATTAAGATATTTTCAGGAAAAGAAACAATTGCTACAAAATTGCAAACTGCTGTTGAAGCCGAAAATGTTATGGTGACACAACGAGAAAACAAACAAAATTCAGGAAATACAGCCATAATTGAATTGTTTATTGAAGAAGACAATTTTATGAAAGTAAGAGATGTTATTGAAGATTTTAAAATGAATATGTAATTTTAGTGATTAGTAAATAGTGAAAAGTTTTATATAATTTACAACTCCTTTAACCCATTACACAAAACCTTTTACCTTAAAATAAAATGATTACAGTTAATGATATCGCCGTTGAATTTGGCGGCACTAAACTCTTTAGCGATGTGACTTTCGCAATCAATGAAAATGATAAAATTGCCCTTATGGGTAAAAATGGCGCGGGAAAATCAACTCTTTTGAAAATTGTGGCTGGAGAAAGTAAAGCTACACGCGGGAGTATTTCAACACCAAGCGATGCAGTAATTGCCTATTTGCCGCAACATTTGTTAACTTCTGATAATTGTACGGTTATGGAAGAAACCTCAAAAGCATTTGCTGAGGTTTTAAACATGAAAAAAGAAATTGACGATATAAATGAGCAATTGACTATTAGAACGGATTACGAAAGTGACGCGTACATGAAATTAATTGAACGCGTTTCTGAACTTTCTGAAAAATTTTATGCCATTGAAGAAGTAAATTATGAAGCGGAAGTTGAAAAAGTATTAAAAGGTTTAGGTTTTGAGAGAGAAGATTTTACTCGTTTAACAAAAGAATTTTCAGGAGGTTGGAGAATGCGGATTGAATTGGCTAAAATTTTATTAAAAAAACCAGATTTAATTTTGTTAGATGAGCCAACCAACCACATGGATATTGAGAGTATTCAATGGCTGGAAGATTTTTTAATTAATTCGGCAAAAGCGGTAATGGTAATTTCCCACGATAAAACGTTTGTAGACAATATTACAAATCGTACTATTGAAGTGACTATGGGTAAAATTTACGATTACAAAGCCGTATATTCTGAATATTTAGAATTGCGAAAAGAAAGAAGAATACACCAACAAAAAGCATTTGACGAACAACAAAAATTCATTGCAGATAATCAAGTATTTATTGATCGTTTTCGAGGCACATTTTCTAAAACAGATGCGGTACAATCTCGCGTTAGAATGTTAGAAAAAATTGTTCCAATTGAAGTGGACGAATTAGATACCTCTGCTTTAAAATTGAAATTTCCACCATCACCACGTTCCGGACAATATCCGGTTGTCGTTGAAGAATTATCAAAAAAATATGGCGAACACGTTGTGTTTAAAGATGCCAATATGGTTATTGAAAGAGGTCAAAAAGTAGCGTTTGTTGGAAAAAATGGAGAAGGAAAATCTACCATGATAAAAGCCATAATGAATGAAATTGATTTTGAGGGTAAATTAGAAGTGGGACATAATTCTCAGATTGGTTATTTTGCACAAAATCAGGCGTCATTATTAGATGGTGAAATGACAATTTTTGAAACTATAGACCAAATTGCTGTAGGCGATGTTCGCACGAAAATTAAAGATTTATTAGGTGCTTTTATGTTTAAAGGAGATGATATTCAAAAGAAAGTTAAAGTACTTTCTGGTGGAGAAAAAACGCGTTTGGCAATGATAAAATTATTATTAGAACCCGTAAATGTTTTGATTTTAGATGAACCAACGAATCATTTAGATATGAAAACAAAAGATATTATTAAAGATGCTTTACGCGATTTTGATGGCACCTTAATTTTAGTCTCTCATGACCGTGACTTCTTAGATGGTTTAGCCACAAAAGTTTTTGAATTTGGTAACAAACGCGTTAAAGAACATTTCGAAGACATCAAGGGGTTCTTAGCGTATAAGAAAATGGAAAGTTTAAAGGAAATTGAGAAATAGAATTAAACTAAAACCAATAAAAAGCTCCTTCCGGGGCTTTTTTTTAAGCGTTTTTGTAATGTTTAAACGGAAATAATAACATTCCAAAACATTCGCCTTGGTTTTTTCCAACGTGTTTATGGTGCATTTTATGTGCACGTCTCAAGGCACGAGCATATTTGTTGTTGGCGTTTCTAAAAAGTTTAAATCTTTGGTGAATAAAGATATCGTGTACAAAGAAATAAGTTAAGCCATAGGCAAAAATACCCAAACCAATTGCCAATCCGGATGCTAAAATTTTATTTTGCCATAAGAAGAAAAAAAACATACTTACTACAGCATAAAATATAAAAAAAGCATCATTTCTTTCAAACCAAGAATCATGGTCTTTTTTATGATGGTCTGCGTGTAAACTCCAAAGGAATCCATGCATAATAAATTTATGTGAAAACCACGCCATAAATTCCATTATTAAAAATGTTAAAAGAAACACTACAATATACAACCACATAATTTTTATTTAAATGTTTTACTGTTAACTACCGATTTTTATAGTTAATCGATTAAAGTAAATTCAATCTGTATTTTACATAACAACGCGCTAAAAGCTCTGCTTTTTCATAATCAGGCACTCTAATTCGTGTGTTTTTTATTTCTGTAGAAGGTGTAGTTTTCAATCTTTTTAATAAACGTTTGTAGTATCTGTAAGCAGTGTAAACTCCAAACTTGGCTTCAATTGGTAATCGTAAAATGCCTTCGTAAGCCATTTTGAAATCAGCTTCAATGTCATCAATAATTTCTTTTTTTGAAGTTTCTGTTAGCATATTCAAATCGGTATTTGGAAAATACGTACGATTTAATCCTTCAAAATCAGCTTTTAAATCTCTCAAGAAATTTACTTTCTGAAAAGCAGAACCTAATTTCATAGCAGAATCTTTTAATTCTTCATATTTTTTTTCATCGCCATTTACAAAAACCATCAAGCACATTAATCCAACCACATCGGCGCTTCCGTATATATAATCGTGGTATTCTTCTGTAGTTTTGTATTCTTGTTTTACTAAATCAAGTTTCATACTTTTCATAAAAGCACCAATTAAATCTTGACTAATATTGTACTTGTTTACAGTATGTTGGAAGGAATTTAAAATTGGATTTAAACTAATTTTGTCCTGAATTGCATCTTCCAGTTCTTTTTCAAACTTATTAAAAAGAATTTCTTTATTATAGTCATGGAAACTATCTACAATTTCGTCTGCAAATCTTACAAAACCATATATATTATAAATATCTTGCCTAATCGTCGGAGCTAACATCTTTACAGCAGAAGAAAAAGAGGTGCTGTATGCTTTGGTTACTTTTACGCTACATGCAAAAGAAACGCTATCAAATAATGCCTTCATATTATTGGTATTTTTTTATTAATTGCGAAACCAATTTCCCTGATATTAACGCTGGTGGAACTCCTGGTCCCGGCACCGTTAATTGACCTGTGAAATATAAATTTCTAACTTTTTTACTTTTCAAATTTGGACGGAGAACAGCAGTTTGTAACAACGTATTTGCCAATCCGTATGCATTTCCTTTGTATGAATTATATGCTGATTTAAAGTCGTTCACACAAAAAGATTTATTAAAGATAATATTTTTTCTAACACTTTGTTTCGTGATGTGCTCAAAACGACTTATTATTTTTTCAAAATATATTTCTCTTAACGCTTCAGTGTCTTCTAAATTAGGTGCTATTGGAATTAAAAAAAAGCCATTTTCACAACCCTCTGGAGCGGTTTCTTTGTTGGTTATAGAAGTAAAATTCGCATAAAACAATGGATCTGATGGCCATTCTGGATTGTCATAAATTTCAACAGCATGTTTTTCAAAATCAGAATCAAAAAATAAATTATGATGACAAACATTTTCTAGTTTTTTATCAAATCCAACATAAAACAATAGGGAAGAAGGCGCAAATGTTTTTTTGTCCCAATACGCTTCTGAATATTGTCTTTTTTCAGCAGGTAATAAAGTTTCTGTATGATGATAATCTGCACCAGAAAGTATTACATCTGCTATTAAAACTTCATTGTTTATTTCAATACCAGTTGCAATATTTTTTTCTACAATAATTTTAGAAATATTAGTATTTGTATGATACGTAACGCCTAATTCAGTTCCCAATTTCACCATGGCTTGTACCACATCAAAAAAACCATTTTTGGGTTGCCAAGTTCCTAATCCAAAATCGGCATAATTCATAAAATTATAAAAAGATGGCGTATCTGATGGCTTTGCTCCTAAAAATAAAACCGGAAATTCTAAAATTTGCTGTAAGTTTTTGTTTTTTATTTTTCTTCTAACATCTCTTTTTATATTAGAAAAAAATTGGTCAATTTTTAGTGCGGTTTGCGGTGTAATTAATTCAAAAATGCTTTCGCCAGGTCTGTATACCAAATCTTTAATAGCAATTTCGTAATTGTTTTTAGCCTGATTAATAAACTCTTTTAATTTTTTTCCACTTCCTTTTTCTATTTTTTCAAAATCAGAAATAATAGTATTTAAATTATCAGAAACATCAAAATGAGTATCGTTTTCAAAAAACACCCTGTAACCTGGCGATAATTTTTCTAGACTGTAATAATCAGAAGGTTTTTTATTAAAATCAGTAAAAAAACTCTCAAAAACATCAGGCATCCAATACCAAGACGGACCCATATCAAAAGTAAATCCGTTTGCAGAAAATTGTTGAGCACGACCTCCTAAACTAGTGTTTTTTTCAAATACAGATACTTTATTTCCTTCTTTAGCTAAATAACAAGCTGCGGCCAAGGAAGAAAACCCAGATCCTATAATGTGTATTGTTTTTGGCATTTATGTGTTATAATTTTTTTACAAAGTAAATAAAAAATCTTTTATATTTTCAATAGATTTAATATTATTTGGGAGTGTGGTTTTATCAATTAATTGGGCTTTTCTTCCAAAAATTAATAGTTCATTTGAATTGTCTTTTAAAATGACATTTTTAAATGTTTGAATGTAATTTTCAATTTCCTCTTCTACAGGTTCAACCGTTAAGTAGGTAATATAGGTTATTTTTTTGAAATGATTATTTAATTCCAATAAATTTTCAATAGGTAAACTTCTTCCTAAATATATTGAATGGTGCCCTTTTGTTACTATTTCATGGTGCAAAAATAAAAGGCCTAAATCATGAATTTCGTTAAAAGGTAAATATAAAATATAGGTTTGATCAGAAACGTTATTTTGCTGAATTTGATATTTCTCAATTTCAATTAATATTTTTTGTTTAATCAGGTGAGAAATAAAATGCTCGTGAGCAGGAGTTATTGTGTTTGTAGTCCATAAAATACCAATTTTTTCTAAAAGAGGAATAAATGTTTCGAAAAATACGGCACTAAAACTTTTTTTGCTAAGTAACTCGTTATATGTTTTTACAAAAAGCGGTTGGTCAAAATTCAACATTGCCATTTTAAAACTGCTTAAAACGTGGTTGTTAACTGTTTTTTCGGTTTGAATTTTAACTACAAATTTTTCAATTTCAGTTTGATTTAGTTTTGAAATTTTAGAAATTTTATAACCAAAATTGGTTAACAAAACAACATTTAAAAGTTTTTGAAGGTTTTTTAAATCATACAATCTAATGTTAGTGTCTGTTCGCATTGGTTCAAGTAAATCGTACCTTTTTTCCCAAATACGAATAGTATGCGCTTTAATACCCGAAAGGTTTTCAAGGTCTTTTATACTGAATGTAGATTTAAGATTGTTCATTTTTATTGTAAAAAGTTTAAACAAAATTACGTAAAAATTAACAACATTACAAAAATAATAGTAAAATCCTGTAAAAGTAAATTTTAAAAGTGACCAAAATGGGATTCGAACCCATACGCCTTGCAGCACCACCCCCTCAAGATGGCGAGTCTACCAATTCCTCCATATGGCCGAAAATAAAAAAAGAAGCTAAGCTGGTGCTTAACTTCTTTTTGTGACCCCGCTGGGATTCGAACCCAGGACCCCTACATTAAAAGTGTAATGCTCTACCAGCTGAGCTACAGAGTCGTAGCAATGAAGTTGTAATTTTTTAGATTTTGAAATATTTTTGTGACCCCGCTGGGATTCGAACCCAGGACCCCTACATTAAAAGTGTAATGCTCTACCAGCTGAGCTACAGAGTCTAAAAACTATTTCTTCATTGCGGGTGCAAATATATGATGATTTATTTATTTAGCAATAGCTTTTTTGTAATAATTTAATATTTTTTAAATATTTAAATATAACCCCTTAATTAAGAAGTGTTTGATTCATTTTTGGTTAAAATTTCATTATTTTTTATACTTTTATAGCGTAAAATTCCAACATAAATATGAAAATAATTCTTATTGGCTATATGGCTTCTGGAAAAACAACTATTGGGAGATTAATTTCAGAGTCTTTGGAATTGCCTTTTTATGATTTAGATACTATTATTGAACAAGAATTAAAGGCAACAATAAATGAAATTTTTGAACAAAAAGGCGAACTTTTCTTTAGAAAAAAAGAGAGAGAAGTTTTGGAATCATTTTTTAAAAAAACAGATAATTATGTTTTGGCTTTAGGTGGTGGTACACCATGTTATTATGATAATTTTGATTTATATCAGAAAGAGGTTGTAAAAAGTTTTTATTTGAAAGCGTCTGTTACTACTTTATCTGAACGTTTGAAATTTCAAAAAAATACACGACCAATTTTAGTTAATTTAAATGATGAAGCGCTAAATGAATTTGTTGCAAAACATTTATTTGAACGCAATTTTTTTTACAATCAGGTACAAACTGTTATTTCTGTTGATGATAAAAACGAAACGGAAATTGTTTCAGAAATTCTTTCTAAATTAGCTTAAATACACATAAGAATTTTGTTCTTCAAAAACTACTTGTACATGTTCTTGTAATGAAGTAGATAATGACAACCCTTTAAAATCAGCTTTTACCGGATATTTTTTATGATTTCTATCAATCAAAACGGCTGTTTTAAATTTATTTAAGGGCACGTTTAGGAAATGTTTAATGGCATAAATTAAGGTCGCTCCTGAATTTAATACATCATCAACTAAAACTAAATTTTTATTTGCATAAACTGCTTCAGGTAAAGAAGTAGTTATGCTATCCGTAGGATTTTGTTTGTTGATTTGTACTTCGCAAAGTGTAATTTTTATATCACTAATAGTTTCTAATTGTTTGGCAATTTTTTGTGCAAAAACAAACCCACTATTTGAAATTCCTGCAATAATCAATTCAGAATCGTTTGCAAATGTTTCATATACTTGATACGCAATTCGTTTTGTTTTGTGTTCTATTTCTTTGTGTGTTAAAATAATGTGTTGCATGGTTTATTTTTTTTCAAATGTAAAAAACAATTCTTTATTTGCATGTGGTTTTATCGAATTATATGCACCTTTAATCAAAATACGACAATTTTTATCCGTCAATTTATTAAAATATTCTTTATTCAATACCATGCTTTATTCCGTGTAATCGTCAATATCTCTTCGGTCTTTTTTGGTAGGTCTTCCTTCTCCTTTTGCTCTGTAATGTTCTTTCGCAAGTTTAATTATTTCCAAATGTTCAAAGGTTTCGGGCGGTGTTTCATCTTTTCTATATAAATCTACAATTTTTGCTGCGACTCTACTGGGCGGAATGTCTAAAACTTTAATAATGTAGTTTATTTGGTCTCTTCTAAGCGTAATTTTGTCTAAAGGAAACACATCTCTAGATGCTTTTGCTTTTATATTATTTACAGAAACATGTCCTTTTTTTATGGCTTCTGTGGCTAAACCCCTTGTTTTAAAGTATCTGATGCACCATAAATATTTATCAATTCGCATAAAATCAAAAATGAATGTTAATATTTGTACAAAAATAAATGAAAATCGTATCTTGCGACCACTTTTTTAAATTAAATTTTTACAAAAATGAAATTAACACTAAGATTATTACTTTTTATACCTTTTATATTTATCATGGTGGGTTGTCCAGGTGATGATACCCCAGAACCTATTCAATCAAGACCTTATTTAGAGGTTTACAATGAGGATATAGCTGAAATTGAAGACTTTATGGATGAACATTTCATCACTGTAGATGCCTCTTATAATGTAACTTTTACTAAAATTACTGCTACAACACCAGGAACACCAATTTTTGATGCATTAGATACTTCAACAAATCAAAATAATCCACTAAAACCATTAAAATTTAAAACTATTTCAAAAGAAGGAGTAGATCATAAACTATATTACTTAAAACTTAATGAAGGCGCAGGATCAAATCCAACAAGATTGGATTCGGTTTTCACATCTTATAAGGGATACAAAACAGATTTGTCAAGTTTTGATGCCGCTTCTAGTCCCACTTGGTTTCAATTGCAAGATGTAATACAAGGTTGGCAAGAAGTTTTTCCAGAATTTAAATCTTCAAGCACGCAAACCATAAACCCTGATGGAACAATTTCTTTTAATAATTTTGGAGCCGGTATTATGTTTGTTCCTTCTGGATTAGCTTATTACAGTCAAAGTGCTGGAACTATTGGTTCTTACACTCCAATTATTTTTACTTTTAAATTAATGAATGTAAGATATAAAGACCATGATGGAGATAAAATTTTATCAAAAGATGAATATGGTGGACCCACATCAGGCACTGCTTTAGATACTGATGGAGATGGAAAGCCAAATTATGCCGATTTTGATGATGATAATGATGGTAAATTAACTAAAGAGGAAATTAAGTATTCATATTTAGATGGATTAATTACTAAAACAACTTGGTATCCTTACCAAGGAATTTTAGTTGATGATCCGTTAACACCAATTGATGAAACTAAAGGTATACCAAGTTGTTCTGGAAACTTTACTTCAACAACAAGAATTAGACGACATCTTGATGCTTCTTGTCAATAATTTAAAATCCTGCTTTTAGCAGGATTTTTTATTTGTAATACTAATTTGAAACTTTATCTTTGTTAAAAAATACGTTATGACAAACTTACAATCAATTATAGAAAAAGCGTGGGATAATCGTGAACTGCTGCAACAAGAAGCCACACAAAACGCCATAAGGGAAGTTATTGAATTATTAGATAATGGTTCGCTACGCGTGGCAGAGCCAGTTGCAAATGGTTGGCAAGTAAACGAATGGGTCAAAAAAGCGGTTGTAATGTATTTTCCCATTCAGAAAATGGAAACATTAGAAGCGGGTATTTTTGAATACCACGATAAAATTCCATTAAAAAGAAACTTTGCCGAACGTGGCATTCGAGTGGTACCTAACGCAGTTGCTAGACATGGTGCTTATATTTCATCAGGTGTAATTTTAATGCCATCTTATGTAAATATTGGTGCTTACGTAGACGAAGGGACTATGGTTGATACTTGGGCAACCGTTGGAAGTTGTGCTCAAATTGGGAAGCATGTTCATTTGAGTGGAGGAGTTGGTATTGGTGGTGTTTTAGAACCTCTGCAAGCGGCTCCAGTAATTATTGAAGATGGTGCCTTTATTGGTTCTCGTTGTATAGTTGTAGAAGGTGTAAGAGTAGAAAAAGAAGCCGTTTTAGGTGCAAATGTTTGTTTAACTGCTTCGACTAAAATTATTGATGTTACTGGAACTGAACCAATAGAATATAAAGGAGTTGTACCTGCAAGATCTGTAGTAATTCCTGGAACCTATACAAAGAAATTTCCTGCTGGAGATTTTCAAGTACCTTGTGCTTTAATAATTGGACAAAGAAAAGCTTCTACAGATTTAAAAACGTCTTTAAACGATGCTTTGCGCGAATATAATGTAGCGGTATAATGAAAATTTTAGTAATTCAGAAAAAAAGAATTGGAGATGTACTCACAAGTACTATTATTCTGGAAGCACTCAGAGCGCATTTCCCGAATGCTGAATTACATTATTTAGTTTACGAAAACAGTTATGCTGTAGTAAAAAACAATAAATTCATAGATAAAATTGTAATTCTGGATGAAAAATCGAGAAAAGGAAAATGGGCATATCTTACATTTTTATTTAAAATAAGAAAAGAAAAATACGACATTGTTATTGATGCTTATGGAAAACCTAATAGCGTAATATTGACTTGGTTTTCGGGTGCAAAAAAAACCATTTCATTTGACAAAAGTTATTCGAAATTACTATTAAAAAATGTAGTAAATAGAAATATATCTTCAGATTCAAATGCTTCCAAAGCATTGGAGCACAGAATGGCTTTGTTGAAACCTTTAGGAATTAACTTTAAATTATTGGCACCAAAATTATTTTTATCTGAAGAAGAAATCAATATTGGAAAGCAAAAATTAATTGAAGCCAATATTGATATTTCTAAAAATTTATTAATGATTAGCGCTTTAGGTAGTCAAGATGTAAAGAATTATCCGCTGCCCTTCATGGCTCAAGTTTTAGATTATATTGTTGAACAAAAAGAGGTGCAAATTTTATTTAATTATCTTCCGTGGCAACAAAATCAGGCAATTGAAATATATAATTTATGCAACGAAACTACTAAAAAGAATATTTTTATCGATTTTTTTCAAGATGATTTACGTGAATTTCTAGCAATATTATATCATTGTAATGCTTTAATTGGAAATGAAGGTGGCGCAGCAAATATGGCAAAAGCACTACAAATACCTACTTTTAGTATTTATTCTCCTGGAATTATTAAAACAGATTGGAATGTATTCGAAAATACTACTACTAATATTTCTGTTCATTATGATGATTATTTAGATGAATTGCCAAACGTTGGTGATTTATTTGAAAAATACAGTAAATTTAAACCCAATTACTTTTACGATAAGCTATATGATTTTTTAAATTTTAATTGCAAGTAAATGAATTTCGGATTTGAGGCAAAAAGAGTTTTTCATAATAAAACAGGATTGGGTAATTATAGTCGCGATTTAGTTCGGATTTTAAGTATCTATTTTCCAGAGAACAACTATTTTTTGTACAATCCTAAAAAAAATAAAAAAAATCTTTTTGTATCAAATAATACTAATGTATTCGAGAAAAATCCAAGATCTAAATTCGATCAAAAATTTAAAAATTATTGGCGACAAAATACTGTTGTTAAAGATCTTATTAAAGATGAAATAGTTTTATATCACGGACTTTCAGGAGAATTGTCTTCAGGTTTGACCAAAAACAGCATTAAATCAATTGTTACTATTCACGATTTAATTTTTATGCGATACCCTAAAATGTATTCTTTTTTTGACAGAAAAATTCATTTTTATAAGTTTAAAAAAGCCGCTAAAAATGCCAATTTAATTATTGCAATAAGCGAGCAAACAAAAAAAGATATTATTTCATATTTGAACATTGATGCAAGTAAAATAGTAGTAGTTTATCAAGGTTGTCAAGATGTTTATAAAAAAGAGTATTCTGAATTAGAAAAACAAATTGTTTCAAAAAAGTATAATTTGCCTTCAAAATTTGTACTAAATGTTGGTACAATAGAAGAAAGAAAAAATGCATTAACCATTGTAAAATCAATAAAAAACTTGGATATTGATTTGGTTTTAATTGGAAAACAAACAGATTATTGCCAAAAAATTCAACAATATATTTCGGAAAATAATTTAAAGAATCGTGTTCATTTTTTGAAAGGATTAACAAATGAAGAATTAGCTATTACTTATCAATTGGCGTCAGTTTTTGTTTACCCATCACTATTTGAAGGCTTTGGAATACCAATTATAGAAGCCTTATATTCTAAAACACCAGTTATTACTACAAAAAATGGTGTATTTTCTGAAGCTGCTGGACCAAATTCGTTATACATTGAACCCTTTGACGAGAGAGATTTAGCAAATAAGATTTCTCTTATATTAAAAGATGAATTACTTGCTTCAACAATGAAGGAGGAAGGATGGCAATTTGTTCAGCAGTTTAACGATGAAGAAATTGCAAAAAATATTATGAATTGTTATCATCAAGTTCTTTCAACCTAGCATATTTAAGATAATTGCTAAATGCTGCAAACATACTCCATGTAAATCCTGCATAACCATTTAAAAAATTGCGTTGCAAAACATAGTATCTAAAAAAGTCAAACGGAAATTTTATAATTATTTTTAAAATACTACTTTTTTTATTTTTTTCGTAAAGCAATTCGCCACTCAGCATGGCATATTTAATTTGTTTTTGAATAGCAGTATTTACATCAAAAACTGTATAATGAAGCATTTCTTGATGTAATTTTCCAATCTTTCCATTTATTTCAATGGTTTCATGTACTTTATTTGGAGTAAACTTCCCAAAATTTTTATCAAATAATCTTACAATTGGTCGTTTACTTTCCGCGCCATTTCTAAAAATTTTATTTAAAAAAACATGTGTTCTAGGAATGGTATAGGCGTTTATATTTTCTTGATGTTTTATGTTGTGTAGTTCTGTAATTAAAGCATCAGATAATACTTCATCAGCATCTAAAGAAAGTACCCAATCATGAGTTGTTTGTTCTAAGGCAAATTGTTTTTGCAAACCGAAATTTTCAAATTTATGTGAAATTACTTTTGCACCAAATGATTCACATATAGAAACTGTGGCATCTGTACTTCCAGAATCCACAACAATAATTTCATCAAATGTTTTTAATTTCTCTAAACATTTTGAAATGATATGCGCTTCATTATATGTAATTATAAATATTGAAATTTTATGTTTCATTGTTCAAATATTTAGATAAGCCATTTTGTATTGCAATCACTTTATTTTGTTTATTAAACTGCCTTATGGCATTGTTTTTTAGCCAATTATCTTTTGTGGCATAATTCCTGTTATGATTCAAATGTAAACAAATAGCGCTATATCTTATTTGTTTACTTCTAATATTGTTGTGAAATAAACGTTCGCCAATTTCTCTATCTAATCCGCCATATTTCATGTCTTCATTAAACCCATTTACGGCTATTAAATCTTCTTTAAAACAAGAAGTATTGTGTCCATTAAATGTTTTTTTTGTAGGCGTAATCCAGTTCATGAAATAGGCAAAAAACTTATTTTTTGTAAGTTTTATCAGTTTAAAATTCCATTTTAATCCATTTTCAATAAGCCATTTAGTTTGAAAGCAGCTTTGATTTTTTATGTCAATTTCGGAAATCGAATTGGATACAAAATCATTTAATTTAAAGTAGCCACCA
>NSHO01000024.1 GCA_002737105.1 Flavobacteriales bacterium | reverse complement strand
CCTTAACTACTTTTAGTTTTTTGAACTTAACAACCTCCTCGAATTCAATTTCACAACCAATGTCATTCATTACATTTCTTTGCAACTCGTTTACCCAATCTTTAACTTTTGATTCAATATCATATTCTGAGGGTTCACTATCAAAAGCGAGGTTAATATTTTCTTTTTTTATTTTTTTTTTGTTTCTATCTATTTCAGGAAAACATTGCATAAAAGTATAAGTAACCTTGTAATTAAAATCTGACATAATAATTTTGCGTAGTAGCCACTTTTAAATTATTTGAATATCCGTTATTTTTAAGTTGGTTCTGGTCTCCACTTTTTTTTAATTTCAAAATTTTTTAGTATTTGTTAAATAGTTATTTAGCCGTGCTTTGTTTAGTTTTACTTGCTCATAACAAAATATATAATTTTATATCTATTCCTATAATTGTTTAATTTTAATAATATATTTCATTAATTTCAAGTTTGAATTTGTTTATTGCTATAACGTTTTGCGATTAGGACTTCGTAGATTTTTATTTCGACTACGATATGGCTTCAGTGCATATCATTATAGGCTGTTTAGATAGTTCTCAATATTTTTAATTCTTTCAAAACATCTTCTCTATTGACATTGAGTGCTTTTTCCATTTGAATATAATAATCAGATTCACTATTTGACCATTCTCCTTCTGGTAATTCATCAGCATCTATTGCTACTGCCCACATTCCGGCTAATGTCTTTACTCTTATTGAATAATCAGCATCATCAAGAATCTTTTTACAATGATTTAATATTTTTTCATACCCCTCAGGAACCCAATTACCCCATTTTTCTATAAAAATATCCCAATTTATGTGACCCCACAAATCATATTTTTTCATTAATTTGTTCTTTATCAAATCATTTTCTTTGTCCGCTAATTCATCAGCAACCATTGCAATAAGATACCAGCATGCAACCATACCTTCGATTTGTGAAAATTTTTGTGCCATAATTTTATTTATTTAATTAGTTATCTCGATTTGTTTTTAAGCATATTTAAAATCATTATCTAAATTTTTAAGAAATTATACTTTAATACTTTTTCTAAATACTTTATAATATTTTTTGTCATATTTATTTTTATTTACAAATTTTCAATTTCCAATGTTGATAATTGATACATAATTGATACATTTATAAAAATTTATAAAATGATTGATTATTTAAAAAAACTTACAATAAAAAATGCTGGTTTTGATATTATAGACCGCGGAGATTGCCAATTATTATCGGAATTAATAATTGAGAAAACAGATGAAACGGTTAGTTATAATACGCTGAGACGCATGTTTGGATTAGCTAGCTATGTAAAACCAAGTAAAAGTACATTAGATACACTTGCTAGATTTAACGGTTATAAAAATTACATTCACTATTTAAAAATCAATCCATTTGAAGCCTATTGGAGTGATAAAGAACAGTTATATAGTCTAATAAACGATGAATCAGAAGAGATAATTAAGTTCGTTAATACAGCGGGTTTTAAAAACGAACATGCACTAGATTTTATGATTTCGTTATGCAGAGAATTAATTTATTTAAATAAAATAGAAGAATTAGAGCATGTATTTCAGTCAAATTTTTTTAATAATCGGGATTTTAGTTACTCTGAAATCATTCATTTTGGAAATTCGGTCGGAATATTATTTAAAACAAAACAAGTTTTTGAAAACAAACTCCTTTCAAATGCCAATTTTTTAAAATTTGTATATACTATACATGTGGATTATTCTGGTCTTAATGGTTATTATGGCACTTGGTGCAAATATGTAAGTGAAAACACAACTGATATTCAAGTCAAATATTTTTCTCAAGCAATATTACAACTCATAAACTATTTAAATGGAAAATCAGTCTCTTATACTGACTTTGATTCGGTAGACACAGCAGCGTTTCATCCCATTCTGAAAGGGAGATTATTTTCTGTGAAAATATTATCAGGAGATTACAATTCTTATGATGTTAACAAATTTTTTAATAGTATAAAAATTAGTAATGATAGTAATAACTTATTGGATTATTTTTATGAGCCAATGATAACAGCAATTATCTCTAGAAATTTTTTATTAATGGGTTTAATAAAAAAATTCCTATCCAATCAAAAGTTTAATATTAAATATTATTACCAAGAACACCATAGAGAATTATATGAATTAATGTGTTTGTTTCATTCTTATTATTTGGATAAAGAATTTATAAATAAAGATGAAATTGAAAATAACATCCTTAAATCCGAATTTAAATATAGTTACAAAGAAATTATTCAGTTATTCATTGCAGTTTATAATTATCATAATGATAAAAATGATAGTAATACACATTTTAAGAAGTTTGAAGCGATTTCAAAAAAACTTAATTACCCTATATTTTTAAAAGAATATTTAATTAATTATTTTGAAAGTACCAACATTAATTAATAATGCTTTTTTTTATTTTCATGTGAATAAATAAATTACAGTTTAAGTAAGTCGACATTTTTGTAAATTTAATTCCCTATTAAATATTTTTTTATATAAACATTTGTTATATTTAGCCCAAAATCAGCCCATTTATGTATAACGATTATTTTCAATTACTAATTGATATTCAAAAAAAATCCAATATTACGGTAACTTCAATTAGAGATGTAAAATATTTAAAGGAAGAACTAGACGCTTTAACACATAAGCCACTTGGGTTTAATACATTAAGAAGATTATTTGGTTTTCTAGAGAAAACGGTCCCTTCAATTACAACCTTAAATTCGTTATCCATTTATCTTGGTTTTTCATCGTTCTCTAGCTATAAAAATCATCAGGCAAATTATAGCGAATGGTATTTTCAACAGAGTTTATTACGAATGCAAAAACAAAAAATAATTGGAAAGGAAGAAATAAATAAAATAAACATTGGATTACTAGATGAAAATAACATCGTATATCTAGCTTATTTTTTATCTTTTCAAGTAGAAAAAAATAATCTAGAAATTTTAAATACTGTTTTTAAATATGCTAATTTTAAAAATATTACGGACACTCAGTTTCATAAATTTTCTACTACTATTTCATTGAGTTTATCTAATATATCAGAAAAAAAAGCACTGTTTATCTATGAAGCACTAATTCACTATGACACTTTTAGAAATAATATTCCATTGCTTTTTATTGACTATACTAATCTAAATTCGAGGTATTATAAAATTCTAAATATTATTGAAAAAAACGCAGCAAATGAATCAGATATATTCTTTGTTTCATTAATGCGATTTTATAAGAATTATTATTCTGAAAACGAGTCTCATTTAAATTTTCAAATAAACAAGCCAACAGAATTTTCTAGTTTTTATTCAGTATTAAAAGGTAGATTTTACGGATATTGTATTCTTAAATCTCAAAATGTTAGTGAAAGTTTAAAAAATGAAATAGTTAAGGAATGTACTACAGTTCGTGTAAGTTTTTTCTTAGAAGAAATCGTTCCCGCATTAATAATTAAAGAGGAAAACGACTTTTTAAAAGAAATAATGGATAAATATTACGAGGAACTATTTGAGTCTGATATTTGGTCATCCACCACAACTAGTGCTATATATTTAATTGGTTTGGCTAATTGTAATTGGCATGCAGCTTCATTTGCTAGAGCAAAAAGAAATTTAGAATTAGTCGATTTGGAGTTAGTTGAAATAGGATATTATGACTATTTAGCGCTATTTTATTATTTTACCAAATTGAAGATTAGTTTTGCTGAAAAAGATTTTACAGATAATTTAGAAGCTTATAAAAAATTAAAAGCACATGAAAAAAAAACGGGGTTTAAATTTTTTCTTTCTATAGCAAAGCAATTTTGTTTGAGATAGAAGTAAAAAAACTATTTTTGTTAATAAGTTAGATTACTTAATAAAAATATAATCCAAAACAAAACCCTGTAAAATTTTACAGGGTTTTCTGTGGAGTCGGAGAGAATCGAACTCTCGTCCAAACAAGCCATCAAAAAGCGTTCTACATGTTTAGTTTTTGTTTAGATTTTCGACAAAATAGCTTGGCCAAAAACAGCCACTATTTGCTTAACTTTATTAATGTCAGAACGGATTTAAAGTTTTACCATTCCTAGGTTTATTTTTACCATTCCTCTAAATCAACCGCCACAAACCAAGGCTTTTGAGAGAAATCCAGCTTCCCAACCTGGTTGGGACTTGGCATTATCCTACTATAATTCGGATTATGCAGCTAAAGCGTAAGTATTTTCGCCGTTTAAAAAGTGTGTATGATTGATATTTACGAGCCAAAAATACAATGCTCGACATGCTTACTAATTAGTGCCACTTGCTGTCAAAACCAGTCGACCCCATATTCATTTAATATATCGAGTCTTGTATATTATACCTTCAAATCAAATGGAAGCCAAAATTACAATAAATTTTTCAAGCAGAAAAGTTTTACACTCAAAATCAAAAATGTTATATTTGTAAATTAATATAAGTAAATTGTGTTAAAAATAACAAAACCCAAACCTTTATCTAATGAAATTCGGAATTATTAAAGAAAGAAAAACGCCTCCCGATAGAAGAGTAGTATTCTCACCTTCAGCACTTTTACTTGTGAAAAAACAGTTTCCAAATGCTGACTTTAAAGTAGAATGTTCCGATATTCGTGTCTTTACAGATGAAGAATACACCGAAAATGGTTTTGAAGTTTCAGAAAACATGGATGATTGTGACGTGTTACTTGGCGTAAAAGAAGTTCCAGTTGAAGCGTTAATCCCAAATAAAAAATATTTTTTCTTTTCACATACCATAAAAAAACAAGCTTATAACAGAAAATTATTGCAAGCGTGTATTGATAAAAATATTGAATTGTATGACCACGAAACAATAGTTAATGAAAATAATACACGATTAATTGGTTTTGGAAGATACGCTGGAATAGTTGGTGCCTATAATGGAATGAGAGCATTCGGATTAAAATTTGAGCTTTTTTCATTACCAAAAGCAGAAACATTACCCAATCAAGCGGCATTAATTACTCAACTTAAGAAACCTTTTTTACCACCAATAAAAATTGTATTATCAGGAAAAGGAAAAGTGGCATTTGGTGCTAAAGAAATGTTAGATGGCATGAAAATTAAAGAAGTTTCTGTTTCAGATTATTTATCTAAAACGTATACCTATCCAGTTTATACGATGATTGATGTTCAAGATTATAATAGTCATCAATCGGATATTGCTTTTAATAAAGCAGAATTTTATGCCCATCCAGAAAATTTCATTTCTAATTTTGAACGTTTTGCAATTGTATCCGATATATTTTTGGCTGGACATTTTTATGGCAATGGTGCGCCAGAAATTTTGACAAAAGAAATGTTGGCTGCTCCCAATTGTAAAATTAAAGTAGTTGCCGATATTTCTTGCGATATTGGCGGTCCAATAGCTTGTACTTTACGTCCCAGTACTATTGAAAATCCAAGTTATGGTTATTTACCTAGCGAACATAAAGAAGTAGATATGTTTCATCCAAGTGCTATTGTAGTAATGGCAGTTGATAATTTGCCTTGCGAATTACCAAAAGACGCCAGTGAAGGTTTTGGAGAAATGTTTTTAGAACATGTTATTCCTGCTTTTTTCAATGGCGATGCTTCAGGTGTTTTAGCTAGAGCTAAAATTACTGAAAGTGGAAAACTAACGCCAAGATTTTCCTATTTGCAATCATATTTAGAGGGAAAATAATGGTTTGCTAACTATTATCTTCATTAAAATAGTAATATAAAAATTCAACTATTAAGTTTTCGTTAAAATTATTTCTTTTTTTATAACTTAATGGCTTAATATTTTGTTATTTAGCATTCAATTAATTTATAAACTATTACTATGAATTTAGAAAATAAACAAACCAACTGGGCGCAATTTATTCCACTAGTAACCGTATTCTTCTTTTGGGGATTTGTTGCTGCCAGTAATGATATTTTAATTCCCGTATTTAAAAAAACATTTGATTTAACACAATTGCAAAGTCAGTTAGTTTCTCTAGCTTTTTATATTGCTTATACAGTAGGTTCATTGTTATACTTACTAATTTCTTATCTTACTAAAGGCGATTTAATTAACAGAATAGGATATAAAAATTCGTTAGCATTGGGTTTATTAATTTCAGCAATTGGTACTTTATTATTTTATCCTGCTGCAAATACAGGTTCATTTCCATTAATGCTATCTGGATTGTTTACTGTAGCATTAGGTTTTTCTTTACAACAAACCGTAGCAAATCCTTTAGCAATTGCTCTTGGTCCAATAAATACAGGTTCACAAAGATTAACTTTAGCAGGAGGAATTAATAATTTAGGAACAACAATTGGTCCGCTTATTGTAAGTTATGCTATTTTTGGATCTTCCGCAACTTCTGATACTAATATGAGTATAGAAAGTGTAAAAATTCCTTATTTGATTTTAGGTGCTGCTTTTTTACTTGTAGCTGTATTTTTAAAATTTTCTTCTTTACCAGACAAACCTCAAGCAATTGTTGAGTCTGAATCAGAAGCTGCTTCAACTAAAAGTTCTGCATTAAAATATCCGCAATTGGTTTTAGGAATGATAGCTATTTTTGTTTACGTTGGCGTAGAAGTTTCTACAGCAAGTAATTTACCAGCTTACATGGAAAAGAATTTAGGTTTTTTAACTAAAGATATAGCACCTTACATATCGTTGTATTGGGCTAGTTTGATGATTGGAAGATGGACTGGCGCAGTTGAAGCTTTTACAGATAAAATGAGTTTACAAAAAATATTACGTTTTGTTGCACCTTATTTAGCTTTTGGCGTATTTTTATTTGTAAATGCTATTGCTAAACATGATTTAACGCCATTTTATATTTACGCGTTAATTATCTTAGTTTTAATTGCAGCAGACATTGCGAGTAAAGGAAATCCAGCTCGAATGCTTTTGATTTTTTCAGCTTTAGGAATCGTTGCTTTGTTAATTGGAATGACAACTGATGGAATGGTTAGCGTGTATGCATTCACAAGTGTTGGATTATTCTGTAGTACACTTTGGCCTTGTATTTTTACCTTAGCCGTTAGCGGACTTGGAAAACATACCAGTCAAGGAAGTAGTTTTTTAATTATGATGATTATGGGTGGTGGATTTGTAAGTTTATTACAAGGATATGTTGCAGACGAAACAACCATTCAAACTAGTTATATTGTAGGGGTTTTATGTTTTGCCTATTTAGCATTTTACGCTTGGAAAGTTAGTGCAATATTAAAAACTCAAGGCATTAATTTTGATAAAAAAGTATCAGGAGGACATTAAAAAGTCTTAATTTTAAATATAAAAAAAGTCCGTCAGAAATACTCTGACGGACTTTTTTATTGGTATTGTGAAATCTAAATTTTAAATATCCCACCAAACGCAATCGTACTTTGTAAAAACCAAAAGTTTTGTTGGGCTTTGTCTGCTGTACTGAATGTAGTTCTTATGTCATTCATTTCAATATAACCCGTTTTTAATTCGGTTTGAATGAAGAAATGTTTGTAAAACGTAAAGGTTAATCCCGCTTTTGCAGATAAACCAAATCCGGAAAAATGAAATTCATCATGTCTTTCTTGGGCAAATAATTTTGTATTGGTTTTAGGCATCAAAACGCCAGCACCAAATCCTTCTGATAAATTAATTTGAAATTTGTCTGTATTTGGTAAATTAAACCATTTTGAAATATCATCCACACGTGTAATTTCTGGATGAATATAATTTAACCCATCTGTATGCTCAAATGTCAAAAAATTCTCAGTTAATAATACTTGGTTTCCTGGTAAACTTTCACCAAAAGTGCCTTCATTTGGATAATTTCCAGTAAAATTAACCACTATATATTGAGACATTACGTATTTCATATGATCCCATCCAATAGAAATATTATAATGGTCATTCAAAAAATAACCCATTCTAAAATTGGTTTGTGGAATAGTCATTTTAGCTGGATTTAAATAATTTATATGATATCCATTAGGTTTGTCAATAGCAGTTACGTTTTCTAAAGTAAAATCGTAATCAGCACCAGTAAATCTTATGTCTGAAGTAGAGTAGTAGGCTCTGTTTCCTCCCCAATAAAAGAAGAATTTTCCTTTATTATGTGCGGTATATTTTTCGCTTTGTATTGGTAAATCAACTAAGTTTTCAGTTTGTGCAAAACTTGTTAGCGAAAGTAAAGCAATTAAAAGTGATACAATTTTTTTCATTTGGGGATTTGGGTAAATTAGTTGTATTAAAATTTATTTATGGTTTGTTTTATAGCAACTAATTTTGTCATTAAACCTTCAAAATAGTCTAAATGCAGCATGTTTGCGCCATCACTTTTTGCATTTGCTGGGTCAAAGTGGGTTTCAATAAAAATTCCATCTACACCTGTTACAATTCCAGCTTTTGCGATGGTTTCAATCATATCGGGTCTTCCACCAGTTACACCACTAGTTTGATTAGGTTGCTGTAAAGAATGCGTGACATCCAAAACAGTGGTTCCAAATTCTCTCATAGTTGGAATGCCTCGAAAATCTACAATCATATCTTGGTAACCAAACATGGTGCCTCTATCGGTAATCATAAAATTATCATTGCCACAATCTTTTACTTTTTGTGCCGCGTGTTTCATGCTTTCCGGACTCATAAATTGTCCTTTTTTCAAGTTAACCGTTTTGCCTGTTTTAGCAGCGGCCACTACTAAATCCGTTTGACGAACTAAAAATGCGGGAATTTGCAATACATCAACATAAGCCGCTGCCATTGCTGCATCTTCATTGGTATGAATATCAGTTACGGTTGGTACGCCAAATTCTTTTGAAACTTTTTCTAATATTTTTAGTGCTTTTTCATCTCCAATTCCAGAAAAACTATCAATTCTAGAACGGTTGGCTTTTTTAAAACTTCCTTTAAAAACAAAAGGTATTTGTAAATTATCCGTAATAGCAACTAATTTTTCAGCTATTCGTAAAGCCATTTCTTCTCCTTCAATGGCGCAAGGTCCAGCTAAAACGAAAAAATTACCGCTTTTTGTATGTTTAATTTGTGGAATATGGTTTAAGTTCATATTGTAGAATTTTAAGGTGCAAAGATAATAAAGTTAGGAGTTTAGTTATCAGAAGTTCCAGTTTTTTTAATTAAAAAACCTTTTGGACACATAACTTTACCTTTTTCAAAAGTATTCACGTATATTTTTTTATTTGATGTTTTTCCATCTAAATAAATTTCGTACAAAACTAGAGTTCCTGCGCCCATGTTATTGCGTTTACTAGGAAATGGACAACAAGTTTCAAGTAGTTTATAGGTTACTTTTTCTCCATTTGCACCTGTAAAGCTGTTGAAAAATCGATTCACGTTTTGATTGTTGCTATTTTCATAGCTAGAAAATCCTAAATTTATAGGATAAAATTCACTGTAGCCATATTGCATGTCTGTTGCTGTTTCTACCAATTCAAAATGTCCAGAAATAATTTTTGGTGCAATAGCATTGTCATCTATATTTTGAATGGTGTTTTTTGTACTCACACATGATATGGAGAATACAAGAATCAAAGTTAAAATACCTATTTTTTTCATGATAATTTTATTTTTTTAGTTTTTACTATTGCTGCGGCAACAGCTGCAAATATGATACCAAAAGATAATGTTCCAAAAGTTGCAAAAATCATATAAGTGGTTATGTCAAACATAGCTTGTGCATTTTCTAGTTTCATACCTTTAGAAACGGAATAGTTTATCATGTTTTTAAAAAAATCAGGATTCACATATTTTAACGAAAAATATAGAGCAAAGGGTGTTAAAATCATAGCGAAAACAGCTAAAATTATTCCAGAAAGCAAGCCTTGTTGCCATGACATTATTCCATTGAAAAAGTTTTTTTTCTTATCTAATAAAAAAAGAATATAAATTCCGAATATTAAAATAAAGACTAAATTTGTAAACCAAGAATGGTTTGCAATATTTTCATCATGAAAACCTAAATATTTTTCTAGTTGAAACCACATAATTCCTAAAAAAGTGTAGTATATTGCCCACTTAAATTCTATTTTAAATTTATTCATTTTTTGTATCTTTGAAAACGGTTTAAAACATTCAAACAGCAAATAGCAGTTTCTAAATGTATTTCATTTGTATATCTTTTTGCATAAAATAGCCATACATGAAATCGAAAACAAATATAGTAATTCATTAAATACTATTTCACAAATTATGGAAGTAATTCAAGGTACTTGGCACTGGGCTATTTCTGGTTTTTTAATTGGACTTATCATGTTGGTTTTAACTTATTTTGGTAAAACATTTGGCATGTCGTCTAACTTAAGAAACATTTGTAGCATGACATTTGCTAAAAAGAAAATCGAATATTTTGATTTTGATTGGAAAGAACAAAAATGGAACTTATCTATTGCCTTGGGTGCAGTTGTTGGTGGTTTTATAGCTTCTTATTTTTTAATGGACGCTACCGATGTTTTACAAATTAATCCGAAAACAATTGAAAATTTACAGCAATTAAATATTGATGCACCTAATGGTAATTTAGGTCCTGATGCGATATTTAGTTTAGAAAAAGCATTTACATTAAAAGGATTTTCTGTTTTGTTATTTGGTGGATTTTTGATTGGATTTGGGACACCTTATGCAGGAGGTTGTACATCGGGTCACGCTATTTCGGGATTGAGTAATTTTCAAATTCCTTCATTAATTGCTGTGATTGGCTTTTTTATTGGTGGATTATTATCTGCCCATTTTTTAATTCCTTTAATTTTTGGATAGTATGAAGTTGATTAAGTTTTTTATAGTTGGTATTGTTTTTGGAATTGTGTTAACTAAAGCAGAAGCTGTTTCTTGGTACAGAATATATGAAATGTTCATGTTTCAAAGTCTTCACATGTATGGAATTATTGCTACAGCTATTTTGGTAGGCGTTTGTGGAATTAAATTTATTAAATCAAAAGAAATTCAAGGTTTTAAAGGCGCTGAAATTGATATACAAGATAAAGATTTCTCTATTTCAAGATATATTATCGGAGGCACTATGTTTGGATTGGGATGGGGATTGGTAGGTTGTTGTCCTGGACCGATTTTCATTTTAATAGGAAATGGCGTCTTGTCTATTTTGGTTGTATTAATTGGCGCTTTATTAGGAACTTATTTATACGGAATTTTAAAAAATAAATTACCTCATTAATTTTTTGTTAAAGTGATATTTATCAGGTTTTTATCGTTATACTTTTTGTAAATTTACGATATAAAATAAAAAACAATGAAAACTATAGTTCATATACAAAATTTGAAATGTGGCGGTTGTGCCAATACGATTTCCAAAAAATTAAATGCTTTAGATGACGTATCCGATGTCCTTGTAGAAACAGAAGATAATTCGGTTACTTTTGACTATTCCGAAGCGCATACTTTAGACGTTGTAAAGAAAGCATTAGCTGATATTGGTTATCCCGAAGATGGAGAAGCCAATTCGTTAACATCAAAAGCAAAATCCTATGTAAGCTGCGCTTTTGGAAAAATAACATCATAAAACAAATGTTGTTCTTGTCAATCTAAATTTATTTCAAATTCTATAATTAACTACTAAAGATTCTGAAACAAGTTCAGAATGACAAAGCAAAATAAAACCGACCTAATGGTCGGTTTTTTTATATAATTTCAGCACTTAAACCTGCGTCTTGCAGAGAAGCACATTGTGGTTTTAATTTTGTTAATTCTCCAGTTTTTACGGTACATTGTCCTTTGTAGTGAACTAAAATAGCACATTGTTCCGCTTGTTCCCATGTGTGGTCACATATTTTCACTAAAGATTCAATTACATGGTCAAATGTGTTTACATCATCGTTGTATAAAACAATTTCGTGGTTAATGCCAATAGCGTCCTCAACTAATACTTCCTCAAGTGTTTCTGTTAATGTGCTCATAACTAATAATTTATCATAATGTAAAATTACTAATTTTTACTATATTTCAAACTTAGCCAATTGTTTCTTTCTTTTTTTGATTCAAAAGTAAGACCTAAATTTTCGCAACTTTCGTTGATGGCTTCAAAATCCTCTGTATAAAAGCCACTTAGTAATAAAACAGCATTGTCATTCATACAATTTACATAAGTTGTCATATCATTTAATAAGATATTTCTGTTGATATTCGCAATAAATACATCGTATTTCTGACCGTTATTTAACCAAGACGCATCACCTTCGTAAACAGAAATATGTTTGCAATTGTTGCGTTCAGCGTTTTCAATGGAATTTAAATAACACCAATTGTCAATATCCACTGCATCAATTGGATGTGCGCCTTTCATTTCAGCTAAAATGGCTAAAATAGCAGTGCCACAACCCATATCTATTGTTTTTTTGTTGGTAACCTCTAATTCTAAAATATGCTGAATCATCATGTGAGTCGTTTCGTGATGACCTGTTCCAAAACTCATTTTTGGCTCAATTACAATTTCATATTTGGCATGAGTTGCAGTATGAAAGGGCGCACGAACGTGGCAAATTCCGTCCACATCAATAGGAGAGAAGTTCTTTTCCCATTCTTCGTTCCAATTTACTGGCTCAATTTCATTGGTTGTGTAAGAAATTTTGAAATTTTCATTCGAAAGAATTTCAATATCGTTTAAAATATTTTCAGACCAAACGTCTTTTTGCACATAAGCCGAAATACCTTTTTCGTTTTCTTCAAAGCTTTCAAAAGCGGTTTCTTCTAATTGGGCAATTAATATTTCCGAACCCAGTTCTAGCGGTTCAATTGTAAAATGGTATGCGATGTAGGTGTTTGCCATTTGGGTTTATTTAAAACTTATTTTATCATAAATTTCGTAGATGGTTTATTTTTGACCAAATAAGGAATGTAAGGGAATATAAGAATGATTATTGTTTTAATTAATATAACTTTGGAAACTTACTTGGATTTGATTCATGCATCATTTCGTACACTTTTTCAAAAATATCTTCGGCACTTGGTTTAGAAAAATAATCACCATCGGTTCCATAACTTGGGCGGTGTGCCTTAGCGGTTAAGGTTTGCGGTGCGCTATCTAAATATTGGTACGCGTTTTGATTTTCGATAATTTCTTGTAAAATAAAAGCACTGGCTCCACCAGGAACGTCTTCATCAATTACTAATAAACGGTTTGTTTTTGCTACTGATTTTACTATATCGTGCGAAATATCAAAAGGTAATAGACTTTGAATGTCAATAATTTCAGCATCAATTCCGGTTTCTAATAATTCTTTTGCGGCTTGTTCTAAAATTCTTAAAGTAGAGCCGTATGAAACTAACGTAATATCTTTTCCTTCTTTAATGGTTTCTACCACACCAATTGGCGTTTGAAATTCGCCTAAGTTGGTTGGCATTTTTTCTTTTAAACGGTAGCCATTTAAACATTCAATCACTAAAGCAGGTTCGTCTGTTTTCATTAAGGTATTATAAAATCCTGCGGCTTTGGTCATATTTCTTGGAACTAAAACATGGATTCCACGAATGGCGTTAATAATCATTCCCATTGGTGAACCTGAATGCCAAATACCTTCTAAACGGTGTCCACGAGTTCTGATAATTAATGGTGCTTTTTGACGACCATGTGTTCTGTACTGTAAAGTAGCCAAATCGTCACTCATAATCTGAATGGCGTATAGCAAATAATCTAAATACTGAATTTCCGCAATCGGACGTAAACCACGCATAGCCATTCCGATACCTTGACCTAAAATAGTCGCCTCACGAATTCCTGCATCTGAAACACGCATTTCTCCGTATTTTTCTTGCATGCCTTCTAAACCTTGGTTTACATCGCCAATATTTCCTGAATCTTCTCCAAAAATTAAAGTTTCTGGATAAGTTGCGAAAATTTTATCGAAGTTGTCTCTTAAAATTAAACGTGCATCTACTTCTTCAGCTGTTTCATCATAAACTGGTTTTACTTCAGTAGTTGAAGCGATATTTTGTTTCGATTCTGAATATAAATGCGAACTGTATTTTGGTTGAATTCTAGCAATGAAATTAGAAATCCAAGTGGCTAAAGTGGCTCTGTTGTCGCCAGAAAGCATTCTTAAAACTTTTCTAGCTACGACTAATAAATCTTTTCTAATTGGTTCTTTTATGGCAGCAATATCAGTCGCATATTTTTCAATGAAAACTTTATTTTCAGAGTTTTGTGCAACTTGATTTAGAATGGTAACTGTTGCTGTTTGGTCTTCTTTAATTGCGGATAAGTAATTTGCCCAAGCTTCTTTTTTTCCAACTAAAACTTCTTTTTTAGAGGCAGATTCAATATCGTCTAATTCTTCTGAAGAAGCAATATTGTTTGCAATCATCCATTTTTTCATTTGTGCCACACAGTCAAATTCTGCTTCCCAAGCCAATCTTTCTGCGTTTTTGTAACGCTCGTGTGAACCTGAAGTAGAATGCCCTTGTGGTTGTGTTAATTCGTTAACGTGAATTAAAACTGGAACATGTTCTGTTCTTGCAACTTCGGCTGCTTTTTGATAGGTGTCAACTAACGCAGGATAATCCCAACCTCTAACTCGGAAAATTTCGTATCCTTTATTTTCTTCGTCGCGCTGTAAACCTTTTAATATTTCAGAGATATTTTCTTTTGTAGTTTGGTATTTGGCGTGAACTGAAATTCCGTATTCGTCATCCCAAACACTCATTACCATTGGCACTTGCAATACACCTGCAGCATTTATGGTTTCAAAAAACAAACCTTCTGAAGTAGAAGCGTTTCCAATTGTTCCCCAAGCCACTTCATTTCCTTGTACTGAAAAATTATTTTCAGCAGGAATTTCTGTAACATTTCTGTATATTTTTGATGCTTGTGCCAAACCTAATAAACGAGGCATTTGCCCAGCAGTAGGAGAGATGTCGGCACTTGAATTTTTTTGTTGGGTTAAGTTTTTCCAATTTCCGTTTTCGTCTAAAGAATGAGTAGCAAAATGCCCACCCATTTGACGACCGGCACTCATTGGGTCAAAATTAACATCTGCATGCCCATATAATCCTGCGAAAAACTGAACAATCGATAATTCGCCAATGGCCATCATAAAGGTTTGGTCACGGTAATATCCTGAACGAAAATCACCGTTTTGAAATGCTTTCGCTAATGCCAATTGTGGCACTTCTTTTCCATCTCCAAAAATACCAAACTTAGCTTTTCCAGTTAGTACTTCTTTTCGTCCCAAAAGACTGCATTCACGGCTAACGGAAGCTATTTTGAAATCATTTAAAACTTCTTTTTTGAAATCTTCGAAAGATAATACTGCTGCAGTTGTAGTTTTGATCATAATAATGTATTGCTATGTTACAAATTTAAACAAAAAAACGAAACATGTAAGCGGATTAGATATTTTTATGAATAATGAATAAAAATATTGATGTTTGGCTGTAAAAAACGTATTTTAATTTCGAAATAGTAACTTATATTTACGAATAATGCATATAAATTGCAAAGTACTAAACTAGATTTAGTATGAAAATCAAATAATTTTAAAACCATCTTCTGGTAAATAAAGAAGTTAACGTTTTTGGACTTAAAGTAACAATAAATCGAATGCGTTCACCATAGTTTTTGTCGTTAAGTTCAAAACCGTTTGAGGAATAAATAGGTAAATATAATTCAAAATAGTCTTGTACTAAATTTAGTCGCAACCCACTATCGTAAACATATTGCGGCTTGTATCCTTCGTTTTTAAACGTTCCGACATCGCCGTACATTTCAATCCAATCGTAAATGGTAAAACCTGCATTAATTGCCAAAATGTATTGGTTGGCATAACGAGTAGTAAATTTAGATTTAAAAGCACCTTCTGCATTTACAAATTGGCGACTAAACAAGCCAGTGCTTTCACTACGTCCAATTAAGGCATAGTCAAATAAATAATCGGAAGGTCTATCAATTCCAAAGCTAAAAAAATCGTTGGAGGTATCGTTGTGCGTGAAAACACCAGCAAACGCTCTTAAATTTAGAAAACGGTTGTTCTCAAAAAGTTTTCGGTATTGCATTTGCCCAGATATTTTTCCAAAACGATTTGAAAGTTGAAAATCAGTTCCGTAAGAAAATTGTTCAATTAATTCGCTATT
>NSHO01000023.1 GCA_002737105.1 Flavobacteriales bacterium | reverse complement strand
GCAATAATAGAAACGCCAGTTGGCATAAATATATTGTCTTGATTTGTAAAAGAAGGATAGGTAACCAAAACGTTTCTGTTTTTTGAAATTTGGTTGATAAATTGTTCTTTTAACAAATAATTTGCCGTTTCAAAGCGAAATAACTTTTCAATATCTGCTTGTTTTTTGGATTTTAATTGCACTAAATTAGCTGCAATTTCTGCTATAAAAACTTCTTTGGTTAAATTATCAATTGGTCTTCCTAACAACAAATTTTGAACTTTTTGAAAATCTAAATCGGTGCCTAACATTTTTGTTAAAATTGAATAATTACCATCAAAATAGGTGCCGTTTGCTTTTTCGTAATAACTTACCCGAGTTGGCGTAATCAGTGCTTTTGCCATTGGAATCCCGAAAAATTTTAAATTGATCCAAATGATTTCGTCTTTCTTAATTCTGATATCTGCCGAAATAGAAATAGTCTGCTTTTGGTCTTCATAATCCGCAGCAGCACGAATGGAAACCGTTTGAAAATTTAATGTATTTTCATAATGTTTTTCTATAATTTCTTTTGCCATATTGTCTACAACAGCTTCTTTAGTAACGGTTTGCTCAACGACAGTTTGTTTGGTTTTGCACGAAAACGATAAACTTGCTACTACAAGAAGTAATAAAAATCTATTCTCGATACATTTTTTGTTCCTTCCAAAAAAAGAATAAAAAAAACTCGAACTGAAGTTTTTTATTTTATTTGAATTTTTCATATTATTTTTTAGAAATAGCATCTAATCTTTTTTGATAGGTTTGTTTCATTTTTACATCCGATAATGCGTCGGCGCAAAAAATAAATTGTTTGCAAAATCCGATTTCTAAATTTGGATCATCAATAACATAATCGATGCCCATTTCTAAAAAATCTTTTGCTTTTTTATAGTTTTTTAAGTTATTGTTTGCTTTTCCAGCGTAATAATACAAATTAGCTTTGGTTGGAAACAAGTCGATACATACTTCTGATTTTATTGCCATTTTTTCAAATTGCTTATTAAAATCGTAAATATTTAGGAGCAAATCAATAGCTTCAATATCATTTCCTTTTGATTGTTCGATGTATTTTTGTGCCAATTCAAAATTATTTTTATTGTAAAAAAACTTTCCTAATTCTTTATTAACATCCATTCCAACGGTGTTGTCAAAAAAAGTTAGTGTGTTATCAATTTCAATAAGCAATTCCGGGTTTTTTGAGGCAAAAATTAAATATTCGTTTAAAACGCGTTGTTTAATTTTTAAATCGATTTTACTGCTTTTTACCACTCTTTTATAAGATGCTGTAGCTTTAGGAACATCATTTGCATTGATGTGAAATTTGACCAAACTCACCTGCGCTAAATCAGAATTTGGTAGTTCTTTTTCTAACAATAAGGCCGTTTCAAATGCTTTAGTTTCTTGGTTAGCTGATGAATATTGATAAATTAAATCAATATAATTTTGTTCTGCTTTAGGATTGTTTTTTATGGCTTCAACTAAATCGTTAACATTTGGTTTTGTGCCTTTTTGCATGCTTTGAATTTGCATTTGATAGGATTCCATAGCTTTGGTTAAAGTACCTTTGCTTTCGATGTCGTCAATTACAATTTTGGCTTTGTCAAATTGTTGGGTATTCATATATAACGACACCAAATCTTCTTTCATGTTTGCATCAAAAGTGACTAATTTTTCAACAATTACAATTGATTGATTAAAATTTCTAGTTTGATAATATACGTCATATAAACCGTTCCAATACCAACGTTGTTTGGGTGCTAAATCGACAGCTTTTTGAAACGCATTTTCAGCTTCTACATAATTTTTTTGTGCTAAATAATTTATACCCAACTGGTAGTGAATCTCTGGGTTTAAAGGTACTTTTAACAAACATTTTTGTAAAGAAATAATAGCTTTGTCATAATTTTCAATGGCTTTTTCTTTTAAAGCATCAAAAAAATTGGTTTCAAATTCATTTTCCGCAGCTGCAACGTCTTCTGGATTTATTTGTCCAAAAGAAAGCTGAAAAAGGAAAAGAAATGCTATTATTTTATTCATATTTTGTTGTTACACAGATATGCAGAAAGATTTACGTAAAGTTCCGCAAAATTTATTGTTTTATCTTATAGATTATAAAAACCTTTTACAATTGATGTTTAGCAAAAACTATTCCATTGTGGAATAATCGCCTAAACTCACGCTGGTGAAATCGCCATTATAATTTACGTGATTTCCAATCATGGCATTATCTAATTTTGCATTTTTAATACGCGTATGCGTTTGAATTAAACTATTTTGAATTTTACTATTTGAAATTTGACAACCTTTTCCTAAAGAAACATTTGGTCCAACAGTTGTATTAATAAGTACAACATCTTCACCGATATAACATGGTGGAATAATAGTTGCGTTTTCTAATTTTACGTTTGAGGCCACTAGATTTTCTCCGTCTTGATGTAAAAATCCTAACATTCTGTTGTTGGTATCAACCGTAACATCTTTGTTTCCGCAATCCATCCATTCATCAACTTTTCCGGGTACGAATTTCATTCCTTTTGCCATCATTTGTTTGATACCATCATTAATTTGATATTCGCCACCATGAATTATGTTGTTGTCTAAAACGGCTTGCAATTCGTTCTTTAAAACCGCAACGTCTTTAAAGTAATAAATTCCAATAACGGCTAAATCTGATACAAATTCTTTTGGTTTTTCTACCAATTCAATGATTTCGTTAGCTTCATTTAAGTTAATTACACCAAAAGCTTCTGGTTGCTCGACTTGTTTTACCCAAATTACGCTATCGGCTGATGCGTCCAATTCAAAATCGGCTCGGATTAATGTATCTGCGTAAGCAATAACTGCTGGTCCGGATAAAGAATCCTTCGCACACATGATGGCGTGACCTGTTCCTAAGGCTTCATTTTGATAATAAATGGTTCCTTTTGCTCCAATTTTTGTAGCAATTGCAAGTAAATCTTTTTCTACTATGGCACCAAAACTTTCATGAATGATAAATGCTACTTCATCAATTGGTTGGTTAATTACTTTGGCAATATCTTCCACCAAACGGTGTACAATTGGTTTTCCTGCGATAGGAATTAAAGGTTTTGGAATGGTTAAAGTATGTGGGCGAAGTCGTGATCCACGACCAGCCATTGGTACGATTATTTTCATTGTATATTTTTTTTAAACGCAAAGTTCGCAAGGTTTTTCGCAAAGTTCGCAAGGTTTTTTTTGCTGAATACTAATTACTGAACACTTATTTTACTCCCGTACTTCCAAATCCGCCTTCACCTCTTGAGGTTTCAGTTAATTCTATGGTTTCTTGCCACTCGGCGCGTTCGTGTTTGGCGATGATTAATTGGGCGATGCGTTCTCCGTTTTCAATTACAAAATCTTCATTGGATAAGTTGACTAAAATCACGCCAATTTCACCACGATAATCGGCATCTACTGTTCCTGGTGAATTCAAAACTGTAATCCCTTTTTTAAAAGCCAAACCACTTCTTGGTCGCACTTGCGCTTCATAACCAATTGGTAATTCAATAAAAAGTCCGGTTTTAACCAAAGTTCTTTCTAATGGTTTTAAGGTTATTGATTCGGTTAAATTAGCACGTAAATCCATTCCCGCTGAAGCGTTCGTTTCATAATTTGGCAATGGATGTTGCGATGTATTGATGATTTTTATTTGCATTTGAATCTTATTTTTAACTGCTAAACTGGTATTATTTTCGTTTTATTAATTTTAAAATTACTTCTTTTTCGTTTTTGTAAATATAATAACTAAAGCCAATGATTGCAAGTATTCCGAAAACAAACGTTTCTCTTAACTCTGTAACATAAAAAGAAATACAAGCAAGTGTAATCGAAGCAAAAAGATAGGTTAAAATCTTTTTCATCTCAAAGGGAATTGGGTATTTTTCTCTTCCTAAATAATACGAAATCACCATCATACTTCCATAAGCGCAAATGGTTGCAATGGCCGAACCTAAATAACTTAGGTTGAATTTTACAATTAAAATATAATTCATACTTAAAGTAATAAAGGCGCCAATTGCAGAAATGTAGGCACCAATTATGGTTTTATCAATTAATTTGTACCAAACGGATAAACTTGTATAAATCCCTAAAAAGAAATTCGCGATAATGATTAAAGGTACTATTGACATAGCTTCCCAATATTGCTGATCTCGCACTAATAAAATTTTAACAACATCAGCAAAAACAACAACAACCAGCAAAATTAACGAACCTAAAATGACAAAATATTTAGTAATTGTAGCATAAGTTTGCGGCGCATTTGTGTTTCCAGCTTGACTGAAGAAAAACGGCTCAATTCCCAACGTGTAAGCAGTGCGAAACAAAACCATAAACAACCCGATTTTATAACAAGCCGAATATGCTCCAACTGCCGCTTTGGCTGTAGCAGGATCCAACCATTCTGACAATAAAATTTTATCTAAATGTTCGTTGATTCCAAAAGCCAAACCTGCAAATAATATTGGCCAACCATAATGAAGCATTTTTTTCCATAGTTCATTATTAAAAAACCAGTTAGGCTGAAAATAATGCGGCATAAATAACACAAAAGTGAATAAACTCGCCATTAAATTTGACAAGAAAACATACCCAATTTGATAGTCTTCCACATAAAAAGAACTCCAAAAACCTTGCGGATTGGCTTGTGCTAATTTGGGTAATATTGCCAATAAAAACACGTTTAATAACAAATAAATAAGCACATTAGAAATTTTTAGCACAGAGTATCTAATGGGTCTTTGCTCGGCGCGAAGCTTAGAAAAAGGGATAATTACCAGGGCATCAAAAGCTAAAATCCAAATGGCATAGTTGATATATTCTTTATCTATATTTAATAATCCAGCTAATGATTTCTGAAATAAAAGCGCAACGCACAAAAACAAAATGGTGCTCCAAAATACAGAAACTGTAGACGTACTAATTACTTCTTTTTTATTTTCTTCTTTATGGTAAAATCTAAAGAACGCCGTTTCCATTCCGTATGATAATATTACATTGAAAAAAATCATGTAAGCCAACAAAATTGTTATTTCGCCATACATTTCGGGCTTTGGCATGTAAGAAGTATGCAAACCCACCAATAAAAAACTCATTACACGAGGTAATACCGTGGCAATACCGTAAATAAGGGTTTGTTTAAGAAGTCTTCTGTTTGAACTCAATTTATTTTCTTTTAAAGAACAAAAATAGTTAATTATTATTTGGTTTTGCAGATGGATACATTAACATTGGTAATTCTATTACATCGTTAATAGTAATAGAATTTTCTTTACCGTTTGTATTAAAAAAAATCTTAGCTTGATTGGGCTTTAAGTTTGTTATTATTGTAGGTGTTGGTACCGTTTCTAACTCATTATCAAAGGTTTTTATTGAAGATTGATAAGTAACGTCATCCAATTTTGAAATTATACCTTCTCTATTTTGAAATTGAATTTTTATTAAAGTTGTGTTTTCGGGTAATGGTTTTAGTAATGTGATATTTAAGTTAGTGCCACCTCCGGCGCCTTTTATGCCACCAACCCAATTTTGAAAGGTAATTTTTTCAATATATTGTTCCGCAATTTCATTTGTTTTATTTGAAGAACAAAAATTTAAATTGAAAAACGCGACTAAAATTAAAACTAGTAATTTCATATTTACTGATTTAATATTTTAACAAAATGAAAACCTTTTGGTTCAAATCCGTGGTTGATATAAAATTTACCAGCAGAGAAATTTGTGGTAAATGCATCTAGAACAATTTGATTTGCATTAACATCTTTGGCAATTTTGTGCACTTCTTCAATTAAAATATCACCTATTTTTTGACCTCTAAAATCTTCATGAACTACAAAACTATCAATTTCCACATATTTGCCTGACCATAATTTTGTTGCAATCCAAACGCCTGTTAAAGCAATAGTTTGGTTGTTTTTTACTACAATTATTTGTTGGTAATTTGCTTGAAGCATCTCCTCTATAAGTGTGCCATATTTTTCAACGGTAAAATCAGGATATAATTGTTTTACTATATCCAAATGGGCTAACATTTCTGCTTTTTGAGTTAAAATACGAATTTCCATTACTTTTTATCTAGTAAATTTTCATTAAATAAGTCTAAAATTCTGCGGTATTCATCTACCCAAGAATAGGTTTTTTGAAATCCGTGTGCTTCTACTGGAAAAACGGCTAAATCCCAATCTTTTTTACCAAGTTCAATAAAACGCTGAGTCATTCTTACAATATCTTGAAATTGTACGTTATCATCAACCATTCCGTGAAGCATTAACAATTTGTCTTGTAAATTATCAGCAAAATAAATTGGCGAACTTTTTTTGTATGCTTCTGGATCTGTTTCAGGAAAATTTAAAATATTTGCCGTGTATCCTTGGTTGTAATGCGCCCAATCTGTTACGGAACGCAATGCTGCACCGGCTTTAAATTCGCCAGGTTTAGTTAAAAGTCCCATTAATGTAATAAATCCACCATAAGAGCCACCATAAATTCCAACTTTATTAGCATCTATCCCTAAATTTTCAACTAAATATTTTTTACCATCTAATTGATCTGATAAATCTAAACCGCCCATGTGTCGGTAAATTCCAGTTCTGAAATCGCGTCCGTAACCATCACTTGCACGGTAATCTATATCTAAAACGGTATAGCCTAAATCGGTTAACAAATTGTGGAACATATATTCTCTATGATACGTACTCCAATACTTGTGTGCATTTTGCAAATATCCAGCCCCGTGAACAAAGATTATGGCGGCTTTATTTTTATTTTCTGATTTTGGATTGTACACTCTTGCGAAAACAGTTGTTCCGTCTTCCGCTTTAAATGAAATGACTTCTGGCGTTTTCCAATTGTATTTTTTAAATGAATTAGAAGTTGAAAACGTAATTTGCTTTAATGTTGGATTGGATTTGTTATCTGCAAGATATATTTCCCAGGGTTTGTTGCTAAATGAATATCGTATTGCCAATTGCGTTTCATCTGGTGATAATTTTATTTCATAAGCCCCGTCCCCTGTTAGAATAGGTGTTTTTTTACCTGAAGAAATATCTAATTTATAAATCGAACGATTTCCTGGATGAGTTTCAGTTGAAGTAATATAAAATGAATTGCTCAATTTTGAGAGCACCACTTCACGAACTTCCCATTTACCTTGTGTAAGTTGTGTTTTCTTTTTAGTTTCCAAATTGTAAGTGTACAAATGAGAAAAAGCTGTTGCTTCTGATTGAAAATAAATGGTTTTGTTATCTGCTAAAAAACCTAAAGTTCCATTACCGAAATTATAGCTTGGAATCCCTGGTCCGCCAATCCAAGCTTCATCATGTTGGTAATCAATTTCCGAAATGGTTGCCGTTTCTAAGTTCAATTGAAGAATCCAGCGGTCTTTATTATCTAAACTTCTTGCTTCAAAAACAGCTAAATTTCCGGATGCATTGTATATTGGCGTTTGCATCGTAATTGGTTTTTCTACTGGTTCTAAATTTTTTAAATTATCGTATTCTTGATAATATTTTGGAAAGGTTTTTAATCCAGTTAAACTTGAAAAAGAAATTTGAAATACGGTATCTTTCTCGATGTGATACACATACATTTTATGTTTGCTATTATTGTTTACAGAAACTTTTTCGCGAGCTGTTTTATTTTTGGTGTACCCATCAGAAGTTATAAAATTTTCAACTTTTGTGTCTTTAGTAGTTGGATATTCCGATAAATTATAAGTTAAAAATTTTCCATTTGGACTAATTTTTATAGCTTCTAAAGTATTTGAACCATAAAAAATCTCGGAAGGAAATTTTAATTTATTTTCTTCAGATTGTGTTTTATTCCATTCCGATTTGGCTTTTTCTTCGTTTACAAATTGAAACAATTCTTTTTGTTGTGAGTTTAGAAAATTATCTTTGTTGGAATCAGAAGAAGCTGTTCCAGATTTAAAATTTGTAAGTTGAACCAATTGAAAATTAGTCACATTTAATTGATACAGATTTTTATTTTGTTGAAAATAAATAATATCTGAGTTACTACTTCTTTGTACTGAATTGATATTTGTAGTAGTTTGATAAATTATCTTGTTTTCTTTTGTTTTTTTATGATAGGAAAACAAAGCGCCCTGGTTTGTATAAAAAACTGTTTCAAATTTTTCTTGTCCTTTAAATTGAATATCTGAAAAATTAAATGCCGCTTTAAGTAATAATTTTGGTTGAGAAAAATCTTTTTGCCAATAATAGGTTTTATCGCCTAATTCATTATTAGGATTCCACTCAAAATAGATGGTTTCCCCGTCTACCGACCATCGGTGATTGGAAGGTTGGTGACCTATAAACTCATTGCCTTTCATTATTTCTTCAAGTTGAAGATTTTGCGAAATTATAAGAGAAGTAAAAAATAAAAGTAAAGCTGTAAAAATATTTTTCATACTAAATCGGTTTATACAAATATATAATTTTTTTCGCCACGGATTAAACTGATTAAAAGGATTTAAAATTTAATTGGTAATTAATTCAAATAAAAAAAGTCCCAATAAATTGGGACTTTAAGAAGTTATAAAACAGTAAATAAATTAATTATTTAATGCTTCTGCACCACCAACAATTTCTAAGATTTCTCCTGTAATTGCTGCCTGACGTGCTTTGTTATATGTTAATTTCAATTGATTTCTTAAATCAGTTGCGTTATCTGTTGCTTTGTGCATTGCCGTCATACGTGCGCCGTGCTCAGCCGCGAAAGAATCTCTCACTGCCTTGTACAATTGAGTTTTTAACGATTTTGGAATCAATTCTAAAACAATTTCTTCTTTTGATGGTTCAAAAATATAATCGGAAGAAATAGCAGCAGACCCTTTAATTGGTGCTAATGGCAAAAATTGTTCGTTTACAACATATTGTGTAGCTGCATTTACAAACTGATTGTAAACCAATTCAACTTTATCATATTCACCATCTAAAAACAAATGCGTTAATGATTGTGCGATTTCTGCAGTATTATCGAAAGTTAGATCATCATAAATATCACTTCTGTTAGCTACAACATAATTTGATTTGTGCAAGCCGTCATTAGCTTTTTTACCAATAGCAAAAACACCAACATTATCGTGTCCGTAGGTATCAGATAAAATTCTAACTTGTTTTATGACATTATTGTTAAGTGCACCACACAAACCTCTGTTAGAAGTTATTGCCACAACTAAAACTTTTTTCACTTCTCTTTGAGTAGTATATTCAGCAGCAACATCACCTTCTAAAGAAGCGCTTAAACTTTGAATTAACTCTGTTAATTTTTCAGAATAAGGACGCATTGCAGTTATAGCATCTTGTGCTTTTTTTAATTTAGCAGCCGAAACCATTTTCATAGCAGAAGTGATTTGCATCGTAGACGATACAGATACAATTCTATTACGTATTTCTTTTAAGTTTGCCATTTTTATTGGGTATTGGGTGTTGGGTTTAAGGTGTTGGGTACCAGTTTTACCTAATGCCCAAAACCTTTTACCTTATACCTAATTAATTAGTATTTTGCAGAAATTTCTTTTGCAGCAGCTTCTAATACATTTGTGATGTTATCATCAAATTTACCAGCTTTTAATGCATCTAAAACGTCTTTATGTTTTAAAGTTAAAAATTGAATATAATCTTTTTCAAATTCTTTTACTTTATTTACAGGAACATTTTTTAATAAGTTTTTTGTTCCGGCATAAATAATTGCTACTTGATTTTCAACAGCAAACGGACTATTTAAACCTTGTTTTAAGATTTCTACGTTACGTTTTCCTTTTTCAATTACATTTAAAGTAACCGCATCTAAGTCAGATCCAAATTTCGCGAAAGCTTCTAATTCGCGGAATTGTGCTTGGTCTAATTTTAAAGTACCAGCTACTTTTTTCATTGATTTAATTTGCGCATTTCCTCCTACACGAGATACCGAAATACCTACGTTAATTGCAGGACGAACTCCAGAGTTAAATAAATCTCCATCTAAGAAAATTTGTCCGTCAGTAATAGAAATTACGTTTGTTGGAATATATGCAGAAACGTCACCCGCTTGTGTTTCAATAATTGGTAACGCTGTTAATGAACCACCACCTTTTACAATTCCTTTTAAAGAATCTGGTAAATCATTCATGTTTTTAGCGATATTGTCATCGTTAATTACTTTACAAGCTCTTTCTAATAAACGAGAGTGTAAGTAGAAAACGTCCCCTGGATATGCTTCACGTCCTGGAGGTCTTCTTAACAATAAAGATACTTCACGGTAAGCAACTGCTTGCTTAGATAAATCGTCATAAATAATTAATGCAGGACGACCTGAATCACGGAAGTACTCACCAATTGCAGCACCTGCCATAGGAGCATATACTTGCATTGGCGCTGGGTCAGAAGCATTTGCAGCAACAATAACTGTGTAAGCCATTGCACCTTTTTCTTCTAATGTTTTTGCGATTGAAGCAACTGTAGAAGCTTTCTGTCCAATTGCAACATATATACAGAATACTGGTTGACCAGCATCGTAAAATTCTTTTTGATTTAAGATGGTGTCTAAACAAACTGATGATTTACCAGTTTGACGGTCACCAATAACTAATTCACGTTGTCCACGTCCAACAGGAATCATCGCGTCGATAGCTTTGATACCCGTTTGTAATGGTTCTGTTACTGGTTGACGGAAAATAACTCCAGGTGCTTTACGCTCTAAAGGCATTTCATATAATTCGCCGGCGATTGGTCCTTTACCATCAATTGGGTTTCCTAATGTATCAACCACACGGCCAACCATTTGCTCACCTACTTTTAAAGACGCAATTCTGTTGGTTCTTTTTACGTTAGAACCTTCTTTAATTCCAGTTGATGGTCCTAATAAAACCACACCAACATTGTCTTCTTCTAAGTTCAATACGATAGCTTCTAATCCGTTATCGAATTGCACTAACTCGCCGTATTGCGCATTTGATAAACCATAAACACGAGCAATACCATCACCAACTTGTAGTACAGTACCTACTTCTTCTAACGTAGCGCCAGATTGAAAATCTGATAATTGTTTCTTTAATATTGCTGAAATTTCAGCTGGTTTAATTTCTGCCATTTTATATATATTTAATGGTATTTATTTAATATGTAAATTCTCTTTTTAACTGTTGTAATTTGTTTGCCACTGAGGCATTGTATTGTTTATCGCCAATTCTTAAAATAAAACCTCCAATAATTGAGGCGTCTACTACGTTTGTGATAGAAATAGTGTTTGAAGAAAATTCTTTCAACTTATTTTTAACTAACACTTCTAATTCAGCAGTTAAAGGAACAGCTGTAGTAACAACTGCTTGCTCAATACCACTTGCAATATCAAATAATGTATTGAATTGTGAAGTAATTGCAGACAAAATTTCAAATCTTTTATTTGCTACTAACAATTGAAATAAACCTTTAGTTTCTGCCTGTAAAGATGGAAATATTTCAGTTAATGCATTCATTTTTATCAATCCATTTACAATAGGATTTGATAAAAATTCATGTAACTCTCCATTTTCTTTAATAGCAGTTCCAATAGTTTTCATATCGTTATTTACAGCTGAAGCGTTATTGCTTTCTGTAGCGATATCTATAATTGCTTTTGCGTATCTAATCGCAGCTCTTGACATAACTTTGGATTAGTTTAATTTAACATCAGCTAACATTTTCTCAACCAATTTAGTTTGAGATTCTTTGTTAGATAATTCTTCTTTTAATAATTTTTCAGCAATTTCTAAAGACAATGAAGATACTTGATTTTTGATTTCAGCAACTGCATTATTTTTTTCGCTTTCGATTGTAGCTTTCGCTTGTTCAATCATTTTTGCACCTTGAGATTGTGCTTCAGATTTTGCATCAGCAATCATTTTTTCTTTGATAGCTGTTGCTTCTTTAATCATAACATCTCTTTCAGCACGGGCTTGATCTAATAATTTTTGATTATCTGATTTTAAAGCCATCATTTCTTTTTTTGCATTTTCAGCAGAAAGTAATGCGTTTTTAATTGATTCTTCTCTTTCGCTTACTGCTCCGAGAATTGGTTTCCAAGCGAATTTTTTTAATATAATAAGTAATATTAAGAACGTAATTAAAGTCCAAAATACTAATCCTAATCCAGGTGTTATTAAATCCATTTTTAAGTTTTTTTTAAATTAAAAATATAGAGATAGCCAACCGCTATCTCTATATTTAATCAATCATAATTAAACGATTAACGCAGCAACAACTCCGAAAAGTGCTACCGCTTCAACGAAAGCTGCTAAAATCAAAGCCGATGCTTGAATTTTTGCGTGCATTTCTGGTTGACGAGCCATGGCATCCATAGCTGATCCACCAATTTTACCAATTCCGATACCAGCTCCAATAGCTGCTAAACCAGCTCCAATAGCTGCAATTCCAGTAATAGTCATAATAGAAAATTTAAATTAATTAATGATGCTCTTCTTCCGTTGCCATGCCAAAATATAAGGCGGACAACACTGTAAAAATATATGCTTGTATTGCGGTTACAACAATTTCGATAACTCCAATAAATAATGAAAAAGCTACTGAAACAGGAGAAACCCATACGGTTTCAAATATAAAAATAAGTGACATTAATGCTAAAATAATAATGTGCCCAGCTGTTATATTAGCGAACAAACGTATCATTAATGAGACCGGTTTAGTAAATATACCAATTAATTCTATTGGCATTAGAAATATTTTCATTGGAACTGGAACACCTGGCATCCAAAAAATGTGTTTCCAGTAATTTTTGTTGCCGCTAAATGTAGTAATTAGAAATGTGCATAAAGCCAATGTTAGCGTAAATGCAATGTTACCACTAACATTTGCTCCGTTAAAAATTGGAATCAGTCCAAAAATATTATTAATCCAAATAAAGAAAAATACTGTTAATAGGTACGGCATATATTTCTCATATTTATGTTCTCCAATCATTGGTTTTGCAATTTCGTCTCTAACAAAAACTACTAAAGGTTCAACAAAACCTGAAATTCCTGTTGGGACATTGTCTTTGGAATTTTTATATTTTCTGGCTGATGTAATAAAAATGAGAAATAATAAAATTACTGAAACCCACATCATAAAAACATTTCGTGTAATAGAAAAATCTAATGGAAGTGAAGCGTTTTTTGGATGATGTTCTTGATTAAACTCAATCGTTTCTGCACCACTGTTTAGTTGATAGATCTTTTCGTGAAGTTTAGCAAATTTGTTACCGTTTTTTTCTACGATTTTAACACCTGAATCATCATGATGAAATTCACTTGATAAAAAGGTTGTTAACCCGTTGTTCGTCCAAAGTATAATAGGTAATGATATTGAAATGGATTTGTTATTCCATTCCACAATATGAAATTCGTGTGCATCTTTGACGTGATGCATAATCATTTCTTTTGCGTTGAAAGGCTCCTTTTTTTCGTTTTCTGTTGCGCTTAAGAATGCTGTGTTTGCTAATAACAACAATGCTAACCGTACAACTTTAAAAATGTTTAATACCATATTTATAACTTAAAATACCTCGTTTAATTTTTTTTGCAAATCTACATACTTTGTTTTTAATACACAAACTAAATTTATCATTGTTTTAATGTCATTTTGAATCATTATTTTGAAGGAATTTGGCTATTGAATAGACTTCAAAAATCAGAAACAAAAAATAAGCAATAAAAAAATTGAATACATCTGGTTTTTTATCTTTTACTTCTATCATTAAAAGGGGTAGTAAAAAAACAATTACTAAAATCATTTTTAATAATGTACTTGCCATAAAAGTATTAAAAACAGTGGTTTTGTCTTTTGAATATTTGTAGTTGACAATCGTGTAAAGTATTGTCGTCGTTACAAAATTAAAAAGATAAATATGCCAAATCGGGAAAAAAAAGATAGTTTTAGTTGCAAAATAAAACAACAAATAACTGTGAATGGAAAAAATTGCAACCGCAAATAAAGCGTATTGAATTGTAAACGAAATTTGTCTAGATCGAAATGTTGAACTCATTTTATTCTTTGTCTTTTGAAGAGGAAATAATGCTACGAACTACATAAAATATAGATAATATTACTGAAAGCAACGACAGTATTATTGTAAATAAATCATTTTTTTTTTGATAATACTCGTCAATTTTTATTCCTACGAAAGCCCCAATACCAATAATTGCAAACATTTGAATAGCAATACTTGAAAAACGTGCGTAAGAATTATACGAATTATTGTATTGCTTCTTCGGGTCTTTTTTTTGTGTCATTTTAGTCTGTTTTTAGACAAAATTTATTTTGATTTCATCTCGCAACTGGCTTCAAAAATCGCACCAGGTTCGATTGCAAGTTTTCCCACGGTTACTTCTCCAGAAATTTTGGCTGTTTTTTTGATTCCTAGTAATTCTTCCACCACTAATTTGCCGTTGAATTTGCCTTCGATATCAATGTTTTTACAGGTAATATTTCCTTCTACTTTGCTTTTTGGTCCTAATACAATTTTTCCTTTGCAAGTAATATCGCCAATTAATTCGCCATCTAAGCGTAAATCGGCAGTGCAAATTATATTCCCAGTAATGGTAGTTTGCTCTACAATTCGATTTGTTTTTCCTAATAAATCGTAGTCTGATTTTGGCATACTTATTTGATTTTAGCTAAATATTCTTCTACGTTTTTCTTTACTTGAACCACTTTATAATCTTCATTTGAGATGATAAATGGCGTATCTTTAATTTTATAATCTTTGTGCTCTTTTAGATAATTGTAAACAGATTCTGCAGTTGCTTTATTTATAATTCCGTGTAACACAATCATATTTTTTTCGACATTGTAAATATCATTTGACACTTTTACTTTCCTGTCACCAGATTCTTTGGCATATTTATTTAATTTTTCAATTAAGCTTTTGTGCGAAAGTTCGTTAGGATAATTGGTTATAAAAACCAAATTATACGTTTTCGGTTTTTCTCCAAATTTTAAAGATTCCAAAACAGGAATATCTGAACTTAAAATGGATGCTATTTTTTTTGTTTCTTCGGCTTTTGGATAATTTTTTACAATTTTTTGCAACGCCATTTTATAAGCTGAAAGTCCGAATAATCTTGCTGAAATTTTTGCTTTCAAAACATCAAATTTAGCGTTTAATTCATCTCCGTCATATTTTTTTAATAAGGCATCAATCTCTAAATTGGCTTCTCTAAATAATCCTTTTTCTACTTTTGCATAAAGCGCGTTAAATTCAGAATCCGCAGTAATATCAGCATTAATTGTAGTGTTATTAAAAGCCGATGCATATCTGCTTTCAGGATATTCTGTTAAGATTTTTTGCTTGTAAACCAATGCTTTTTCGTTTTTTAATGCACCATACAATTGGTATAAATTATAGTAGGTTGGCAACACTAATTTGCTTTCTGGTGTGTTTACCAAAATGTCCTCAAAAGATATTATGGCCAACTTATTTTCTTTAAGTTTTTCTTTAAAAATAGCGCCAAGTTGAAAACGAGCATAATTGGCCTCGGTATTTAAACTATCTAAAACCTTAGCGTTTTTTGGTAATTGATCAATGTAAAAAGAGGTTTTGTATTTCGGTTCCAGACCAGCTTCTTCAGTTTTATCTGTTGTTTCATCATCCGTTTCCTCTTCAGCATTTTCAGTTTGGTTTTGATTTGAAACTGCTATGGATTTCCAATTGTCGCCATATTTAATATCGCCCCATTTTTTCTTAAAATTTAATTTACCTTGCGCAACAGTTACTGCATTATAAAAGTAAAAATTACTTTGTAAACTTCCTGAATTTGAAGATTGTTTAACTAAAGGTGATTCTAAAACTGGACTTTTTGCCTTTGTGATTCCGGCTGGGAAATTTTTATTATTAGTGCTTAAGTTATCACTAAAATTTTCTCCAGAAAACATATCTGCTTTTTGATTATTTTTTGATAAAACTAAATTTTCTGCTACTTTTTTAGCTGCTATAGAATCTGATATTTTTAATTTGGTGATGTATTTTTGATAAAATTTATTTTTTTCAGAACCAGACATTTTTGAAACAGTTATTATACTATCAGAATGATTAACAACGTCTTGATATTTTACAACATCTGTAATTACATCTAATTTCTTTTTGGTAGGTTTGAATGCCTTGTTTTTTTCTGGTAAATGAACCAAAGTTGAATCTAAATATTTTTTTACGGAATGGAAATTTTGTTTTCTGTAGTAGATATCCGAAATATTTCTATAGTTTAAAGCTGCCAAATATTTAT